>JAEYRN010000107.1 GCA_023435565.1 Bacillota bacterium
ATCGTCAAGCCACTGTGAAGCGTTCTGTCAAACGTTTAGAAAGTATGGGTTTTAAAGTTACTATTGAACCAGCTGCTTGATTCATTTGTCAAAGATCAAAAAGCACGGGAGTATTTTCTAAGTAGTAGAAGCAAGCTTTACCGTCAATTTATTCAATGAGGGGGATATCAATGTTAAAAGGAATACCGAAAATTATTTCTCCGGAATTGCTAAAAATTATGATGGAAATGGGTCATGGGGATGAACTGGTTATCGCGGACGGCAATTTTCCGGCGGAGTCAATAGCCCAGCGGATTGTAAGGGCGGACGGGCATAATGTCCCGGAATTGCTGAATGCCATCCTGAAGTTTTTCCCGCTTGATCCTTATGTGAAATCGCCAGTGGCTTTGATGGAGGTTGTACCGGGAGATGACGTAAAAACTCCGATTTGGGGTGAATATCGGGCGATCTTAAAAAAATACGATCAAAAGGCTGCTGAATTTGAACATATTGAGCGGTTTGCCTTTTATGAAAGAGCGAAACAGGCTTATGCCGTACTAGCCACCGGCGAATCGGCTCTTTATGCGAATATTATTCTGAAAAAAGGTGTAGTCGTTGAATGACTGAAAGGGGCTAAATTTCAGAAGTAATAGCCGTTATAATGTTTAATGAACTGGAAATGGTTTTAGCCAAAATTAATCATGTAGCAAAAGCAGCAAAAGAAATGAGCGCTGATAATGAAAAAGCAATGGATAAAGCCAACGAACGGCTTTGCGGTGATTTTAGATCATAAGGATTTACATATGCAGACTTTTTAGAGGAAGACCTGACAATCAAGGCGAATAGTAATAATAAAAATTACAATGAAAGAAGGAATCCTTACGGAATTAATGAAAGAAGGAATCCTTACGGAACCAATTAGGATATTATTGGCCGATGATCAGAAGCTTTTTCGGGAGAGTTTAGGGTCAATATTGGAAATGCGTAATCCAAATCTCAAGGTTATCGCGCAAGCATGTAACGGTGAGGAATGTTTGAAGCTTGCCATCCAATATCTTCCCGATATTATATTAATGGATGTACGAATGCCGGTAATGGACGGAGTTGAATGTACCCGGAGAGTCCGAGAAAGCTGCCCGCAGTCAAAAATTATTATGTTGACAACTTTTAGCGATGATGAGTACGTTTTTGAGGCCTTAAAATTAGGTATAGCCGGTTATCTTTTAAAAGATATTCAGCCTTCTGAAGTGGAAGCAGCAATTTTAACGGTATATAACGGTGGGGTATTAATGGCCTCCGATGTAGCGGCCAAACTAATCAATAAATTGAATGCAATACCGGCGCCGGTAGAACAAACCGATATTGAACCAAATATTCAAAAAATATTAACACCGCGAGAATATGATGTTTTTCGTTTATTGGCATTAGGACACGATAATAAAGAGATTGCCGAGACGCTATTTTTGACTGAAGGTACGGTACGTAATCATGTAAGTAATATTTATAGCAAACTTGATTTGAAAGATAGGATTCATGTTGTAAAATACGCGATTAAGCACGGTGTGATTTAAAAATATTCGGTAGGGGGTTTCTATGGTGCGGTTTTCGTACCTGATTCGCCTCGGAACAATTCTTCTTAGCCTGTTGATTTACGCTTTGGCGTGGAATCTTTATTTACTATACAAACCGGTGGGGGTCCCTCCTTATTGGGAACCTCAATTTTTAATCATCTTACTCATCTCGGCTTGTCTGGCCATTATTACTCATTTGTTTAATATTGATTGGATTAGGGTTATCGGGTTTACTTTACGGAGTTTTTTAGCATTAATCGTTATAAATTCAATGCCTGAACAAATGCCAATCTATGCTCCTTTAATCGCAGTAATTTTATTTGAGATATTTTTAGTTGCTACGACCTGGATTGGAATTTGTTCCAGCCTTTTTTTAATTGTCTTGATGACCTGGGAAAGGTATTTAACCGATCAGACCTGGGGTTATTCCCATATAAGTCCGAGAATTGCTGATTTTGTTCTCCCTTGGGGGGAATGTATTATTGCGATAATTTGCGGTATTTTGATCCGGGGATTATTAGACCTGGTCACTCAGTTCTCCTTACAAGCGGAACAGTTCCAAAAGTCAAATGTCCGTTTAGTTGAAGCCAATTTAGGACTCCAGGATTATACGATACGACAACAAAGGGAAAGTATTATGAATGAACGGAATCGGATCTCACGGGAAATTCATGATTCCGTCGGATATATTTTAACGAACTTGATTGCGGTGTTGGATTATACTCGAGAATTAATTATCGCCGGAAAAGAACAGGCTTTAGAAAAACTGGATAGCGGCAGGGAACAAGCCAGGGAAGCTTTGGTGGAAGTTAGAAGAGCCGTTAGGGCCCTACGTCCTCCAATTGAGGTCAGTCAACTTCAGGCGATTTCCTCCCTGATTACCGCCTTTTCAGAGGTAACGGGAATTGAAGTTTCGGCTCATATGGTTGATTTACCTTATAGTTTGACAGAAGAGATGGATTGGTTAATCTATCGGGTAATACAGGAGGCGTTAACCAATACTTTTCGCCACGGACAAGCCAATCATGTTTTTATCAATATTCATCTGAAGAATAAATTAATAAGTATTACTATTAGGGATAACGGGTTGGGAACAACTAACATTAAATTGGGTTGTGGATTGACCGGCATTCAGGAGAGAGTGAAAGATTTGGGAGGTAGATTCGAGGTTGAGTCCGGGCCAAATCAGGGCTTTACTATTAAAATTTTAATACCATGGATTACTGGAAAACCTGGAATTATTTAGCACGGGTTGTTTTAGTACCACAAGACCCATGACAATTATCATGGGTCTTTTTTGATCATGACAATTATAACTAATTATTATTTTCGTTATTCCGATATAAAAAATAAAAGGCCTGGTAAATCAGAAAAACACCAATTGCGATTGACATTATTTGGTATCTAATTATGAGTAGACATCAAAAATTATTACATTTTTTAACAATGGAGGGAAAATAATGAAAGGAAAACTTGAAAAAATAGGACTCAATCTTCTTTCAATTCCTTATTTGAATAAAGTGAGAGTGTTTTTTCAGATATTGACTGTTATTGGAATCATGGTAGTTTTTCTCATTTTAATTGGATATATAGGGATTCGCAATGTTAACGCCATGCAAGAAATAAATAAAAAAATGTTTGATGATACATTGAGGATTATGAATTCAATAAGCGTCTTTAAACAGAACCTAATTGATTACAAAGATAATTACTTTCAATGTTTACTGGATGGAAACGATAATCCGTATCTCAGAAATAACCTTTATTCTTCAATGGAGGTTAGGGTTGAAGAGATAAAGAGTTTTAATGAAAAAAAAGCTCAAAAAATTGTCGCTGATTTAAATGAATTAAAAAAAGCCGCTGATTTACCAGTTAGTAAAGAGAATTATGGGTTAATATCGCCCAAAATCGTTACTATTTTAATTGATATTAAAGATATTGAATATGATCTTCAGGGTAATTCTTATACAATATCAAGTTTGAGTATAGTGAATTCAGTCAGATCAAAACAAATTACTTTTGTGTTTATTATAGTTAGTACAATTATTGCTGTATTTTTGGGATTATTCATCAGCACCTCTGTTTCTTGGCCTCTAAAAGAAATTGAAAAGGCGTCTAAAGCTTTAGCTTTCGGAAATCTATCTTATCGGGCTAAAATTTTCGGGTGCCGCGAGGTAACGGATGTGGCCGGTGAATTAAATAAAGCAATGGAGGGTTTACAAGAGTTAATTTTTAATATTAGCCAACAATCGGGAATTATTTCTCAAGCCAGTAATGAATTAAAAACAGCTGCAAATGACTCCGGGAGAGCGGCGGGAGAAGTTGCCCAAGCTATGGATGGGTTAGCCCGTGCTGCTACTAATCAATCGGAACAAATCTATAATACAGCGAACACCATTAAATACTTTGGGGAAATAGTTCGTCATGTTTCAGATGAAACCTCGAATATTACCACTGTTTCAGAGAAAGTTGCTCAATCAGCAATTACCGGTCAAAAAGTAACGGATGAAGTAGCGGTTGAAATAAACGAGCTTTATAATTCTACCAGGGAAATTAATGAAGTCATCGCTGAACTAAATAAAGCGATGGGAAAAATTGGGGAAATCACCTCGGAAATCACGGAAATCGCTGAACAAACTACTTTATTAGCGCTGAATGCTTCCATCGAAGCGGCAAGGGCCGGGGAACACGGTAGGGGGTTTAGTATAGTAGCTGTAGAAACCGGTAATTTAGCTGAACGCTCAAAACAAGCTTCTCAGCATGTCTCGACTCTTACCGAGCAAATGATAGGACGGGCCAATCATGCCGCCGAAGTCACCAAAAAGGTTGCCGCTAGAGCCGAGATAGGGAAAAATTCAGCAACAAAAGCAACGGTAACCTTTAATGAAATCTTCAAAGAATTAATGGCAGTAGTCGCTAAAATAAATGAAATTGCTCAGTTCGCCCAAAATATGAAAGCAAAAAATGACACTGTGCTCGCTGCTGTTACAAATATCACGGAAATTACTGAAGAAAGTATGGCTAGTACTCAAGAGATCTCAGCCACTGCTGAAGAACAAAGCGCGATGGCCCAACAAGTAACTGTACTTTCTGAACGCTTAAGCAATATTGCCGACGAAATGCGGCAAAATGCCGCTGTTTTTCAAATTTAAAAAAGCATAAATAAATATTTTTATTAATTAAAAGATCCATGACAATGATCATGGGTCAAAGCCAAAATTCATGACAACTATCAGCAGCGGTAAATCTTGTTTGGCTGATATAATAAATTTAAAGTATTTTGGTTGCTTAAGAAAATATCTTTTAGTATGGCAGGGAGGTGATTTTTCAGCTAATAATTTAAGCAGTATGGGTTAATGATTTCAAACTTGTTGTTCTTACCACTAAAAATGTTAGGGAGGAAAAATGAATGTCAAGATTTAAAAAAATTGTGTCTGGGTTATTGCTGTTCGGACTAGTTGCTGCAATGATTTGTAGCTTTAGTGCAGTTAATGCCGGGAAACAAATCACACTGACTGTTTGGGATTTTAAGTATGCCGATCCTAATATGCATCAAATTATGGTAAAAATCGACAACATGTTCATGAAAAAATATCCCGACGTCAAGATTAATCATGTAGCGCAACCGAATGATCAATATTATCAGTTATTGCGCGCTGCCGCCCAAGCCAATGATGGACCGGATGTAGCCATGTTACATGGCGCAAGAGGCGATGTATATGAATTAGATACGGTTTTGGTTAAACTGGACAAGTATATCAGATCCTGGCGTAAAGAAATTCCTGAAGATAGTTGGAAAGTCGCCGCCACCGATCGTAACTTAAAAAAAGGCATCAAATTAATCCCCATGACTTCACAAGGTTTCGGTTTTTATTACAATAAAGCTTATTTCAAAAAAGCAGGTCTTGATCCCAATACTCCTCCAAAAGATTGGAATTCCTTCTTGGCGGCTTGTGAAAAGTTAAAAGCTGCCGGAATTGTTCCGATTACCGGTGGAACCAGGGATTATACCGCTAACTTTATGTTCCGCGCTTTAGCTGCGAATGTTTACGGTAAAGATGTTGCCGGGTTAAAAACCGGAAAACAAAGTTTTGCAAACAATGCCGCTTTCAAAAAAGCAGCTGAGATGATGGTGGAATTGAAACAAAAAGGTTATTTTGATCCGAATGGCGCTTCCATCCCGTATTTTATGGATGCCATTAATATGTTTGCCGCCGGTAAAGGCGCTATTTTCTGCGGCTTGCTCTCGGATATCGCCAACTGGAAACAATTCAGCGATGCCCTTGGCAAGGATAACATCGGGTATTTCCCATCGATTAACTTTGCCGAAGCAAAGAATAAAGATATGCAATCATTCCAACCCGTTGGTATTGGCTATGGAGTCTTGACATGGTCTAAAAACAAAGAAATGGCGGCTAAATACGCCGAATTTTATGCCAGGAGCGAAGGGGCTCAGACTTTTGTCGCGGGTACCGGCGCATTATCTCCGAATACCAACTTGGATACTGAAGCTCTAGGATACCCCGTATTAAAAGAAATCGGCGGTTATCTTAAAAAGAATATTTCTGAGGATTATCAAACCTGGTTTATTGGCTCTTTTGAACAAGATCTTATCGCCGTTACTCAACAATTATTGATAACTGGAGAGATTAACGCCGATAAATACGTTGAGCAAGTAGAAAAAGTTGCAGCGCAACATAGATAAAATATCATTGCGACTATAAAGTAAGTTACCTGCCGCTTTCATTCCCGGAGTGGGGATGAAAGCGGCTCCTAAAACCCATAACTATGTCTTTTAATTAAGGAGTTTGATGGCTTTGGAAAAAATGGACTTACAAACTCAAGAACTACGAGATAAATATCTAAGAAATTTGGATGTTGTTAAAGTAAAAAAAACGAACTTGCAAACTCAAGAAAAACGGGATGCGTATTGGTTAATCTCACCGTTGATGATACTTACATTCATATTTATCCTCTTCCCAATGATTTCAAATTTTTACTACAGTTTTACCGATTGGAAAGGTTTCGGTTTGGTAAATTGGATTGGATTTGATAACTTTTATTCAATGTTTCAAGATGAAAGATTTTGGCAGTCTATCAAAAATACGCTCCTTTTATTATTGTTTATCCCATTTGGTGTTTTTATCCCGTTGTGTTTGGCGGCTTTGTTAAGAGACGGGCTTAAAGGTTGGAAATTTTTTAGAGCAATTATTTATTTACCAAACGTTTTGGGTTACGTAATCTTAGGGATGATCTTTAATCTGTTTTTACGATCGAATGGTCCTTTGAACAGTTTATTGCAAATGGCCGGTTTACATTCTTGGGCGCTGGATTGGCTGAATAAACCTTTATTAGCGTTATTATCATTAGGTTTAATTTTTAGTGTTTTGATGCGAATCGGGTTTGGCACAATTTATTTTTTGGCTGCAATGGGTGGGATTGATGAGCAATTATATGAAGCGGCCAGGATTGACGGAGCAGGTTGGTGGAGTACATTCTGGAATATTACCTTACCTTCGATCCGGTTTAGTATTGAGTTTTTGGTTGTAATGTCGGTTATTGAAAACGTAGCCCGCGCTTTTTCATTTATCTATACCTTTAGTCAGGGCGGACCCGGGTATAGCACTTATACATTGGAATATGGCTTATACGGAATTGGTTTTATTAACGGAAAAATGGGGTACGCCAGTGCTTGGGCGGTAATTCTCTTTGTTATTTGTGCTATTATTGCGGTAATGCAAATCAGATTGATGAGGCGGCCTGAAAATGAATAAAAACATTAAGTTGATCATTTATCTTGTATTAATAATCTTTGCAATTATATCGATATATCCACTTTTTCACATATTTATAACCAGCTTTAAACAAGTAAATGAATATATCGATAACAGAGTCCTTCCACCGGCGCATTGGGTCTTAGATAATTATAAAGTGGCAACCGAACAAGGAAATTTGCTCTATTATTTTCGAAACAATTTGATTCTTATTCCGTCGGCAATGTTATTTTATCTGTTTGTTTGTATTACAGCGGGTTTTGCATTTGGGCGGTTGAATTTTCGCTTGCGGTTACCGTTGTTTTTAATCGTTCTCTTTTTAATGATCTTTCCACAGATGCTATTATCCTTACAAATCTTTCAAATATGCGCTAAGTTTCATCTAACAAATACTTATTGGGGCGTTATTCTGGTTTGGACTGCATATTTTGCTCCGTTTGGAACCTATATTATGGCTACATTTTTTAATACGTTACCTTACGAAATTATTGAATCCGCTCGTATCGACGGCGCAAGTACTTGGGTGATATTAACCAAAATTGCGACACCAATGGCGTTACCGATGATGGGGATTTTAATTATAATTGGTTTTCAATCAATGTGGAACGAATTACCGTTCTCCTTGTTATTGCTCCAAAAAATGGAGATGCGGACTGTTACCTTAGGTATCGCTATGATTCAGGGTCAATATGGTATTCCCGCTACAACTCAATCTGCAGTAATTGTGATAGCTGCAATAATACCGATGTTAGTCTTTGTATTCTTCCAAAAATATATTGCCAAAGGTGCATTTTCCGGTGCTATTAAAGGGTAATATTAACGGATTAAACATTCAATGCATTATCACAACCGGCATTACCAAAGTAAAGGTTATGCCGGTTATATATAAGTAACTATATGAAACGATTAAATTCATTCCCCTTTATGAAGTGGAAGATGAGCAATATACCTTATATTTTCCGATTAAAAATAATTAAGGAGATTAATACTTATATTTGAGATGGAGAGAAAAATGAATACATATGATATTACATTTCTAGGGCATATGTGTTTTGATGAAATTACACCTTACCAGGGTGAAACAAAAGCCTCGCCGGGGAGCGCGGTGTTATGTGGGGCCATGGTGGCGTCGCGGGTAGGCAAAAAGGTTGCAGTTATAACTAAAATGGCCAAAAAAGATGAATCTATTAACAAACCCATACAGGATTTGGGTATAGATACATTTATCATCCCGGCTGCGAAAACCACTTTTGCCGTTGTTATCCATCCTACTGCTAATGTCGACGAAAGACGGCTTATGATCCGAAAAAGCGCCGGATTATTTAAGTTGGATGAGATTCCGTCCTTGAAAACCAAATACCTGCATTTAGCTGGAATTTCCGATCAAGAATTTGATATGGATTTAATTCAGGGTTTAAAAGCTCAAGGATACAATCTCTCGGTTGATATGCAGAGTTTTGTCCGGCAAGTAGATCCGGTAACCTGTGAGATCGCTTTTAAAGATGTCCCCCAAAAACAAGCGATCGTAAAACAAATGAGCAAGGCGAAATTAGATGTTGTAGAGGCTAAGGTTCTAACCGGTACCGATGATCTTGAAGAAGCCTCCATTATCCTCGAAAATTGGGGTTGCCCGGAGACAGTCATAACCAAGGCGGAGGGCGTTTTAGCTAGAGTTAACGGCAAGACTTATTACGAAAAGTTTTCCAATCGTAGCGTAGTTGGACGAACCGGTCGGGGAGACACCACTTTTGCTGCTTATTTATCCTGGCGGATGGAGCATGATGTAGCCGAATCACTTAAATTCGCCGCCGCCTTGGTCTCCATCAAAATGGAAACACCGGGGCCGTTTCAAGGAACGTTGCAGGACGTATATGATCGAATGAAACAAAAGCATTGATAAAAATTATGGAGGATATTGAAGATGCATTTATTTAAAACTTCTGAAAAATATTTTAAAGTTGACCCGTGGTTAGTGGTTGAGGAAGGGTTCGATCCCGTCAAACAACGGTTGTCGGAATCAATTTTCTCTTTAGCCAATGAATTTATGTGTGTCCGTGGTTACTTCGAAGAGGGTTATTCCGGAGAACATTTGTTGGGCAGTTACTTCAGCCAGCTGTACGATATAATGGATATTAAGTATCCTCAAGTATTCAAAGGATTTATCACTGAAGGTGCCACTATGATCAATGCGGTGGATTGGCTTTATACCCGGATTAGTATTGACGGGGAAAGCTTAGATTTGGGCAAGGTGAAATTTTCGGATTTCCAGAGAACCCTTGATTTGCGAAACGCTACTTTAAAACGGGAATTTGTTTGGACAACTTCGAAAAATAAACAACTCCGGATTACTTTTTTACGGTTCACCGATATCGTTAATACCGCCATGGGTTGTCAGAAGATCATTTTCGAACCGCTGAATTTTTCCGGAGAAGTGAAAATATGTTCTGGTCTGAACTTTGATACCATTTATGAACTGGCCGCCGGGTGGGACCAAACTCAGGGAACCGGTTCCAGTCAAGAAAAAAATGAAAACCTCAACTTTTGGACCTGCGAACGGAGACAATTTACCGATGGTTGTTACTGTATCCAATCCCGGACCCAGCGTAGTAAGATAAATTTATTTTCCAGTTTTAGATTGATTTTTGATCAAACCATCAATCCCCGGTACGTTGAAGGCGAGAAGTTTGTTGGAGTGGAGTTTACTTTGCAACTCAATCAAAAGCAGACTAGTTCTTTCGACAAGTTAGTGGTGAATTACTGGGAAGAAACAGGTGGGGTAGATCAGGTTTGGCAGAATGGGTTAAATTTAGCTAAAAAATATTCCACTATAACCTATGAACAAGCCCTTGAAAAACACAACCGGTGCTGGGCCGATTTTTGGCAGCGGATGGATGTTGAAATTCAAGGTGATCCCGAGTTGCAACAAGGAGTAAGATACTCCTTGTATGCAATGTATATCAACTACCACGGAGAGAGTGACCGGCGGAACGTCATTTGCAAGCTAGGGGGCGAAGTATATAACGGAGTTAACTTCTGGGATACGGAAGTTTATTGTCACCGAATGTATATGTTCTTAAACCCCGAGATTGCTCGGAAATTGTTGATGTACCGCTATCATTATCTTCCCAAGGCATTGGAAAATGCCAAGCGAGTTGATCTGGAAGGCGCGCGTTATCCGTTCGCCACCATTACCGGCGTTGAAGAGATGGGTACCTGGCAACATGTTGAACTGGAAATCCATCAGAATGAAGCGATTTATTATGCTATCTGGCATTATGACAAAGTCTGTAAGGATAAACAGTTCCTATATAATGAAGGAATTGAAATGCTATTGCAAATGTGCCGCTGTATGGCCAGCTGGGGCGGCTGGAGTCCGAAAAAAGGTGACTTTGGTTTTTACGGGGTAATGGGTCCTGACGAGTTCCATATGATGGTTAACCATAACTGTTACACCAATTACCTCGGGAAGAAGATGTTCAACTATACGCTGGAAGTACTGGACGAGATGAAACAAAACGTTCCGGACTTATATGAGCAAACTGTTAAGAAGGTGCAACTGACCCCGAACGAAACCGCGGAATGGAAGCGAATGGCGGATAAGATGCGGATTTTAAAGGATGAGGAAACAGGTATCTATGAACAACACGATGGTTACTTTGATTTACCTCATATTGACGTTAAAAATATTCCTATGTCCCAAGTCCCAATCTATAAGCATTGGGCCTATATCAAGATTTTTCGTTTCAATATGGTCAAACAGCCGGATTTTCTGAACCTGCCTTATTTCTTCAGTCAAGACTTTACAATGGAGGAGAAAAAGGCAAATTATGAATTTTATGAAGCCAGAACTTCCCATGAATCGTCTTTATCACCTTCATTACATGCAATTTTAGCGGCTGAATTAGGGAAATTGGATGAAGCATACAACTTTTTAGCTTACGCTGCTCGGTTGGATCTCGATAATTACAACCGGAATACGGAACAAGGGATCCATTCCTCATCAGCGGCCGGGGTTTGGGCAAGCATGGTATCCGGTTTTGGCGGTCTTCGGACGGATGGCGATACGTTGATTATTAATCCAACATTACCGGACGAGTGGCAATCTTACCGGTTTAGAATAACTTATGCCGGGTCATTGTTGGAAGTATCGGTTACAAAAGAGGAAGCCGTTTTTAAAGTGGTTGAAGGAGATGCCGTTCTGCTTAATGTTTACAGAGAACCAGTAAAAATTACGGTAGAGGGTGTAACAATTAAACGAAAATAAAGAGAGTTATCTATAGTAGCGGGTGATATTTAAATGGTTAAAGTTGATCTTGATCGTAATATTTGGGTATTAGAATGTGTTAATGTTGCATATGTGATTGGCTTAACTGCTGAAGGCACCATTCATCACATTTATTTTGGAGAAAAACTGCCTTTTCTATCCGATTATCCAAATACTTCTCCTCAAGCTCTATATCCCTTTACTTTTGGGAATGATATCTATGCCGAAGAATATTTGGCCTGGTCTAAAGCGAAATATACCGAACCCTGTTTGAAACTAACCTACCACGACCAAGTGAGGGATATTGTTTTAATATATGATACTTATTCTATTGAAGAAGATAGGCTGGTATTGTATTTTAAAGAAAGTTATTATCCTCTGGAAGTCAAGTTAACTTATTCACTTATCCCTGATTGCGATATGGTTGAACGAACAGCGGAGATTATTAATCAAGGTAATAGTGACATCATTCTCGAAGAGGTACTTACCGGTTCAACTTATGTACCAAAAGGTAAAAATTACCGGCTCACTTATTTAACCGGGAAATGGGCCGGAGAAACCCAATTGGATCAAGTTATACTCCCTGATACCAAAATGATACTGGAAAGTAGAAGAGGTACCACCAGTCACTTCGCAAATCCTTATTATACATTGGATAAAAATGGTCAAGCAACAGAGGATACCGGTGAAATTTATTTTGGCGCTTTAGCTTACAGCGGTAACTGGAAGATTGTGTTTGAAAAAGATAAGTTTAATTTAATCAAAATAAGCGCCGGGATTCAAGACTTTGATTTTAGCTGGGTTTTAAATCCCGGTGCTAGTTTTTTGACGCCTAAATTTGTCCTTGGGTATTCGAATGCCGGCTTTGGATCAGTCAGTCGAAATATGCATCAGTATCAACTTAAATATATTCTCCCGGAACCCGGGCGGAATCAAATCCGAAAAGTGCTATATAACTCCTGGGAGGCTACTTATTTTGATGTGAATGAGGAACAACAGGGTGAGTTGGCTGAAATCGCCGCCGCCATTGGAGTAGAATTATTTGTCATGGATGATGGATGGTTTAGCGGTAGAAACAATGATCAATCCGGGCTTGGCGACTGGTATGTCAATCCAAATAAATTTCCTCAAGGCTTGAAAGGGCTTATTGATAAAGTCAACAGCTTAGGGATGGATTTCGGCCTTTGGGTTGAACCGGAAATGGTTAATCCTGACAGTGATTTATATCGCTCTCACCCTGACTGGGCCTATCACTATGAAACCCGTGAAAATACTCAAATAAGGCATCAATTGATTTTAAATTTAGCCCGGGAGGATGTTCGGCAATATATCTATGGTTTTCTTGATAAAATACTTTCCGAAAACAATATTAAGTTTATCAAATGGGATATGAACCGCAACTTTAGTGAACCCGGCTTTCCATCCGCTCCAGCCGGGGAACAACGTGAAATTTGGGTCCGTCATGTTTGGGGAGTATATGAGATCGTTTCTCAATTGCGCCGGAAACATCCGGGAGTAATTTTTCAATCTTGTTCCGGCGGAGGCGGCCGGGCTGATTTAGGAATATTACAATACTTCGACCAAGTCTGGACCAGTGACAACACTGATGCCTTTGACCGACTCTTTATTCAAGAAGGATTTTCATATGCATACTGCGCCAAAATAATGGAAGCCTGGGTTACCAATGAACATAACTGGCTTAATCACCGGCAATTGTCTTTAAAATACCGTTTTCATTCAGCGATGATGGGTAATCTGGGTATTGGCGACAATTTATTAAATTGGAGTAATGCTGAAAAAGATGAGGCTAAACAATTAATTAAGCTATATAAAGAAATCCGGGATGTAATCCAACATGGGAGGCAATATCGCTTACTTTCCCCTAGAACTAGCCATTTAGTAGCTGTGATGTACATCAATGAATCCCAAACTGAGGCGGTTTTATTCGCCTTTCTTCATCACAATCATTTTGGTGATGAATTACCAAAAATTTATTTGAAAGGCTTAAACGAAAACGCTCTTTATATGTTGGAAGGAAAAGATCTTGTGTTAAGCGGCAAAGCTTTGATGAAGGCAGGAATCCAGATTCAATTAAATGGGGACTTTGATAGTGAAGTGATTCGGATTCGGGTGGAACAAGATAATATCTTATAAGTTATATTCGATATCAATATCGGACTTTTGCTTTTGCTGTTCGAATAGTAGATTTGTGTGGATTAATGGATAAAAAGCCAGGAATATCGAAAACATTAGCAAATTAATAGTTGCGTTCCGGGACCTCAGTCGGGGCTAATGTTCAGGAAGGACTAGCAAGCCATAGTGAAGCAGACTATTTAACAAAGTATAGTATTGCTTGTAAAGAGGCTCAAGAGACTTAATATTGGTTAAGATTACTTTCAAAAAAGTCAACTAAAACTCGCTTTATTCAGCGAGTTTTTTTGTTGACTTTTTTGAAGTTTGAAGAGTGAGGTGAAGTTAATGGAAATATTGTTAAAATCAAGAACGGATAGTTCAATTTGATTTATCCTTTACCAGCATATCATATTGTGATAGTGAAAAACATTTAATTTTTTTAGGTTTTTCATGGATCCTTTATATATCGGTCCGCATTGCATTGACTTATATATTTATCCATCTTATAATAAGATTGTGATATTAGTAACAAATAAATGTGCTGCTCTTCACTGTGAAATCGAAGCAACGGTTTTTTTCATCTTACGGGTCAAGGCAAGTATGTTGAATTTATAAACTTAACTCAACATATATACTTAAGCTGTGAAAGGGATGATAGGGCATATGAGTAAAATAGTTATCATCGGTGGGGGTTACGCAGGAATACTTACGGCAAAGAAACTTGCTAAGAAATTCAAAAAGGATGCCGGTACGTCGATCACAATTATTGATAAAAACCCGTTTCATACCATGCTTACGGAGCTCCATGAGGTTGCTGCGGGAAGGGTCGAAGAAGACAGTATCAGGATAAGCTTCAAAAAGGTCTTTGCAGGCCGAAAGGTCCAATTCGTTCAGGACTTTGTTGAGTCCGTCGATTTCGGCAAAAAAACCGTCCTCGGAAGAAACGGGTCTTATGAATACGACTATTTGGTAATGGCTGCAGGTTCACGCCCGGCTTATTTCTGTATCCCGGGAGCGGAGGAGCATTCCATGCCCTTATGGTCTTATGAAGACGCCATCAGGCTCAGGGAGCATATACTTAACCGCTTCAGGCAGGCTGCTTTGGAAACTGACGAGCTTGAAAAACGCAGGCTGCTTACCTTCCATGTCGTCGGCGCAGGTTTGACGGGAGTCGAAATGGCGGGTGAACTTGCCGAATACGTTCCGATATTATGCGACAGGTTCGAGATAGACCGGAAAGAGGTATCTATATTTAATGTAGATCTCCTTCCCCGCGTTGTCCCTATCCTTCCGGAAAAACTTTCCGCAAAAATACAGCGCCGCCTTGAGAAGATGGGGGTGGGCGTGCTACTCAACACTAAAGTAACCGAGATTGGCGGGGATTTCATCGATTTGAGTTTTGAAGAAAAGGTTAGTCGGCATGCCGCCGGTACGGTGATCTGGGTTGGCGGCATCGAATCCGCTCATGTAACCGTCAAGGCCGGTGAGACTGTACCTTGCGACCGCCGGGGCAGGTTGAATACGGACAAATACCTCAGGTCCACAGACGATAAATGCTTGTATGTTGCTGGAGATAATATCAATTATACCTCTGCGGGTGAGTCCGAACCTGTGCCTCAAATGGTGGAAAACTGTGAGCTAAGCGCCGATAACGTGGCGCACAATATATATGTGTCCATAACGGGCAAAGGCAAACTTGAAGAGTATAAGCCCCAATTCCACGGGGTCATGGTAAGCCTCGGCGGCAGATACGCAGTCGCCAGGGTAGGCTTACCCGGAATAATGATAAACCTCCCGTCAATCCTCGCGATGTTTACAAAGCACTTTATAAATATCGTATATTTTGTCCAGGTGCTCGGTTGGAACAAGGTATTCAGCTATCTCAAACACGAATTTTTCACCGTACGCAATAAACGAAGTTTTGTCGGAGGGCATCTAAGCAATCGGACGCCCAGCTTTCTTCTGGTTCCGCTCCGCCTTTGGCTGGGTGCCGTATGGCTATTCGAAGGCGTTATGAAAATAGTGGATGGCTGGTTCGGGGCCCCTAAGCTTAAAGGTTTTTTCGGAGGGGCAAACGCCTGGTTCGATTCCCTGCTGGGTAAAACAACCGACGCAATTACCTCAGCGACGAATGCTGCCGCCTCGGTATCGGACGCGGTGACCGCTGCCACTGGAGCAGCTACATCAGCGGCCGATGCGGTGACTGCGGCCACCGGAGCAGCAGTCTCGGCGTCCGATGCAGTGACCGCCGCCACCGGAGCAGCAACTTCGGCGTCCGCTGCCGGGACAGTCATTATCAACTGGGATATCTTCGGCATCTTCAAGATGATATTTGTAAGCGGCAAGTCGCTAGCCGAATCCACCCTCGCCGACTTCGCTTTCAAGCTTGATATACCCGTTATGAACTGGTTTATCAACACCTGTATTATGCCTTACGACTGGGTCCAGGTGGCGATGCAGATATTCATCGTCACCGCTGAGATACTCATCGGGCTTGCGCTGATCGGGGGGCTATTCACTACACCGTCCAGTGCGTTATCCCTAGTATTGATGTCCATGTTCGTTACCACCACGGGCCTATATCTGTCAAGTTTCTGGATGATCTTTGCGGCAATAGTCATGCTCTGGGGCGCAGGAAGCATCTTCGGCCTGGACTATTACGTTACCCCGCTCCTGAAAAAAGGCTGGAAACGATTAGGGTTAGTAAGGCGGTTATATATCTATCATGACTAACAAATCGAGTTTGGCATCTATAAGCGAGTCCTGTCTTTCCACTGACAGGCTTGAATATGAAGAAGCCCTGCGTCTGACGGAGTTAGAAGTCCGAAAACTCCTGAAGACCGCTCCGACCCTTATAAGGCGCCAGACTTCGCATCTTGCCCGGGCAGTCGGGAAAGGCATCCGGGCGCGAGCTTTGCTTGCCTGTTCCATAGGCGGCGACGGCCTTGTTGGTCATGGCGCGATAAATGCCGCCGCAGCCGTCGAGCTATTGCATCTGGCGACGCTTATTCATGACGACATTATCGACGACGCCGATATGCGCCGGGGCATCGACGCCTTACATGTGAAATTTGGCGAAAAGACCGCTGTCCTCTGCGGGGATTATCTGTTCTGCCTTGCCTTTGAACTTACTTCGGCAATATCGCCCCGGGAAATGAGTAGGGAAAAAACCGACGGCGTTCTGCCCGCATACCTTACCGAGATCTGTCTCGGTGAGGTCAGAGAATTAAGCAACACCGGGAATCTAGATCTTACAGAGCGCGAATATTTTAGGATAATATCCGGTAAAACGGCGGCGCTGTTTGAGGCGTCCTTCCACGCAGGCTTCCTTCTTTCCGACGAGCTGCCGGAAGCCAAGGAAGTTTATATCGAAATAGGCAAACAGTTAGGTATAATTTTTCAGCTTGTCGATGACTGCCTGGACTTTGTATCTTCGGAAAAAAAGGCAAAGAAGCCCGTGCTTACCGATTGCCGCCGCGGAGTCATGACGCTGCCGCTTATTTACACGCTGAGAGCCGATAAAACGTTACGCGGTAAAATAGAAAACGGTCTATCGGACCAGGAACTGAAGGATGCCGTTATGGCGGCGGGTGGGATTGAATATACCCAGTCCAAAATCAGTGAATGCCGATCGAAGGCGAAAAAACTTATCTCCTCGTTGGGCTCCGAAAGCAAAAAGACCAGGCTGGAGCTGCTGCTTGACAAGGCTGCCGCTCTTTAGATGTAACGACATTATTATATTAATATGATTTGCGAAAAAATGTTAAAGCGTCATTATTTTCGCAAACCATTTTAAGTTTAGGATTGTCGTTCCATATAGATAACGCCTGCGAAAGGAAACGGTGCTGATGGGTATCGAAACCAAAATTGCAAGCGTAGTCTCTCCGATGGGTATGGTAAAGAAGACCCTGAGCTATGTCGAGATAAAAACCAAAATAACAAGCGTGTTCCCGTTTTTGATGGGTCTTGCTTATCTCCATTCCTCCGGTTACGGGATAGACCCACTCAAAACGGTGGTGTTTTTCCTGGGCATGTTTTGTTTCGACCTAACCGCAACTACGATCAACAATTATTACGATACGAAAAAAAACCATCAGACCCTCCAGTTTTCCCGGCCCACGGCCATGGCGATACTGCTTACATTGTTTGCGGTAAGTGTAATTATGGGACTGTTTCTCGTTTACCTGTCCAATCCGGTGGTTCTGCTCCTGGGAGTCCTGTGCTTCTTTTTTGGGATCATCTATTCCTACGGTCCCGTCCCCATCTCTCACGGGCCATATGGTGAAATAGTCTCCGGTTTCTTTTACGGACTGCTGATTCCGGCTATTATGATATATATAAATGTTCCCGAAGGCGGGCTATTTTCGTATTTTCTTGATGACTGGAAGCTATCTGTGATTCTGGATATCAAATCCGTCGCCGGGCTCCTTATGTTGTCCGTTGTACCATTCTGCCTTACCGCCAATATCATGCTTGCCAACAATATATGCGACGTTAAGCACGATGTGGCGGTAAACCGGTATACGCTTGCCTATTATCTGGGGCAAAAAGCCCTGTGGCTTTTCGCCGGGCTGTATTACACGGCATATCTGTCGGTGATCGTAATGGTAACGTCGGGCTTCCTTTCACCCCTCAGCCTTATTTTGCTTATCTCGTTGATCCCGGTACAGAAAAATATCAATCTGTTTTTTGATAAACAAATAAAGGAAGAGACTTTCATAGTCTCGATCAAAAACTTCCTGATCGTGATTATACTGCACACCCTGTTGATTTTTTTGGGAAGCTTTCTGCCGGGCTGGGGTCCTCGATGAAATATTTGAGAAAAGCGGATCTAATATTAATCTTGGCCGTTGCCTTTTTAGCTCTTATGCTTTTGTTTATGAGCAGGTATTTTATTACGGAAAAAGGAACATATGCCGAGATATACCATAATTCCAAATTAGTCAAGAGGATTCAGCTTGCAACTGCTAAAGAAGATTCTTTTTCAATACTTGGCGAGCCGGATGTGGTCTTTCAAATCTACGCCGACAGAAGTATCGCTTTTATCGAGTCCGATTGTCCCGACAAGGTCTGTATCCGTTCGGGCAGGCTAAAATATGCCGGCCATTTTGCCGCATGTCTTCCCAACAAAATACTGCTGAAGATCGTATCTGAAGACAAAGATGGCGAAGGTCCGGACTTAATCATAGAATGAGAACCGGCGGTATAGGCATAGACGAAAACGGGTAGGTACAAAAGGGTGTCTTCTCGCATTGGCGGCGTTACTCCGCGCTAATGAGGGATTGATCCGCATACAAAAGCTGATGACTAATTTAAAGGAGGCAAAAGTTTCAATGAAAAAGTTAGCTGCAGTAGTACTAGTAGTTTTACTCGTTTCCGCGCTTTTCGCCGGCTGCGGCGAGACTAAGGTGAAGACCGGTCTTGCAGTGATAACGGCGGCGAATAAGTCCGCCGACGCCGGCGCCAAGCCGGGCTTGGCACAAATCGACTCGACGATCGTCGCGGTCATGGTTGACGGGGATAAGATAGTCAAATGTGTTATCGAAGCGGTTCAGAGCAAGATAAACTTCGACGCGTCCGGTAAGCTTATTACTCCAATGGATACCATGTTCTTGACCAAGACCGAGCTTGGTGAAGGCTACGGAATGAAAAAAGCCTCCCCCATCGGCAAGGAATGGAACGAGCAGGCGGCGGCCCTTGCTAAATATGTAGAAGGTAAGACGGTTGAAGAGATTAAAGCTATCGCCGTGGACGAAGGCAAGCATCCTTCGGGTTCGGACCTGAAAACCTCGGTAACCATGTCTATCGGCGGATATATTGCAGCGATCGAAAAAGCTGTTGCACAGGCTCAGGAGCTTGGAGCTTCGTCCTCCGACGAGCTGGGGCTCGGGATAGTGACCAATATGGGGCACTCTGTCAACGCCGGTGAAAAGCCGGGTCTTGCGGAAGCCTACTCCACCTATGTAGCCATAACCAAAGATTCCAAAGGTAAGATAACCAGCTGTGTCATTGACGCGAGTCAGGGTAAAGTCAATTTCGACAAGTCAGGCAAGATAACCAGCGACATTAAAGCCGGTATCAAGTCCAAGAATGAGCTTGGTGAAGGCTACGGAATGAAAAGAGTCTCCAAAATCGGCAAGGAATGGGATGAACAGGCGGTAGCGTTCGCCAAATATGTAACCGGCAAAACCCCCGGTCAAGTAGCCGATATTACCGTAGATGAGAAAGGGCACCCGACCGGCAGTGACATCTTGGCGACGGTGACCATCGCCATCGATGACCTCCAAGCCGCCCTGGCTAAAGCAGCGGCGGACTGATAACGATTCTGGCTGCCTCCGATCTCTAAAAAGCAAGATTTGAGGCAGCTTTTTTAATGCCTGTGTTTCATTCATTTCAGCTTAAAAAAAGGAATATTAAATGAAACGACTTATTATATCTTTGCTCGCCGTTATGCTTATGTTCGCGTCCGGATGCGGGAAAAAGACAAGATATCAGGCGGAGTTTTTATCGCTCTTCGATACCGTTACCACTATCGTTGGCCATTCCGAAAGCAAGCAGGAATTTACCGCCCTCGCCGAACGGATTAAGGTTAAGCTTACGGAATATCACAGGCTGTTCGATATCTATAACAGCTATGAAGGCTTAAAAAATATCAAAAGCATAAACGACAATGCCGGCATAGCTCCGGTAAAGGTCGACGAGGAGCTAATCTCCATGCTGCTTTTTGCCAAAGAGCAGTATTATGAGACTGACGGCAAGACTAACATAGCTTTGGGACCGGTGCTCAGAATATGGCATGATTACAGGGAAAAAGGCATATCCGACCCGAGCGGCGCCGAAGTACCCCCGCGGGAGCTGCTGGAGCTTGCCGCCCGGCATACTGACATCGAAGATATTATTATCGACGAGGAAGCTTCGACGGTATACCTTTCGGACTCCTTAATGCGCCTTGACGTAGGGTCGGTAGCCAAGGGATATGCCGTTGAGCGGACAGCCCAATATCTTGAAGGTGAAGGCGTTTCCTCCCTTCTAATCAGCGTAGGCGGGAATGTCCGCGCCATAGGGGGCAAGCCGGGCAATAACGGGATGGAGCCTTGGAATATAGGGATCAAAAACCCGGATAAGGAAAGCCCTGACACAGAGTTATGCAGCGTATTGATATCAGGATATTCCGTAGTGTCCAGCGGCTCATATGAGCGGTATTATACCGTGGACGGAACAAGGTACCACCATATCATTGACCCAAGTACCCTGAGTCCAGCGTCATATGTTACGGGTGTTACAATAATATGCCGCGACTCCGGCATTGCCGACGCGCTCTCCACGGCAGTCTTCAATATGCCTCTTGAAACGGGCAAGGAGTTTGTTGAAGGAATTGACGGCGTCGAAGCTCTGTGGGTGACGGGTACCGGCGAGGTCGTTTATTCCGAAGGTTTTGAGAGTTTTTTAAAAGTTGTCAATAAAAAATGATATGATATTCTTCTTGATGTTTGCCTCGTAAGATGACTGCATTTTCGTTTGCCGTTAAGTCAAGATCTTCTTTGCCACCCGGGTAAATTGGCTTTTAAATTATGACCATTTTTTAATCATAATCGTAGAATGAGTCATATGCCGCATTGTTCGT
Source organism: Bacillota bacterium (assembly GCA_023435565.1). GTDB lineage: Bacteria > Bacillota > UBA4882 > UBA8346 > UBA8346 > JAAYHS01. Next base: position 21,346 of record JAEYRN010000107.1, read on the forward strand.
TAGGTTGGTTTTACCGCCGCCGTCGGAATTGATGGAAAAGATTTCGTAATCGCCATTGCTACCAGTATCAGTGAAGATAATCTTAGCGCCGTCCCGGGAAAATACAGGATTAACGCCATAAGATTCAGTGCAGTTGGTGAGTCGAGCGGCGTTGTTTATATTGTTTTCCGGAGTAAAGCCGAACAGAGGTCCCGCTGCGTTGATCGAAAAAATTCCATAACCTCCATCGGTTGTTCTATTCCCGGCAAAAATAATCTTCGCGCCGTCGAGTGACCACGAGGGGACAGAAAAGTCACCCAGAGAGCATACCATTGTATGATGAGAAATTGAGGCGCCGTCAAAATCCCAGATGTCTATTTGAGAGTCTAAATTTGTTAGGATTTTCTTTCCATCAGGGGATACCCTGAGAGGGGATTCGATTATATTAAAAGTAATTTGGGCCACTATGGTCCCATTGGCAGTCGTAAGATATACTTTGCGTTCATTCGTATTACAGAAAATAATCTTTCCATCGGGAGTCCAGGATGGATAGATTGACCAGGTATTACTGCTCGGAGTATAAATCCGGTTTTTTCCGGTTCCATCGGCGTTCATAACCCATAATCCCTCGATTTTACCACCCGCAGGAAGCATTTTAACATAGACCACCTTACTGTTATCTGGAGAGAGTTCAGGGCGGCAGTAATTGGTCCCGTCGGTATCCGTTGTTAACTGCTTTAAGTCGGAACCGTCATAATTCATGGAGAAAATATTTAATCCTAGGGGACTAATGGGAGGCGTTTGGGGGTCATAACCCCGGTCCGAAACAAATACAATCTTCGCTGGATAGGTAACAGGTCCGTCGCGTTTGCCACTGCCACTACCACCGCCGCAGCCGGACAGGGCGAGAGCCAATATCAGCATGGCCATCAAACTACAGTAAAATATTTTTTCATTGCGACACTCCTCTAATGATTGATTGTTTATTTTTCATATCAAATTATATAACATGATTTTGATCAAAATTTGATCATTGCTTTCCCAAAAAAAATGCGCCTCCAAACATTAGACTGATGTTGGTAATATTATTGGCTTTATTGCCCCTAAATCAAAATATTTAAGGTTTAATAGATTTGCTATGGGGGTAATATCGAAAACGTCATTACCATATAGATTCAAATCCAATAAATTGAGACAATATTTTTTTCATTGTGATACTCCTCGTAAAAATAATTATTTGGTATATTTTTCGAAATATATTATATAATATGATTTTGATCAAATTTTGATCAAATTTTAGTAATGAATCCCAAAAAAAAGGATAAAGCCGGAGAAATATCGAATTTTATAAAAAAAGGTTTATCAGAATTCTTGCAAAGAGTGGTGTAAAAAAGTGGCTGAGGTTATGATTACCAAACTTATGCCGCCGACTTATTCCAGGGAAAGGCTGATTGAAAGGCCCCGCCTGCTTGACTTGTTAACCAAAGCCGGGGGTTATAAATTAATTCTGCTGATCGCCCCGGCCGGATATGGTAAAACCACTTTGGCCCTCCAATATATAAATCGCTTAAACCAACCAGCGGTATGGTATCAGTTGGATAGTTTCGACAACGATCCGGCTGTTTTCGTCCAATATCTAGTCATGGGGATTCGGCAATATCTGCCGGACTATGGCCGTGAAACCTTGCAGATACTCGCCCAAAACGATGGGAATATCGGTTCCTCGCTGCGACTCGTCGCCACATCTTTGGTGAACGGCCTGGCGAAACAGGCAGAACATGGCCTTATCCTGGTATTGGATGATTATCACCTAATCAAAGAGCCAATCATCGACCAATTATTACAAGAAATAATTGAGCATTTACCTAAGGGGATAACGGTTTTAATCCCAAGCAGAACAGCGCCTAACCTAACCCTGCCTCGTTTAAGGGTAGCCGGGGAATTGGCTGCTTTGAGTTTTGAAGAACTCCGTTTTAACAGCCGGGAAATCAGGGATTTTCTCGTCCAAACCCGTCAGCCGCTATTCGAACGGAACATCGCCGACCTGGAACTGAAAACTGCCGGATGGCCGGCGGCTTTATGCCTACTCAACCAGTCCGTTCCCGAGATTTCAACTACTTTGCTTAACCGGGGGACTGCGGCAGTCTATGATTTTCTGGCCACGGAAATCTTGGACCGCCAACCTGAATCAATCAAAAGTTTTCTGTTGGACAGTTCCGTTTTGGAGGCCATTACCGCCGAGGATTGTGATCTACTGAGGGAGCGGAATGATTCGGCAGTGATGATCGAAAATCTGATCCAACACCAACTATTTTTGATCCCATTGGAAGGGGAGAAGCGGGTTTACCGCTATCACCATTTGTTCCGTGATTTTTTATTGAGCCGTTTAAACACAAGAAAAAATGAATTATTCTTGCGCGCCGGCAGGATGGCTCGGAGTAATGAAAATTGGGACGCTGCCGTAGAGTATTTTTCAGACGCCGGAGATGAACCGGAATTGATACAGACCTTGATTATCGCCGGCAGGCAAGCTTTTCTCCATGGACGCTGGCAGACTGTCCAACGTTGGTTGGGTCTCCTCGGCCAAGATAAGGTCAAGGGCAATCCCTGGCTATCATTGTTTCAGGCCAAGGTTGAGATTAATCGGGGCAGGTTGGAAGCAGCCCAATCCTGGATTGATATTGCCGTTAGAGATTTTAAAAGTAGGGACGATCGGGACGGCCTGGCAGAATCCCAATTGGCCCAGGCCCGATTTTTTTTCGGCAGGGGACGGTATCAGGAGTCGGAGGATGTTTTAGAGCAAGCCGGGGATTATTTGGGTACCGGCCGTTTCGACGTAACTTTGGAAAGAGCGTTGATCCGTTTCGCTACCGGTAAATTTAAAGAAGCTGAAATTTTACTATTACAAAGTCTGGCGGTTGCCGAGGAACATCAGGATAATTATGTTACCGCTCTTATTCTAGAAGCCTTGGGTAATGCCAATTACTTCCTCTCGGATTTTCCAAAGGCGCTACAATACTATCAAAAAGGCGTCTCGCTCTGCCCGGAACGTATCCTGCCCGGTTTCTACATGCAGGCTTTTCACCCGGACATCTATCAAAAATGGGGGGAGACGGATCAGGCCTATGAATACGCCAAACGGAACGTTGCGGCTAAGGAAAAAATGGGGCTGATTGATTCCCTTCCATCGGCCTATTACATATTGGCTGAGATTTTGGTGATTCGTGAAGAATATGACAAGGCTGAAGAGTACTATTTGCGTGGTATTAATCTAGCCCGGGAGAACGGTGGCGATCTGGTTTTCCTGGCCTTAAATCTGGCCGATTTGGCCTTGTGTTATTATAAACAAGGAAATTTGACGAAAGCAAAAGAGACTGCCGAAGAATCCCTGGAAGAGTCGAGCCGGCAGTCGGGTATAGGTCCAACGGTATGCAAAGGAACTGTCGGGATCATCTTTTTGGAGACGGGCAATTCCGCTTATGCCGAGCAATTACTTCATGAATCCCGTATATCTTTGGAAAAGATGGATTTCCAAATAATCCTGCACTATGTCTACGGCTGTTTGGCCTATCTTTATTTGAAACAGGGCGATTGGGAGAGCTTTGCCGAGTTTGCAGTTAAAACCTTAGAGATGAGCGCCTCAAAAAATTTTGTCAGTTTTCTCCTAAACCATTACCCAATATTTTTACCGACGCTCCGTTATGGACTGGAACATGGGCTGGAGGTAGCCTTTGTTCAAAAAATACTACTCCGAGTGGGAGAGAAGTGCCTGGACCTTTTAAGTGAATTGGCGGTTCATCCCGACTTTCAAGTCCGCTTAAGGATTATTCCATTGCTGGAGCGGATTAGGAATGAGAAAACCGAAGCGCTGCTTCTAATATTAAGGGATGATCCCAATCCCCGAGTAAAGGCGTCAGCCGTTGAGAATAATCCGGAGTTGACACCTTTCTATTCAGCGGGAGAACTAGAACCGGCCATTCGTATTCTCTGTCTGGGGCCGCTCCGAATCCTTTGCGGTACGGCAGAGATTACCGCTGCCGACTGGCGGATCGCCAAAGCCCGTGATTTATTGCTATATTTAGCTCATAGGGGTGAGATGGTCAATATTTACCGAATTTTTGAGGATTTATGGCCGGATTTATCCGGGGCTAAAGCTCAGTCCGTTTTGTACAGCGCTTTATACTGGCTGCGCCGGGTTTTAAAACCGGATGACGGCCATAGATTTGTCCAATACCATGGTAAACGCTGCGGACTTACACCGGAATGCTATGTGACGGATCAACAACGATTTGAAAGCCTGTTGGAGGGTGTTCTTGGTTCAACTGGGGATTCGGAAGTGATTCAAACCCGGCTTGAAGAAGCGGTTGCTCTATACCGAGGCGATTACTTGCAGGATTTTGACTACCCTTGGGCCCTACCCCTCAGGGAACATCTGAAGCGTCAATTTGTTGAAGCCAGCGTAAAACTGGCCCAAATCCGGTTGCGCCAAAATCAATATACGCAGGTTATAAACAGTTTGAATAAATTGGTGCAAAAGAACCCTTTACATGAGGAGATACATCGCTTGCTAATGTCGGCCTATGCCGGTTCCGGAGACAGGTTGGCCGCAGGCAATCAATATCAAACTCTGGTTAAACTTTTGAAAAAAGAACTGGAGCTTACGCCGGAGCCGCAAACCAGGGAATTATATTACAGGCTATGCGGGACGGAGTAATGAAGTAGTCCACAAAAAACCACTCTTTTTTGATCAAGAGTGGTTTTTAATTTCCCGATAATGGTTTTGATCAATATATGTCATCGTTACATTTATTAATCATAATTGTAGAATAAGTAATATGCCGCATTGTTCGTTAGGTTGGTTTTACTGCTGCCGTCGGAATTGATGGAAAAGATTTCGTAATCGCCATTGCTACCAGTGTTAGTGAAGATAATCTTAGCGCCGTCCCAGAAAAATGCAGGATTAACGCAACCTCCATCTCTAATCCCGGCAAAAATAATTTTCGTGCCGTCGTGTGACCACGAAGGGGTAGAAAATTCACCCCGAGAGCATATCCGTGTTTGATTGGAAATTGAGACGCCGTCAAAATCATAGATGTCTATTTGAGTGTTTTCATTAAACATAAATAGGATTTTCTTGCCGTCAGGGGATACCCTGAGTATGGAGTCAGTGATATTCCAATTAATTTAGGCCACGATGGTCCCGCCGGCGGTCGTAAGATATACTTTGTGTTCATCATTATTATAGAAGATAATCTTTCCATCGGGAGTCCAGGATGGATAGATCGACTGGAAATTGCTGCTCGGAGTATAAATCCGGGTTTTTCCGGTCCCATCGGCGTTCATAACCCATAACCCCTCAATCAACAAAAATCGTTTTGACAACTCCAATATCATCCGGGAAATCGTGTAGGGCAATATTATCTCCGTCGATGACCCAGTAACATGGTATATTTTTTGTCCCATCGTTATAATATCCTCCACAGTAAGCGACCCCGTTGCTGACACAGAGGGACATGACGCAGCCCGAAACTCCTTCATCCCCAATTGGCAGGTCGTATCGTTTGAACCCAACCCAACAACAGGGAGCCCAGTTATTATTGACCCATAACGCTCCGGCGCTGTAAACCATTCCATTATACATACATGCGGTATTCGTCCCGTCGGACTGATCCCGAGCTACATCTTGAGTAGTTATCGAACTGCCTTGTTGCGTTGAATGAGCGAGCGCTACGCCGCCAATACCGATACAATCGATACGGGTATCCGAGACCTGAATGTACTTCACAAGGCCGTAAAAGAAGTCGGTGGTGAACGGAAGGGGATGAATATTGACCGCTGTTTTCCCATCCCAATAACAGGGAATATCCGAATTACTATTATTGGTATAAGTACCACCGAAATAGACCTTATTGCCATAAGCGAAACAGGACCATACTTTAGCCTGGTTCATACCGCCAGGCCCGGAGCTGGAGAGGGCGTACCGGGTATTTGTAGCTCCTGCCGCCTCCCAATAAGAAGGGACGCATGTAGTAAAGTTCGTCCAGACGTATCCTCCGCAATAAACTTTGCCGTTCATAATCGAAAAACACTGCACCACGGTATCGATGGAATTATCATTATTTAAGCTATAACGTTGCGAATCTATCCAATAATAAGGAACATTGCCGCTGCCGGTATAATCATTGCCAATACAATAGACTTTCCTATCATATAAACAGATGCCGTTGACAGCGGCGCTTGTTATTCCGTTCGCTTCAAGGTTAATCCGTTGCGTAAGATTACTCGCCCAATAACATGGTTTTTGTAATTCTCCGTCCATATAATAACCGCCGCAATAGACAACGCCCGTCCCCTGTCCGCCGTCACTTGGGTTAAAAACTGTTCCTCCGCTGTCGGAGTTGGGATCTCCGCTTCCGGGATTGGGACCTCCGCCGCCAGGTTTGGAATTACCGCCGCCACAGCCGGACAGAGCGGCAGCCGATATCAATATGAACATTAAGATAAAGTAAAGAAATTTCTTCATTGAAAATACTCCTCTTTTTTTATAATTAATTAGGGCATTAATAAAATTAATTATATAAAATAAGTTTGATCAATTTTTGATCATAACTTCTCAAAAAAGGATGATTTCAGAGAAATGTCGAATTTACAAAAATATTATGTATCAGGTCGTTAAAAGAGTGCCCCCTGCGCCTAGACTCCACGTCTTTGGTAAACGGTCTGGCGGATTTAATGTTGATTAATCTTATATTTAGTGGAGATTATTAGTTTCTAGTTGACAGTTATCCCAAGGACACTATTAACTATTAATCCGTCAGCTGTAGTTTTAGTGATAAATGTGGTTCCTCCATCGGTGGAGATTGATAACCCCCCAGAGGTCGCGGCATAGATTGTAGATCCGGAAACAGAAATTTCTCTTATGACATTATACCCTAACCCATTAGCTGTGGTTTTATTGACAAAAGAGACGCCACCATTGGTGGAGATTGATAAACCGCCGTCTGTTCCGGCATAGATAGTTGAACCGGCAACAATGACTTCTCTTACATAATTACTTCCCAACCCATTGGCTGTGGTTTTGTTGGTAAAAGAGGAACCGCCGTCGGTGGAGATTGATAACCCCCCAGTAGTCGCGGCATAGATGGTTGACCCGGAAACGCAAATAGCATATACAGTATTACCGCCTAACCCATTGGCATTTGTTTTATTAATAAAAGAGACGCCGCCATCGGTGGAGATTGAAAAACCACCGAAGGTTCCGGCATAGATGGTAGATCCGGAGACATAAACATCATATACCGGAGGGGCTCCCAATCCGTCGTCTATATTTTTGCTGGTAAAAGAGCTACCACCGTCGGTGGAGATTGATAAACCAGTGTTGGCACAGGCATAAATAGTAGCGTTGAAAACGCGCACATTATATAACCCATTATGTATTAACCCATTGGCTGTAGTTTTATTAGAAAAAGAGTTTCCACCATCAGTAGAGATTGATAAACCGCCCGCGGTTGCCGCATATACATTGGAACCGGAAACACGGACAGCTTGTATAATATCATTTCCTAGCCCATCAGCAGTTGTTTTATTGGTAAAAGAGACACCCCCATCTGTAGAGATAGATAAACCTTTATTGGTTGCAACATATATTTTTTGTGAAGGGTTAGGATTATCAGGGTTATTGCCAATGTCACCACCTCCAGGGTTGCTGCCACCTCCAGGGTTGCTGCCACCACCCGGGTTGCTGCCACCACTACCGCCGCCACAACCAGAGAGAGTGATAGCTAAGATCAACATGACTACCAGACTAAAATAAAGTATCCTTTTCATTACAATACTCCTTCTTTTTAAATGATTTGATGTTTCAAATCAAATTATATAACATGATTTTGATCAATTTTTGATCAAAACTCCCACAAAAAAGGATGAATCAGGGGAAATGTCGAATTTCATAAAAATATTATGTATTAAGTCGTTAAAAAAAGAGTGGTGTAAAAAATGGCCGAGGTTATGGTTACCAAACTTTTGCCGCCGACCTATTCCGAGGAAAGGCTGATTGAAAGGCCTCGTCTGCTTGACTTATTATCCAAAGCCGACAGTTATAAATTATATTACTAATAGCTCCGGCCGGGTACGGCAAAACAACTCTGGCCCTTCAATATATCAATCGCTTAAACCTGCCTATGGTATGGTATCAGTTGGACACCTATGATAATGATCCAACTGTTTTCGTCCAATATTTGGTCATGGGGATTAGGCAATATCTGCCGGATTATGGACGGGAGACCTTACAGATACTCGCCCAAAGCCAAGGGAATATCGATTCCTCTTTGCGCCTCGTGTCCACATCTTTGGTGAACGGTTTGGCAGAACAGGCAGCCTATGGACTTATCTTGGTTCTGGATGATTATCACCTAATTAAAGAACCACTCATCGACCAACTACTGTAAGAACTAATAGAGCATTTGCCTAATAAAGGGTTTCGGTGTTGATCACAAGCAGAACGGCGCCTAATCTGAACCTGTCCCGTTTAAGGGTGGTAGGGGATTTGGCTACCCTTGGTTTTGAAGAACTCCGTTTTAATAGCCGGGAGATCCGGGAGTTTATCGCCAATACCCGTCAGCAGCTTTCCAACCGGAAAATCGCCGACCTGGAACATAAAACCGCCGGTTGGCCGGCGGCTTTATGTTTGCTCAACCAATCAACCCCTGAGATTTCAACCACTTTGCTTAACCGGGGGACAGCAGCAGTCTATGATTTCCTGGCCGCCGAGATCCTGGACCGTCAACCTGAACATCTCAAACAGTTTCTATTGGAGAGTTCCGTTTTGGAAACCATCACCCGCCGAGGACTGTGATTTATTAATGGAACGGACCGATTCGACGGTGATGATTGAGAATCTGTCAGAACAGCAACTTTTTTTAATCCCGTTGGACGGAAAAGAGCGCGTTTATCGCTATCACCATTTATTCCGGGATTTTTTGTTGAACCGTTTGAACTCCGAAAAAAGAGAATTGTACCTTCGCGCCGGCAGGATAGCCCGGAGTATAGAAAATTGGACACGGCTGTGGAGTATTTTTTAAACGCCGGGGGTGAGCCGGAATTGGTACAGACCCTGATTATCGCCGGCCGTAAGGCTTTTCTTTCCGGGCGCTGGCAGACCGTCCAACGTTGGTTGGGACTACTCAGTATGGATACTATCAAAGCCCAGCCCTGGCTATCTTTGTTTCAGGCTAAGATTGAGAATAACCGGAGCAGGCTGGAATCGGCCCAATCCTGAATTGATATTGCCGTTACCGTTTTAAAAGTTGGGGACGACCGGGACGCCCTGGCCTAATCCCAATTAGTCCAGGGTCTTAACTCTCCAATCTACCCGACAAAACTACTCTCCATCAACTTTCTTCCTTGGCTCCATTGCTCCGTATCAAGGGAATATCTGCATTTTTAGACGGATGTAGTCTGCGTTGAAGTTCGCTTTCAAGATAGAAATGGAAACCTTGATTTATTGGGTCATTCGGCATATGCATCACAAAAATATGAAAAAGAAAATTCAGACAATATATTGTCTTTTTTATATTTAAATATTATACTAAATAAGGCTAAAATTTCTTTTTGTGGAAGGAGCTATTTAATTGAAAGATATCATTTTTTCTTTAGCTTTAGCAAATATTGTATATATGGAAATTTGGAAGCGTTTTTTTTATATGGGGAAATTTGATGTCCGCCATATGCCGACTTCTAATAGTTACTTGGCGTTAATTGTTGGTGAGATTCTAATCGCTTTAGCCTTTTGGGGCGGAATTCAATTAATTCGAAAATTAAATAATAAAGTTATTCTAAGAGTATCTAAATTTGTCTATTGTTTTGTTATGCTTTACTTTTTATGGTACTTGCTATTTCCATTGACAGCTTATGTAAGTTTGGGCTTATATAAATTTCTTTTTTTACTAGCAATTGTTCTATTAATTTACTATCATAAAATGACTGATACGCTTGTTAAAATAGTAATGATTTCTTTTCCGTTCATCATTATTATTTTTAGCCAGGCAGTCATGGGTATTGTAAATGAATGGGGTAAGGATCATGCAATCCATACTGCTACACCTTTTGTTGTTCGTGAAGAAACTCCGCGTGTTTTATGGCTTATTTTCGATGAGACAGACCAAAAAATTGCATTTGCTAAAAGACCGCCGAACTTGAAACTTCCAGCTCTGGATCGCTTTAGACAAGAGGTCTTTCAGGCCGAGAACGCTTATCCTCCCGGAGGAAACACTGTAAAGACAATGCCGTCAATAATTGATGGTAAGATTGTTACCCATTATAAACAGTTTGATGACCGGTTAGAGATTTTCTATGAAGGTTCGAAGGTTCCAGTAATATGGGGAAGTAAACCAAACCTTTTTTCCAAAGCCAAAGCATTAATGATTAATAGCGCAGTATTTGGCTTTCTACCATATGGAAAAGCAATTCAGAAAGATGTAATGTTTTGTGGATGGTGTGCCGGGACATATGATTATGGTAGTCCAAATAACACCTTGTTGTCCAATCTTGGTTCCCAATTATACGGGATTTTAAAATTTAACAATATAGGTTATACTCAACGCCTAAGGGCATATTGGGAGACTTATAATGCCGCACAACATTTGATTGTTGATCCACGTTATCGGTTGGTATTAATTCATTTTAATATTCCACATCTACCTACCATCGGACATTACCGTTGGAAGGATAAAGACCATAGCTCTAAAGATTATGAAGAAAACCTTTTAGTTATGGATCAAACATTTGCCAAATTGCGGGAACTCATGGAACGTAAGGGCTTTTGGGATAATACCACTATTATTGTTTCATCCGACCATTGGCTACGTAAAAAGAAATATGTCTACGATCATCAGCTCGATCACCGTGTTCCATTTATTCTGAAATTAGCGGGACACAAAGAAAGTATTGCTTATGAACCGGCTTTTAACACTATCATAACTCATGATTTGATCTTGGCATTGTTAAAGAAAGAAGTTGTCACTGAGAAAGATCTACTTAAATGGATGGAGGAACATCGAAGTAAATACCCAATAAACACTCGGCAAACACAATAGATTGATTAGCTAATGGATATAAGGCCAAACATACACTCCGATATTAGTGAAATTGGAGCTGCACTGGGGAATTATACGACATAATGAAAATTAACAGTTAATCTCTAAACCAAATTTCTACATACTAATTCTTAACTTTATTTTTATCACATATGACTATTTAAAGGAGAAAGTAAAGCCTGTGAAATATTCCACAGGCTTTACATTTTTTTGAGATTAGTGGCCGTGTTTTTCTTCAGCAGCCTCTACAATCGCTTTAGTTTGATGAACAGTACCATAGGGGTGTTGAGGCGGCGCATAAATAGAGTATAATTTAAGAGGCCTATCACCTGTGTTGATTAGGTTGTGCCATTTGCCGGCAGGTATTATGAATGCGAAATCACCGTAGACATATCTTTGAAAATCCAAGCAGTCTTTCTTATCACCCATTTTGACAAGCCCTTGGCCTTCTTCAATGCGAATAAATTGATCAAGGTCGGGATGAATCTCCAAACCGATGTCCTCCCCAACGTTGATGCTCATTAAGGTGAGTTGTAAATAGCATCCTGTCCATAAAGCGATCCGAAAAGCATTGTTTTGCTTGGTAGCCTCCTCAATATTTACTACAAAGGGTTCCGGTCCATAATCCTTTAGTTCGAAAACAGATCGCCTTTCATCGAAAAAAGGAGCAGGTTGACAGTGATATAGTCTCCAGTAGTCCGGGTAATACATTGGTATGTCGGCGGGGGAAGGACAAGGATACGTTCTATAATAATCAGACATATAATCTGAATTATCCATTGGCGGGTTAGGGTTATAAGGAGATGGGTACATATGATCCATATTGCTCATTCCTTTCTATATAGGTGGGTTTATATTATTAGCATATTATTTAAGTTAAGGGGATGTGCTTTGAACACAGAAAGTAAGTTCGCACTCCATGGGGGGATACAGCGGCAATTTTTTAACCCTCCGGAAGTCCATATGATTTGGGCGTAATTATTAGGATTTAGCATTGGCTGGTCCGATAGTAATAGCAATCTTGCCTTGTTCAGTTAAAAGGTTTACGGATTTTAGCTCTTTAAAAAAGTAAATGTTAAACGAGAAAAGTATAAGAATTTAAACTTAAAGGAAAAGGAGAAATCATGAAGAAACCATAATGTTAATTTATGGTATCGCGGAGCGTGGAATAAAAAGGTTTACCAGAATGAACATTTGATTTTGCATAAGAAAAAAAGGAGACCAAACTGAATGAACGGAAATCCAAAACTGACGATTAACAGAATTAAAAGCTTTGGAATATTCATTACTCTCGGCCTTATAGTCACTATATTCAGCGGTTTTATGCCGGCCCAAGCGGGAAAGTCCGCAGTAACGGTTGACCAAATCCTCGGCCAAATGACGCTTGAAGAAAAAGTCGGACAAATTATTATGACTGATTTTCGTAAATGGAATGATCAGGAGGTCAGAGAGATAAATCCGGAGATAATTCAAGTAACTAAAGATTATCACCTTGGCGGGGTCGTTCTATTTCGGGAGAACATTATTAATTTTGAACAAACTGTAAAATTCATTGACGACCTGCAGAACGCCGCGGATTTGCCGCTGCTGATCGGAATCGATCAGGAGGGCGGCATAGTGACCCGTCTTCCTTATGCTACCAATATGCCCGGCAATATGGCTTTAGGTGCCGTTGCTTCACCCAGGCTTACCTATAAGGTGGCCAGGGCCATTGGCAGGGAATTAAGGGCGTTGGGGATTAATGTTAACTTTGCCCCGGTTTTGGATGTCAATAATAATCCGGATAATCCGGTGATCGGGGTACGCTCCTTTGGCGCTGATCCCGATTCCGTGGCCAAAATGGGAGCCGCTTATATAGACGGGTTGCATAGAGCTGGAGTCGCCGCCACAGCGAAGCATTTTCCCGGCCATGGAGACACCGCAACCGATTCTCACCTGGACCTTCCTACGGTGCCATACAGTATCGAAAGATTAAGAGACCTTGAGTTAAAACCCTTTCAAGAAGCAATACGCCGGGGAGTGGACCTGATTATGACGGCCCACGTTACTTTTCCGGCCATCGACAATACGACTGTCACCTCACTCAAAGACGGCAGAGAGATTAATCTACCGGCCAGCCTCTCGCCGAAAGTGTTAACAGGTTTAATCAGGGATGAAATGGGTTTCCAGGGGGTAATTATCACCGATGCCTTCCGGCATATGAAGGCCATCAACGACAACTTCGCAGCGGACACGGCAGCGCTAATGGCATTTAAAGCCGGAGCCGATCTGATATTGATGCCCGAGGATCTGGACCAGGCCTATAACGCGATCTTACGGGAAGTAAAAGCCGGCTCAATAAGCGAAGAGCGTCTTAACGCCTCAGTCAGACGAATCATAACCCTTAAAACGCGGCTAGGGATTATGGCGACAGATAGGAACGCGGAAGTGCGCCTTAGAAAGGCCCATAAAATCATTGGCAGCAAAAAACATCGTTCTTTGGAGAAAGCTGTTTCCAGGAGGGCAGTAACTATACTGCGCAACGAAGAGAATATGTTGCCCTTTCAATTACAGGATGGGCAAAATGTTTTATTTCTAGCACCGTGGCAGGACCGTTTGGATTTAATGCAAAGAGCCTTAGAAGAGATCCTCAGCTCTAAAAAGATCACTGTCAATCTGAAAGGGATGGTGTATGAAAATCAGGACGCCATGGACGACGTCGCGAAGCAGGCCGTTGAAGAGGCGGATTATATTGTTTTAGCCACTTACAGTTTCGACCGGACCACTCGTACACCGGGGTGTTATTGGGGTGCAAACTATGCTTTAGCTGCTGTTGAATATGCTAATGAACGAAAAAAACCTTTGGCGGTTATGGCCATTCGTAATCCTTACGACATTCTGTTTTTACCCAGAGTAAAAGCTTTTATCGCAGTTTACGGCAAAGTTGACGGGCCGAACATACCTGCGGGGATTGATGTTATCTTCGGCCGGAAAAAATCAAGGGGAAAACTTCCGGTAGTGGTGGAAGCCCTTATTGAGGAGTAAAAACATCTCATTTAATTTCAGACTCGTAAGTACTTTAGTACTATTAAAAATGGTACGGAAGTAACTGGATTAATATTGAAATGAAAGTTAACATGAAAGTGAAATATTGTTGATTTGGAGAAACGCGGAAACGATATTCTAACTTTAAACTTCACTGGTTTATTTGGATATTTAATAGAGGAAAAGTCTTCTGATTGGGATAAGGAGGTTTTTTCATGCGAAAATTAGCGGTTATTTTGGGTTTGATTCTCTGTTTCTTTTTACAATTCCATCCACCAGTTGGGTATGTAGCCCCGAAGATAACCTGGGTTGTTACTACTCAGGCCAAGCCTTGGCGAAGAATGGATCCGACAGCTTCGGCGGCAGCCAAAGGAAGAAAATCTACAATTATTATTGATACAAAAACGCTCTATCAGAAAATCGACGGTTTTGGCGGGTGTTTCAATGAAAAAGGCTGGGTGGCTTTATCGGTATTAACTCCCGCTAAAAGGGATGAAGTTTTAAAAGCGCTTTTCGATCCGGCGGAAGGGGCCGGGCTTAATATTTGCCGGGTTCCAATCGGCGCCAGCGATTATGCGGTGAACCGTTATACCTTAAATGAAGTCAAAGACGATTATCAAATGAAGCATTTCTCTATCAAACGGGATAAAGATTTTCTTATCCCTTATATTAAAGCGGCGCTGAAATTCCGGCCGGACCTGCGTGTCTGGGGCTCGGCTTGGACGCCCCCGACATGGATGAAGACAAACGGACATTATGACGGTGGATCCATGAAAGACGATCCCAAAATATATGACGCCTATGCGCTGTATTTGGCGCGATTTCTCGAGTCCTATCAAAAGGAAGGGATTAATGCTTACGCTGTTTGTGTCCAGAACGAACCGGATATCGCCAGGCATTATCCGACTTGTTTATGGACGGAAAAACAATTCTTGACATTTATCAAAGATCATCTGGGCCCGTTTTTTAAAGAACGCTGCGTGCGCGGCGAGATTTGGCTGGGGACCATGGATGACGGAGATTTCAGAAAATATCCATATACGGTTTTGAACGATAAGACGGCTAATAGTTACGTTACGACTGTCGGATATCAATGGGGCGGTTTAAACTCGGTTGCCTTGACCCGCAAATATTATCCAGCCAAAAGGATCATGCAGACCGAGACGGAATGCGGCAATTGGTATTGGAGGGATGGTTTTGACCCTGATAAACCCCAAAATGACTGGAATTACGGGGTATATACCTGGAATAAGGTTAAAGACTATTTTGAAAAGGGCGTTAATTCCTATATGCTCTGGAATATGGTCCTGGACCGGGAAGGAAAGAGTATCGATTCGATGAGCCCCTGGCCGCAAAATGCCGCAGTGGTGGTAGATACGAAAACCAAAGCCGCGATCTACACACCGATGTATTATGCTTTCAAGCATTTCAGCCATTTTGTGAAACCGAGTGCTCATCTTATCCGGGTAAAAGCTTCCGGCGTATTAAACGATGTTGTGGCCTTTAAAAATCCGGATGGTAAAGTCGTGCTGGTTATGCAAAATCCCTCTATAGGGAATATAAAACTAAAGATTAAATTGGAGAATAAGGATTATGCTTTGACACTACCGCCCCAATCCTGGAGTACGTTGGTATTAACCCAGTGAAAGCCCGGATATGTCCCTTCGGAGTTTGAATTGATACACTTGGTTGCCATTCGAAAGGCCATGTATGGTCTAAGACATGGAGATTAAGGAATAAGTAAGAACAACAGCGGCTAGCAGGTTTTATGGCGAAATCACCATGTCCTGCGGCCTTTTTCTATGTTAAGGTAGAAAAGTTTATAATTTCGTGGTAAAATTTAAAAATGGCTCAAGAAACTTTAATATCCTGAATTTACTTACGGAGGTAACAACATTATGATTCAAAATCCGGTACTACGCGGCTTTCATCCGGACCCTTCCATGATTTGTGTGGATGGGACTTTTTATGTAGCCAATTCTACTTTTGAGTATTTTCCTGGCGTCAGGATCAGCGCGTCGAAGGATTTGGCGAACTGGGAATGCGTCAGCACGCCTGTTTCCGACACGCGATGGTTAAATATGCAGGGAAACGTGATTTCCGGCGGGATTTGGGCTCCCTGTCTCTCATATTGCGACGGTATCTTCTATCTGGTTTTTACGGATGTAAAGAATTGGAAACGCTATCCGTTCAAGGACGCCCATAATTATATCATTACTGCAAAAAGCATAAAAGGCCCGTGGACCGAGCCGGTCTACATGAATAGCATCGGCTTTGATACCTCGCTATTCCACGATGATGACGGAAGAAAATATTTCATCAATACCGAATGGGATTATCGTAAGCCTGGGGACGAGACTTTTTCCGGAATCCTGATTACGGAAGTTGACCCCGTCACCTTCAAATTCATCGGTAAAACCAGAAAAATTTTTACCGGGACAGAACGGGGACTGGTCGAGGGCCCGCATATTTACAAAAAGGATGGCTGGTACTATCTGCTTACGGCGGAAGGAGGCACTTTCTATAATCATGCGGCGACGGTAGCGCGTTCCAGAAACATTTATGGCCCCTATGAAGTGCATCCAAACAAACATCTCTGTTCCACAATGGGGCATCCTGAGCATCCTCTTCAGAAGACAGGGCATGCTAGCTGGTGCCAGGGGCCTGATGGCCGCTGGTTCCTGGCTTTTCTCTGCGGCAGGCCTGCGGATGGAACAAACTGCATACTTGGCAGGGAAACCGGGATCAACGAAATTATTTGGGAAAACGACTGGCCCTATTTAAAAAATAGAACGTTACTGGCGGATGAATATTTCGAGGGATACGGAGAAAAGAAAGACCGAAAATATTACGAATATCAATTCGGCGACACAGAATTCTATTTGAATTTCAATACCTTGAGAGCCCCCGCAAAGTATGAATTAGGTTCGAACAACAAGCTCCGGCTTTATGGGGCGGAGTCGCCTTTTTCCAACCAACATCAGACCATGTTTGTCAGGAGGCAGACAGACTTTTGTTTTGAAGCGACCACCTGTCTGACTTTGTGTTTTCATCAATTCCAGCAGTTTGCCGGTCTGATTTATCGATATGACGAAGATCATCAATATCTGCTGAGAATGTCATTTGACGAGAATATGCAAAAGCAGAAACTGTCCATCATGGCATTCAAAGATGGCGAATACAGCGCTCCCCTTGAGGGAAAGGAAATCTGTATTGACGGGGATAAGGTATGGCTCCGTATAACAGGAGAAGGGACTAAGGCAAGATTTTCCTATTCCTTGAATGGGAAAGTGTACACAGACGTTGATTATATTATTGATGCGTCCATTTTATCAGATGACCATTGTTATGGATTTACCGGCGCCTACATCGGGATGGCAGCCTATGATTTGTACGATCATACATCCTATGCTGATTTTACTCACTTTAGTTATAGGGTACTGTAATTAACCCTGCTTGCGGTGTAAGTCACTATATGATTTTAAGACTTTCAGAAGCAAAAAAGATTCAATGGACATGCCCTGGCCAAATAAAGTGAATTAAAGCGGTTACCTGCGCAATATAAGCGTCGTAGCCGTTTTTTTTATAACAAACTTTTTTTTTTATGAAAGAACGATCAAAGCTGGTAATGTTTTTAGAATTCCAAAATACTTTTAATATTAACTTCAATAAGCTCATAGTTTATAACAAGATTATTAATTTTATTAAATATGGCGGATACAATGAATTTATTTTATAGTAATATCTTATACAGTTTTATGATCGCTTTTGGAATCGTAACCGGAGCCGGAGTTTTTGCCGGCATTGGTGCTATACTCAATAACCATCCGCCGCTTAGGACCATGTTAAACTTAGCGGGTTCGGTAAAGATCTGGGCGGTGGCTGCCGCCTTAGGCGGTACTTTTTCATCCTTCGAAATCTTTGAAAAAGGTTTGTTTAATGGCGAAATCAAATCCATCATCAAACAGATGGCATATATTTTAATGGCTTTGATCGGGGCCAACCTTGGGTATGTCTTTATCCGGTTAATCCAATGGTGCGGTGATCTGTGGAATAAATGAAGGTTTGGATCTCATCTTTTTACGGGAAACAGTTCCGGTGTTTTATATGCGGAATGGTCGTTGGAATACTGGCCGGTATCGCGGTATTCAGTCTTTTAGTCAGTTATCGGATGGATCAATACTACCAGGAAATCCGGCAATTGGAGTTAGCCAATGCCGAGAAGGAGATACGCCTTCTAAAATTGGAGGAATCCGTCGATAAAACCAAATATATACTTAAGAAGATTGAAGTGCTCTTGATTTATGAGGGAGACGAGTTCGATAAAATTGCCCTGAAAAAAAGCATTAAGGAGAAATACGATCAACTGTTGGGGAAAGAGGTCGGTAATATCGACATCGACTTGGTGGCGGAGGTGATTGATCAAAGGATTATGAAGCTGGGGGAGAGAGAATATAAATTAAAGTTAAAAAAGATAATACTAACGGAAATTTTAAAAATATGGGTGGAAGTTTATTTGGTTAAGTGAAACCATCAGAAGATCTTTTGGCGACCGAATAGTTTTAATAAAACTCTCCGAAAAGGTGAGTTTTTTATTTTATTTATAAATGTAAGATTTAAATTTTATACTAGTTCAAATTACCAATCAGTAATGTTTATAAAGCTAAGTTTATACTGAACTTGGATTAAAAGGGTTCATCTATATGTTAATTAACCCGTGATAAAAATATAAAAACAATTGAAAACTCATTTCTGACTGCCGATATATAAATTAGGCAATTTCATAATTCCTTAATATAAATAGATATGAAACTCGTAAAATAAACAACTCAACTTTCGCAGAGCGAAAGTTGGAACAAACCCAATAAACAGTAATTATCAGGCATAAAAATGAACAGTAATTGACAAATTAGCGAAAATCATATAAAAACACCCCTTCATTTGGTATAGTG
>JAEYRN010000017.1 GCA_023435565.1 Bacillota bacterium
TTCTATTAAAGATAATGGTTGTTGTTTTGCCATTTGAAATCATCTCCAAACATATGTTTGTTTAATTATATCATTCAAACGTATGTTTGGCAAAGAGTTCTGTTTAAATCAAATAGTCATTAAATAAAATAATTTTTAATAAGTTATTACTTATCTATACTAAATTTCGATTATCATTTCTATACTAAATTTCGATTATCATTATTTGTGTTTTTCTCCATTAAAAATCCAAGTCTGGCCATTCTTCATAAAATGGAAGTTTGTTTATTAAAGAACCAGCAATATTAACAAAAATATCTTTTCGTGAGCTATCAAGTTCAGACCATCGTTCTTTAATCTTTGTTCCTATTAAATTATCATGTTTTCCTTTATTAATTTGCTTTGTTAAAAGCATTTCCGCTCTTTTACTGTCAAATGGCACTTTTTTATTAAGTAGATAATCCCAAATATAATTCAAATTGTTAATATCTTTAAATGTTTTTTCGAAGCTTACTAGTAACGTTCGTTCTTTTGATAGCACCTTATAATTATTTATAAGTTTCTCTGTATATGCCCGCCACCTCCAACATGCTATCTCAAAATAATCTTTACATTTTACTAATAAGCCATTAGCCTTCAACCAATCATTATAATATTCAATACCATTTTCCAGTGTTTTAGAATGCTCTTTCATTTTCTGTTCCAAAGAAAGAGCCACGTCGAAACCATTTCGCAAGATTATTAAATATTTAGAATTAGGAAATATTTGATGTAAAGCGGGTGCAATATGCATAATAGCACAATCACTATTTCCGCAGGCAACAAAATTACTGTTTTCCTCTAATTTTTGATATAAATATTTCCCGAATAATGGGTACAATTTAAAAAAACGATGTAGGGTGGATTCCAGTATATCTCCTTTAATAGGTATATATTCTTTAATTGCTTTAACATGAGATTCCACATTACCATGACAATACAAAGTAAGTTCATGAAAACAAAAAACTTTTTCAGTAGTAAAAAAAGTAGAAAACCATTTAGTTCCTGACCTAGGAGATCCAAGTATGAAAAAAAAATGTTTGTTATAAAAGTCTATGGAAGAATTAAGCTGTGTCATTTCATTCTCCACCTACTATTCAAAATAGCAATACCAATATACCTTAATCTTAAAAAATTGTTAATACCAATATATTTGTTTTATACTTTAGATTTATAGTTTTGAAAAGAGAGCATTAATTTTAATTTAATCTTTTTTAACTATGACTTAATCAAATCATAAACTAATTTTTTATTTGCTTTATCCTTTATGAAGCCATTTATTCCTGAATTTTAGAATTTCATCTTCGCTATAAAAATGTTTGACAAATTTAGATGAATAAACATCATCAATATAAGTAAGGGGTAATTCTATTGAATTAATGAAGTATTGATAAATATCATAGTATTCTTTTCTAAAAGCGACATTAGTGTCATTCAATTTAAAATCTTCTATATTTAAAAATTGTTTAAAGGCTTCTTTATGACATTTTTTCAAATTATCAAGCTTAATTACCATTAAATCGGCTAATTCGTTACAATATATTTGATAGCCTCTATCTCTTGAAAATTCGTAAGCATAAACGTCAATTCCAAAAATATCTTTTATTTCAGTATCAAACCAAGTTAAAAGATAATCTCCCGGAAGATACAGTCGCTTAAAAAAATATTCTTTCAGTTCTTCTAATTGTAATGAATTATTTCGAATTTTAGCATTATATTTTGGAATAATCCTATTAATATTATGAAAAAAAGCTGATATAGCTATTGAGATGGGATCTCTAACCAGTGAAATAATTTTATATCTGCTAAATAACGTTTTATTATTTAAATGTTCTCGTAAAAATAAACTTCTATAATAATGTTCTGTCAGGTTTGGTTTATGTAAGGATGTTAGGTAGTTTCTTGATTTGTTAATCCCTTCAAGAGATAGATGATGAATATGATATATTGGATAATTTATATTAGACATAGATAATGATTTTGAAATCGTAGATGAACCGGTTTTATTTAATGAGTATACTAGAATTACCTCAAATTTCTTAAACCCTTTACTAAGAAATTTATTAGTAATATTATAATCTCTTTCATTTCTAATAAAAAATTTTAACTGGTAAAATGAACGCTTGCTTCTTCGCTTACTTTTTTTTCTCATTTTTATAGCAAATTTCTGTTTATTATCTAATACAAATTTGTAGTACCGATCGTATTTACCAAAATTTAATGAATATTCATTAAGAACACTCATCGTAATAATCTCTGGTAATCTGCCATTAGTAAAATTAGTCAAGTAAACGTCGTCTCCGTTAAGAGTTAATTTCTTTATTATCTCGTTTGTTGCTTTGATGTCTAAAAACATTTGATCTCCCGATATTTTTATAACAAAATCGGGATTTATAGATTTTATTGCGTCATACATCCTTTTCCCAACATGTTCTTCTTGGCTAAAAACAAGTTCCACCTTCTGATATTTGTCTTCTAAAAACTTTAATGCAAAATTTTCTTCACAGATATATAAACCAATAACAACTGCCTTAACATATGATAATTTAGTCAATTTCTGGACTGTATGTTCAATAATTTTTTTCCATTTATTTCTCTTATTAAATATGGATTATACCGTACATCGGCCTGAATATAGGCAATTGTTTTTGTCATAATATTTGCCCCTATAAAAAACTATATTAACTATAATAAGTGTTATTTACGTGCAACTTTTTACTTTTCAAATAGCACTTATATCTCTTACTTTATTATGTAGTTATAAAGCTATAGGCCTTTCTCTCGCCAATTTATTTAAGAACTGGTTCTGATAAAACCGAAAATATCAAATTCATTTTACCAGTATTGACTATATTTTATTAATTATCTTCCCAAACCAAGTCCAATATACTTAAAATTTTGAAATCTTATTTCTTTAAGGATTCTCCAGCTATCAAGCAAGAGAGTACCAGCAGGGATGAAATCATCCACGATATTCCAATCAAGTTCCTTATAAACATGCCAATTAGTTAATAACACCACTGATGATACATTTTTGATGCATAAGAGCAGATCTTCTTCATAGTCAACTGTATCCCCTAAAACTTCCTTCACATTTTTTATAGCCTTGGGATCATGGATACTAACTTTAAAACCATTATTTGTCAATTTTTTTGCTAGCATAACCGATTGCGATTCTTCAATAATATAAGTCTCTGGTTTATAAGACATTCCCAATAGGGTAATTTTTGAATTATTACTAACATTGGATGTAATAACTTGAAATAATCTTTCCACTACATTGTTATTAATTGCTACCACTTGAGTCCCCAACCGTGCTTCAGCTCCCATTTCTCGGGCAAAAGCTTGAAAAGCGATATTATCCCTAGGAAAGCAAGGCCCACCGAATCCCAACCCGCCCGTTAAATACTTATCGCCAATCCGGGTATCAGCCCCTAAAGCTTTGGTAATCACATCAATATCTGTGCCCGGCACTTTCTCGCAAATCGATGCTAATTCATTAACATAACTAATCTTCATCGTTACAAAACAGTTTAAACTGAGTTTGGTGATCTCAGCGTTAATTAAAGACATCACCGCAATATAGGGATTACTCTCACAGGTTGTCCGGTACAATTCTTTTACCATATTGCCGGAACGTTCATCCGAAGCTCCAATCAAGACCATGTCCGGATTTAAAAAATTACGGATTACCGAGCCCAAAGCAATAAATTCCGGGTTATACACCAACCCGAAATCTATACCGCAACGTTTGCCGGATAGTTCTTCCAATAAAGGCCTAAAACTTTTATCGGATGATCCAGGCATTACAGTCGAGACTACGTCTACGACATGAAAAGCGTCCTTCTCTTTTATTGTCGGACCAATGGATTTTAAAACATCTTCAACATAGCGGTTGGTAAACTGTCCATCCGATTCACTGGGAGTAGGTACAATAATTAATGTAATTTCCGAATTAAGCACTGCTTGTTTCAAATCGGTAGTTACGGTTAAATTATCCCAAGCGCTTTTTAAAAGTTCTTCCAAACCGGTTTCATCAATAGGAGATCTTTTTTGGGATAACTCACTTATAAAAAAAGAATTTTGGTCCATACCGATAACTTGGTGCCCTTTTGAAGCAAAACAAGCAGCCGTACATAAACCTAATTTACCAAGCCCAATAACGGAAATATTCACCTTTCTCCCCCTCAATTTCTGATTAATCGAAAATTTCGTTTATTTAATACTACTAACTAATTTCTAATAAATCCGCCTAAATGAATTTATAAGTCATACTATCGTTTAAAATTACCTGCTCATAAATCTCATTATGCGGTTGATAAGTGCATCTTGGGCATTCCTGGCAAACCATAATTTTGTCATGTATCTTCCAATGGTTCTCGCTTCCCCATAGTTTTTGAATCGAATGAACATCAGTAACATTTCTTACTAGTTCCAGTTTTTCATCGCCACGCCTGTCACAGCAAAGACCCATTGTAAAAGAATCCTGGGGAGCATCCTTGCCTGTTGGAGGCTCAATCAAAGCCGTCATAAAAATTGCGTGGCATTTATTAAAATAATTCGCCCTTTTAAATTGAGAGTTGAACTTATGGGTTACCCCATAAACACCGAAGGTTTCATCGTCTAATTCCAGTGCTTTGGTAATTTGCTCATTAAACAAATCGATATCGTCTTGAGTAAATATGATTTCTTCATCCGTTCCAATTTTATCCCAAGTCGTGCCAGCCGGCCGGAAATGAATGTTTTTACAACCAATCTCTTTGGCTAATTTGGTCGCATGATAAATTTCACCGATATTTTCTTTATTATATAAAAGGTATTTGTAACTTACCCCATAAGCCGGGTGCTTATATCCCAGCTTATTATTGTGCATTTTAGCGTAATCAACCAGATTGGCAATGTTATCAATAATAGTCTCAAAATATTTCTTGTTTGAAGGTAGACCTTTTAATTTATTAAAAGTCTCAAGAGTAGCCGCATCCATTGATACTCCTACCCAAGTGCATTGAGAAATAGAATCGATAAAATTCGAAATATGACTTCCGTTTGTTACTACACCAATTTCAATACCGTGATTCGTAAGCCGGTCAATAAATACACCTGTCGCTGGGTTTAAAAGCGGTTCTCCTCCTCCCGCAATACAAACCGCTTGGACTCCCGGTTTCCATTCTTGATGGCCTTCACCCCATCGGGGCAAAAAATCAGCAAGGTTTATTAATGCTTTTTCCGAAATATGATTTTTTCGGTGTTTCCTTATAAATTCCGCATTACACCAAACACAATCAAAATTACAGATGTTTGTGGGATCAACAGTTATTAAAACAGGTTGAGGAATAGGTTTGCCCCTTTTTATAAGCTCCCAGCGGGGCACTTGAGTTAAAAGTTTAAAACTGTTAAAAGGGTTCCAGCGTTTGCTTGGATTCCATTCTTGTATTTTACCATTTGATTCTTGGGATTTATGTTTGTCTTTGATATTTAACGCAACAGCCTCCATATCGATCTCTCCTTATTCATAAAAAATGAAATTAGCTCGATAGAGCCATTTTTCTATCATAACAACAAATATGTCTTTCAGATACTAAATAAATAATATAATTAATTAATTTTTCGGTTATGTTAGCTGTAATCTTTAGGAGATCCTTTAGTAAATTATTGTATTTATTAGAGCCGGGAGTTAGTTAAGAGTTGTTAGTTTAGAGTTGATATTTTAAAAAATAATAGAAGTTTGATCATTGAGATATAAAAGATTACTACTTCTTTATACAATGTCCGCCTACTCCCGGTCCCGGATAAAACGGCATAATCCCAAATTGTTTTGAAAATGCTGCATCCAACACTTCCCAAATATTTAGGTCCATACGATCACAAAGCAGAGCCATTTCATTTACAAGAGCAATATTGACAGCTCTAAAAGTGTTTTCAAAAACTTTTACCAATTCAGCAGTTTTAGCACTCGAAACAGGCACTACCTGTTCAATTGTCTGACTGTAAAAAGCTAGACCTACTTCTAATGACTCAGGGCCAACTCCCCCTAAAACCTTATTGGTATTCTTGGTGAAAAACCTCTTATTACCGGGATCAACCCGCTCCGGAGAATGTACTAAATAGTAGTCTGTTTCCACCTTCAACCCTAATTCTTCTAAAATCGGCTGGATAACTTCTTCGGTAGTTCCGGGATAGGTTGTTGATTCCAAGCTTATTAACTGACCAGGCCGTAGATAAGGAGCAATTGATATATTTTTAAACCATTCTCCCGTAAAACCCTAACAATACTATGGTTACTTATTCCAGATGTTGAATATTGATTTTACTTTATTTTCGGTAATATTGGCGGTTTTCTTTATAATATCCTGTAGTAAATTACTGTAACTTGTATAGTCGAGAGTCAAGAGTTCTGAGTCTATTAAGAACATTATATTGACAGGGACGTTTGCATTTGACAGATTTTGAGTCTAAAAGAGTTAAAGCCGGGTTTTTGAGAGTTTGTATCGGGATCAGGATGATCTCTCAGATAGAGGTTATTTTAAAAATTTTACTTAACTAATTGGAAAATCCATGCTATACTTATGGCAAATTATTCAAAAGGAGGCTGTAGTATGAAAAAATGTGTTCATCTTTTACTCTTAGCAGCAATTATAACAATTGTAATTTTTAGTAATTTGTATTCAAGTCATGTTTTGGCAGAATCTCTATTTGATAAAATTGTATTTGAATCGGATCGACCCGGCGGAAGCTCTGGTGGAGATTATTATAAAGAAATCTACACTATGTACATAGATGGAACAAACGTTGAAAGATTAACAGATAATTTTTTTTATGATGGTGAACCTTGTTGGTCTCCAGACGGATCAAAAATTGCTTTTGAATCAAACCGAGATGGAAATATAGAAATTTATATTATGAGTAACGATGGCAATAATCAAACTAGAATTACTGATAATATTAGTTTTGACGGCGAACCGGCATGGTCATCGGATGGATCAAAAATCGCTTTTAGTTCATCTCGTAATGGTCAATTTGATATTTATACAATGGATACAGATGGGACAAATGTCATTCAATTAACAACAAACGGAGGTAATGGTCGTCCTGCATGGTCGCCCGACGGAACAAAAATCGCATATGAATCCAATGGTTCAATTTATGTAATGAATAGTGATGGAACAAATCAAACCAATTTGACAAATAGTTCAACCTGGGATAATTGGCCTGCTTGGTCTCCCGATGGAACTAAAATTGCTTATATCGAATATCAATATGACTATACCGGAGAAATATGTGTTATTAACATTGATGGAACTAATAAAACCAATCTAACGGTTAGCAAAGGACATGATGATCATCCGAGATGGTCGGCTGATGGAAAACAAATAATTTATCATACTGATCAAAACGGTGGCTATAATATATATAAGATGAACGTTGATGGTACTTTACAGACAAGACTCACTATAAATACTGGTAATAATGAAAATCCCGACTGGTTTGGTCAAAAGGTACATGATATATGGAATAACGAAACTACGATGCGTACTGGAAGATCTTTTTTTGCGTATACTGCATATAACGAAAAAATTTATATTATTGGTGGTAGAACAACCTATCCAACTATGACAAGATTAGCTGAATCATACAACCCGGTTTCCAAGCAATGGGAGACACTTGCTAGTTTACCTTCACCCGCTCGAGATGAATTTACAGCCGTGACAATAAATGATTTAATTTATGTTATCGGTGGTTGGACTGGCTCCCAACCACTTAGTAATGTCCAAGTATATAATCCTTCTTCAAATACTTGGTCGAATGCACCTAGTTTAAGAAATACACTTGCTGCTCATACTGCAGCCGTTGTTAATGGTAAAATTTATATTATGGGTGGCTGTGTTCATAATAGTAATACTGATATAACTAAAACCGTTCAAATGTATGACCCCGCCACAAATGTATGGACTTATATGGCAAGTATGCCTACTGCAAGATGTTATCTTGTAGCTGCTGCTGTCGATGGCCAAATATACGCTATGGGCGGGACTAATGTTGGGCGTACTGCGACTTATGCGATTGTAGAAAAATACGATCCTGGAACAAATACCTGGACTAGATTGGCTAATATGCCTATCCCAGTGGTTTATGCGGCAGCAGTAGTAATAGAAAATAAAATATATGTAATTGCTAGAAATACAGTTCAAATTTTCGAACCTTCTACAAATACTTGGACTGTAAAAACCGGTTTGCCAATTTCTCGAACTGGTGGAGGTGCTGTGGAGATTAATGGAAGACTTTATGCAATTGGAGGAAACGGTTCATATACAATTGATGAATACATTCCTTAACTTGAAAAACTCAATGTTGTGATATCAAGTAAAAACCCCCGCATAGCCGGGGTTTTTTCTTCTGTGAGCGAGACCTAAGAGCATTAGAGGAGTATCTCCTTCCACCATTACCATCAATACTTTGGTAAGCAGTCTTTTACACAGAAACGCCACCAAAGGAGCGGCTATTACTCCACCGATGGCTGTTTTCCCCTGCTGCATACACCGAGAAAAGTTACGAAGGTAACCGCTTTATGAGTTAACAGGTTACAGTTTACAGTTGACAGTTATTTTGAGTTTAGAGTCCTTTTTTGAGTTGACAGGTTACAGTGGACAGCCGTTTTTAGTTTAGAGTTTAGAGTCCTGAGTTTTGAGTTGAGAGTATTTTAAAGTTGAGAAATGTTTATTAATGTAACGTATAAGTTTAGCTACAAATTAGATTTCACTCATAAAGGATTTTTATCCGGGTGTTTCATCCGTGATTCCGGTATTATTTATCTTCAGTCATACTTTGATTCAAATTAACTTCCGGTAACAAAAAAGAGCGAACTCTGTCGCTCAAGCTTAATTCTTGAACTTGCCATATTTCTCAAAAAAAATGGTTAAATAGTTTTTCTCAGATATATGATTACGGCTAAACATTTCTTTTGTGCGGTATTCCCAAACGTTCCGCCGCTTGTTTCGCTTTGGTATTCATATATAATACCAATTCCGAACGGCTCATATTTTTAGTCGCTTCATAATTACATGCTCGAATATCATGAATTTCTTTCATGGCTTTTGATTCTCCCGGCATAGTCAATCCTCCTCTCCAATAACGCTTTCCGGGACAAAATCTCGATTTCCCCATACCCCATATATTTATTAATACCATTTACACCCACGATGGTTTTTAATCTTACCATATGTTTGAAATTCCAGGAAATGACTGTATTACAGTTGTTTATAGTCGCGATAGCGATATGTAGAGCATCATCCCGATAACGCTCCGGGATAATATTCTTATGAATGATTAATGTCGTTCCATATAGATAACCAAACTTAACTCCGGTTTATAGCGCTAAAGTTTGTAAGCTAATGTCAGGCTCCCTAGATCTGAGAATTTTTAATGGGATATTCATATACCGGCACTTCAATAACGCATTTGGGATTAATCCCAACTGTCTTTTGGCGCATTTTATCCAGTATTAAACTTGAAAATAACTAATTTGTTATTTTAAAAGGATTTACTATCGTAATTTTATTTTCAAGCACTTGATTGTTTTGCATGTCTTCGGAAAAGAGAAGAGTGCAATTGTTTAATAAAGCCGTAGCCAGTACTAAGCTGTCCCAATAAGTATAATCATATCTTTCGTTTATTTCCAAAGCTTTTACTACAATTGAAGTATCAATCGAAATTGTTGGAAAAGTTGCCATTGTTTCCAGAATAATTTCTTTAGCATCCTGCTTCGTCATAAAGCCTTTTTTTACAAAAACATTATATAATTCACCCATAATTTGAGTACTAATAATAATTTCCTCAAAGTGAGCATTGACTAAATCCCTTACTATTTGGTGCTTATCTTGAGGTGATTGAGAATATAAATAAACCCATAGATTAGTATCAAGGAAAACCATCATCTTCGATATAGTTCCTCCCGGTTAAAACTATAACCATCAGGTAACTTGTAAGTATGGCTATTTACAAAATTCAAAAATTTCTTTTTTTTGGATTCTTGCATCTCGTCATTAACCAAAACTATTAATTTTAATTTTTTACCTTCAAATTTTGAATTTAGTTTTTCGGTTAATATAAATTCACCATTCTTATATATGGCTTCAACTAATCTGTACATGTTTTACTCCTAGCTTTTATTTGTTTTATCTTTTAATTCATTATACCATAATATTCCCAGTAATAATATTGCCAACTCTTTGTACATTCATCATCTATATGTCGCACTAAATTTTCCGAACACATAAAAAGCGACATATTTCCTTGATTCATAAGATGAACTGATTTCGCTAATTTACCCTTTCACATCCGGCTTCAGGGATGTGAAAGGGTATTCGGATAATTTAGTTCAACCTATCCCGGCAAAACCAGGACCAAAAAATACAATTGAGTTCTAAATATGTCGCAATAAATTTCTTGGATAAGCGTGGATTATTGCGACATATTTTCATGATTCATATATTGAAAAAAGTTCAATAATTTCGGCATTCACATCCGGTATTTGGGATGTGAATGTTTTACTCAAAACTTTTTTCAACATATATATTAGAAGGTTGTTGATAATAATGAAGCTATTATCCAAATCCTGTTAATCCTATTTAACCCCTTGTTTTAGGATTAACACGGATGAACACGGATTTTTCAATAATAATTTTCACAGACATAGGCTATTATCTTTTAAAATGACTGGCGGGATTAAAAAAAGAAATCCAGTAAATCCGTGTAAATCCTGTCTATAAAAAATATTATTTTGACAAGATATGGGATACGGATTTTAAAAATCAATAATTTAACCTAGAAGGAATTCAGAATCCGAATGTGGAAAATATCAATATGATCGAATGGGGGCAATGCTATGGATGATAACAAAGTCGCAGTTTTACTTGAAGATTTATCTTCCCGGTTTAGGACCTTTGGGGAAGGTTTAGATATTGTTCAAAGACAGATTTCCGAGGTAAATCAAAAAGTCGACGGCCTCGAACGAAGATTTGATAATCTAGAGTTAAAAGTCGGTGGTCTTGAAAGAAAAGTCGATGGTCTTGAGTTAAAAGTCGATGGCCTAATCGAGGACATGGATATGGTAAAACCAACCCTAGTTAAAATAAACAACCGGTTGGATACCATCGAAGGTGAGATAATTAAACTTAATCCCGAGTCAAGGGCGGTATTTGTAAAACAAGCGAAATAAAAAGAGCGAACCCAGTCGCTCCAAATAGTTGAACCTATATTGATATTAAACCGGCCTCCGCCGGAGGGCGCGAATTTCCGCTTCATGTCCTCCATACATCTCTAATAGAGATTTCTGGATCTCCGCGTTTGAATCCAACCGGGAAACAACTTCCGTTCGAAATTCGGTTAATTGGGCCGTTTGCTCCGCTATGGCGCCCAGTTTTGTTTCCATGTGCTGTTGCTTTAGTTTAAGCTCCTTGATATCGCTCTTGATCTCGTTTATATCCCCATCCATCTTGGTAACTTTCTGAACAATTAGTTCTAATAATTCCCGGTCGGTCACGGATATAAACCTCCTTTTTTAAAACGGCCAACTATTAATATAATAATAATTATTTCTACAATTTTCCGGTAATTCCTTCACCCAAAAAGAAAAAATTACGACAAGTGCAAATTGAAGTGTACCAACAGCAAGGAATTACTACCTGAAATTTGGGGGAGACCGTAACTGTTTTGGAATTACTGGTTCATTTCTTCACTTCAGCACCAACAACACCAATTCCCTAGCATTCAAAAACACAATCAACACCCCAACCATTACCATCAATACTTTGGTTGGCATTCTTTTACAAAGAAAGGCCGCCAAAGGAGCGGCAATCACTCCGCCGATAGCCAAACCAAGCACTGCTTGTCCCTGTTGCATCACACCAAGAAAAGTCACAAAGGTAACCGCTTGGGCCAGAGTTACGAAAAATTCGGCTATATTGACGGTACCGATTGCAAACCGCGGGTGGTGCCCATCAGCTACCAAACTGGAGGTTACAATCGGTCCCCAACCGCCGCCGCCGATGGCGTCAAAAAAGCCTCCAGCCAGGCCCAACCCCCAAGTACGTTTGACCGAACTTTCCTTAAAAGCGATTTTTTTAAACGCTTTATAGATAATGATACTGCCCATAATGACTAAGTAAACATTCATATAAGGTTTAATGGCTTTTCCCGAAACACTGGTGAGGATATACGCTCCGATTATGCCGCCGACTACTCCAGGGATAACTAATCTCTTTAATAAATTCTTGTCGATATTTTTGAAACTAAAGTGGGAAATCCCGGAGACAAAAGTAGTAAAAACCTCGGCCATATGAACGCTGGCGCTGGCCGTTACCGGTGGAACACCGGCAAAAAGCAGAAAGGAAGTCGAACTAACCCCGTAAGCCATCCCGAGCGCCCCATCGATCATTTGGGCCAAAAAACCGACTACTATAAAGGTAAAAATATTGATATCCATTACAATCTCTCCCTTTTTAAATATTTTTAAAGTCCATATCCACTATTAGAATACAGGTAATTAATAAAATTGCTTTTTAAAAAAATAATTAATTACTATATTGTCTATCTATAATATAGAGATTAAAAATATAACACCCCCCTAAAGTTGTTATTGGTTTATTAAATACATTTAATAAATTAGAAGCAGTTAAGTCATGACCACTCGCATAGCAGGTGGCTTGACTAGCCCTATAAAGGCCTGATATCTGCCATAACTAAAAGTATTTCTTAAATTGTAATAATCGAGATTCTCCTGATTTTCATTTTCACCACTTGGTTAGTACCCAAGAACCAGCGCTACCGCCCTAACGCGCTGGGGTGCCCCCTTGCCGAATTGGCTGAGCTTTCAGTATGACATTCGTGTTGTCAAAAGTGGTATAGTGCAAGAAGTGACCGAGCGAGAACCGGAAGCGTACTTGTGTACGCTGAGGACCGGAGCGACCGAACGACGCAGCAATGTGCCGCTTTTCACAACACATCAGCCAATTCGGCAAAACCCACTTAACAGCCCACTCTTTCACTTTCGAAACACTTAAATCCATACATTCATAGGCATAACCTTTTTAGACTTCCACGCCTAGCGTGGGGTTTTGTTCGCTTCGCTCATAATAAGATCAGCAATCGTAATCTGTTCCATTCTCTTTGCGATATAATCCCGGATCTCCCGGAAAACCGTCACCAATTTTGGAACCTGCTCGATAGGCGACGGTTCGTAAAAATATTGACTAACCGATTCAACCGGCGCCAATGCCCCATCAAACAATCTGATTATCTCCGCCAAATTGATTTGCCGGGCCGGTTTGGCCAGTTTATAGCCACCGTTGACTCCCCGGATGCTTTTAACATAACCCGAGGTCTTTAAATGCAACAAAATCTGTTCCAGATATTTCTTGGGTATGTTTTTCCGAGCGGCAATTTCTTCAATCCTTAACAAAGAATCTTCTGAGTTTTCAGCCAAATCAATCAAAGCCAGTAAAGCATATTCGCTCTTCTTAGTAAGCCGCATCACACATTCACCTTTACTTCAAAACTACGATATAAGACATAAGTACGAATATAAAACCCGATGTACGGAACTGTCTACTCTAAACTCTAAACCAAACATTCTCTATATAGTTTATCGACTTTTACAATAAATAATTTATACTATTTTTTGGTCCAAATCAATCCCTTTTTCTTTAATTGCTTTCAAAACAGCATTAACGGCAGCTTCAACACTTATTTGAGTTGTATCCACTACTAAATCGGGATTCTCAGCTTCCTCGTAGGGATCGGAAAGTCCTGTGAATGACTGGATCTCACCCTTTCCGGCTTTGGCGTAAAAACCTTTCGGGTCCCGTTTTCGGCAAGTTTCCAAATCGGCTTTGACATAGACTTCGATAAAAGCTTCTTCGCCAATTTTTTCCCTGGCTTCTTCCCTCATTTGGCGGTACGGAGAGATAAAACTGACGAGGGTTATTAAACCGGCGTCTTTAAATAAAACCGCCACCTCAGTAATTCTTCGGATATTTTCATTACGATCCGTTTCCGAAAAACCCAGATCCGAGTTTAGTCCGTGACGGATATTATCGCCGTCCAAGCGATAAACTACCCGTTCCATTTCATACAAACGCTTTTCGAGTGCTACCGCGATTGTTGATTTACCGGACCCGGAAAGGCCGGTAAACCAGACCACCAATCCCTTTTGGCCTAAAAGTTTACATCGGTCCGGATAGGCAACCGAACCCTCATGCCAGATAATGTTGGCCTCTTTATTCATCTTATCTCCGTTTACCATGGTTTAAAAATAATTCCCCGTTCCTGAAGCATTTCTTTAATGATTATTGCTGCTTTTTCATATGATTCATAAACCGGAATATGCAGATCGTAGAAAATATCGGTAGTTACATTTTCACCAATCCAAACGGTTTCAATCCGCTCACTATCTACAACAGTTTTAATAATCTCCAAATCTTCCTGAGTTAAATTGACCGCAGTTACAATTAAAATCGCGCCTGCGTCCAATAAAATGTGGGAGACTTCTGCCAATCGCCGCAGATGCTCTTCCCGGTGATTGCTTTTACTGATGCTTTTTATATCAGCATCTACCCCATAAAGCAAGCTGCCGATTCCCAGAAAATAGACAACCCTACCGTCATTAAAAAGCCTTTTTTCCAGTGTTTTAGCAATCGCTTTTCGCCCTGCCCCTTTGGGTCCGGTGAGTAAAATCAGGGTTGAACGCTGGTTGTACCGTTCCGCCCTTTCTCCGGGAGCGATAGCGCTTGTTTCCCATTTATAATTCCGGAGCAATACCTGTTCCCGTACCCGGCTTTGCTTGTCGTTTAAAGCTTCAATAATAATTCCCCCGCCGCAAATCTCATAATTGTCGACAATTACAAACCGGCTGGTATTGGCAAGCTTATAGGCCAAGTCAAAGGCGACCGCCTTTTCGGTATTTAAGATACACTCCGCCACATCATGCCTGCCGATTAGATCCTTTTTTTCCGCTGTTAAGGTCGAGGCGTCAAGGACATTTAAGATCGACTCGATTTTAACACCGATCTTTGCTGTGCCCAACTTTAACGAATATTCTTTTTTAAGCGTCATCGGTTCTTTACCCAGCCAAAACAAATTTACTTTTATCCTGGAAGTGGTCTGTGGCTGGGCTTGTCCGGTAACTGTAACCAGATCGCCTCTTTTAACATAAACTTGTTCGGTCAAAGTGAATCCCGCCGCCCAACCTGCTCCGATTGTTTCCGGTTTCTCCCGGTTGAAAGCCTCAATCGAGTTGACACGGCTCTTTTTACCCGATGGATAAATGACAACTTCGTCTCCGACTTGAATCCGCCCGGATTCAATCGTTCCGACGATAATTCTCCGGTCGTCTCCACCCCTGGTAAATTTGTAGACATCTTGGACCGGCATCCGAAACGGTTTTTCCTCCGGAAGCGGTTCGGATTTGAAGCTGTCTAGCTCCTCAAGAACCGTTCCACCCCGGTACCAGCTCATTTTTTCCGATTTTAAGGCGATGTTGTCCCCTTGCATACCGCTAACCGGAATAAAGGAGGCCGGGATGACGTTAATTTGTTTTAAAAACCCGGTATACTCGGAGACAATTTTATCAAAGACCGCCTGTTCGTAACCTACCAGATCCATTTTATTAACCAAAACCGAGATTTGCTTGATCCCGAGCATTGACAATAGGTAACCGTGGCGTTTGGTGTTTTCTCTGATCCCTTCGTTGGCGTCGATTACTAAAAGCGCGGCCTCAGCTCTGGCGGCTCCCGTCACCATATTCTTTAAAAACTCAATATGCCCCGGAGCATCGATAATGATGTAATTCCGTTTGGACGTCTTAAAAAAGCAGCGGGCCGAGTCAATAGTAATCCCCTGTGCCTGTTCATCTTTTAAAGCATCCAGCAAAAAAGCATACTCAAAGGGCTTCGAATTCCGCCGGCAACGTTCCTGGACCTGTTCCAACTTTCCTTCCGGCAGTGAATTGGTATCGGCAAGCAACCGACCGATAATCGTACTCTTACCGTGGTCCACATGGCCGACGATGACTATGTTCATGTCTTCGACGTTATCAGTTAAGATTTCTGAGTTTAAAGTTAAGAGTTGTTTTACATCTTTGCTCATTGCACTTTTACCTCGAATAATGATTTAGTTTAACTATTTTTTAGGTGATGTTTACTAGTCATTATAATCGAATTCAACATTCTAATTAATTCCTTATTAGCTATTTTCAACTCACTAACGTCTTGTTGATTAACAATTTCCGTAGCAAGTAACAAATCGAGCCAATATTCCGTTTCTCCGGCTTCTTTAAGAGTAATATACATTTTAGCAATAAAATCTTTATGTGATTGTCCATGTAAAGCTTCACGCACATTAGCTCCGATAGCAGTGCCTGATCTTATATTTGCTTTGATAAAACATATTCTTTCTCATTACACAATAATTGATAGAATCGAACTATACAAACAGCAAAATCAAAGGCTTTTTGATAAACTATACTTCCTTCCTTACCCATACCATAAACACTTCCCAATCTTTTACATTTAACTCTCCACTCTAAACTCTAAACTCATAACTCTCAAAAACCTCTCAACTCTACATATATCCGTCTTTCCTCAGCTCTTCCAGCCCTCCGCCGTCTTCTTTGTCTTGGGCCCGTCCGGAGCGTTCGGCGATATTGGCGAATTTACCGGTTTTTAGCTCTTCGATAATTTGATCGATATTTTTAGCGTCCGATTCAACCGGATTGGTGCAAGGAGCGCATCCCAATGATCGATATCTTTTTCCGTCGCCTTGATCGAAGTATAGTGAAACCACCGGAATACTTTCTTTACGGATATACTCCCAAATATCCACCTCGGTCCAATCCAGTAAAGGATGAATCCTGACATGAGTGCCGGGGGCGAAGTCTGTTTTGTACTGGTTCCAAAACTCCGGAGGCTGGTCTCCAATGTCCCAGTTATTCTCCCGGTCCCGCGGCGAAAAGTATCTTTCCTTGGAACGGCTTCCCTCTTCATCCGCTCGGACGCCAACAATGACCCCGGTAAAAGGTTCGGTGTTCTTATCGATTTCGTATTTGCCGGTATCATGATTCAAACGGTACCTCGGCCATTCCCCGCTTAAGGTCCGCTTTAAGGCTTCAGTTTTCAAATTTTTGCAACATTCAATCCGGGTGACCTTTTGATCAGGAAAGGTTTGTTTGTTACTCAAAGCGTCGCTGTTGATCCCGTATATCATATCCAGTTTCCATTGAAGCGCCAACTTGTCCCGGTATTCGATCATTTCCGCAATTTTGTATTTGGTATCGATGTGCACTAGAGGAATGGGAACATGTCCGAAAAAAGCTTTTCGGGCCAGCCACAACAGCACCGTACTGTCTTTTCCGATTGACCAAAGCATGCAAAGGTTTTTAAAACTACTATAGGCTTCCCTTAACAGGTGCACACTTTTATTTTCCAAACGTTCCAAATGGTCCACTATCAGTTCCCTCCGTTACTTAAATTTGCATTTTATTAATATATGTTGCAATACACTTTTTAAATGTATATTGGTCTATTGCAACATATTTTCCTTGATTCATAAATTATTTTCAACCATTTAATTTAAACCATTCATAAGTGCTTCGAATCCCGTCTTCCAACCCAATCCTTGCCTTCCACCCCAACCCATTGAGCTTTGAAACACTTAATAACTTCCTGGGTGTTCCGTCCGGTTTGGTTTTATCAAACACAATTTCACCTTGATAACCTGTTATTTTCTTGATTAATCGGGCTAATTCGATTATTGAAATGTCTTCACCCACTCCAATATTAATAATCTGATCATTATCATAGTTGTTTATCAAAAACACCAATGCATCGGCCAAGTCATCCACATGTAAAAACTCTCTTCTGACTTTACCGGTTCCCCACACAATAACCTCGGGCCGATTATTGATTTTTGCTTCATGAAACTTTCGTATCAATGTGGGAAGCACATGAGCTGTTTCCAAGTCAAAATTATCATATGGCCCGTAAAGGTTGGTCGGCATCACCGAGATAAAATTAGCACCGTATTGTTTATGATATGACTGGCACATTTTAATTCCGGCTATTTTAGCAATGGCATATGCATCATTGGTGGGCTCCAACTCTCCCGTTAAAAGATATTCCTCTTTAATTGGTTGTTTGGCAAATTTGGGATAAATACACGAGCTCCCTAAAAATAAAAGTTTTTTTACTCTCTGACGGTAAGCCGCTTCAATTATATTAGTCTGAATCATTAAATTATTATAGATAAATTCAGCCGGATAATTATTATTGGCGTTGATCCCACCTACTTTGGCGGCGGCCAGAAACACATATCCCGGTTGGTGTTTTTT
The DNA here is from genome assembly GCA_023435565.1 of Bacillota bacterium. Taxonomy (GTDB): domain Bacteria; phylum Bacillota; class UBA4882; order UBA8346; family UBA8346; genus JAAYHS01. The sequence continues at coordinate 18,398 of JAEYRN010000017.1, forward strand.
AAAAAACTCTTCCACATCTTGTTGATTACGTAAATCCAGTTCAGTGGAGGATTTTACAATAATTCGTTTATAACCTTCTTGTTCTAATCTCCTGATGATGGCTGATCCTACTAAACCGGTATGACCGGCCACATATATTAAGGCATCATGGTTCATGCTTTATTTCAATCTCCCTCTTGGACAAATCATTGCCTTTTTCTAGACTTAACTTCTTCTAAATCCGCCTTTACCATCATCGTAACTAATTCCTTAAAGCTGACTTTACGTTTCCACCCAAGCGTTTTTTCCGCCTTTCCCGGGTCACCGAGAAGTAAATCAACCTCGGTAGGCCTGAAATAACGTGCGTTAATATCAACTAATAACCGGCCGGTTTCTTTATGATATCCTTTCTCTTCAACACCAGTTCCCTTCCAGACAAGCTCAATATCTACCTCTTCAAAAGCCATTTCCACAAATTCTTTAACAGTATGCGTCTCTCCGGTAGCTAATACATAATCATCCGCTTTGTCCTGTTGAAGCATGAGCCACATACCTTCAACGTAATCTCCGGCAAAGCCCCAATCCCGTTTGGCATCCAAATTTCCTAAAGTTAACCGCTCTTGTTTTCCACTAATTATATTCGCTACTGCCTTTGTAATTTTCCTGGTTACAAAAGTTTCTCCCCGTCGAGGCGATTCGTGGTTAAATAGAATACCGTTACAGGCGAATAACTGATACGCCTCCCGATAATTTACCGTAATCCAATAAGCGTAAAGTTTTGCCGCTCCATAAGGGCTTCGCGGTGTAAAGGGCGTTTTTTCATTTTGAGGGGCTGTTCCCGGTATCCCACCATATAATTCAGAGGTTGAGGCTTGATAATATCTACACTTTAAACCTTGTTCCTTAATAGCGTCAAGCAGTCGTAAAGTTCCCAACGCGTCAGTCTCAGCCGTATATTCAGGAACTTCAAAAGAAACCAATACATGGCTTTGGGCTCCCAAATTATAAATCTCATCTGGTTGGATTTTTTCAATTAATCGATTAATATTGCTCGAATCCGTTAAATCTCCGTGATATAGAAATAGACTTTTCCCGCCAATCTGAGGATCTTCAAACAAATGATCGATCCTCTTAGTATTAAAACTGCTGGCCCGCCTGATCATACCATGGACTTCATACCCCTTGCTTAATAAAAATTCTGTCAGATAAGAACCGTCTTGGCCGGTTATTCCGGTGATTAGGGCTTTTTTTTTCAATCAAATCTCATCCTCTCATTCACGGTTAGAAACTAATCAGATACATTCCAATTAATTACAATAATTCAACCCTTCCATCTCTTTCCAAGAGCTCAACTACTTTTTTAACATCCTGGGCCTTATCTTTACGACAAACCAAAATAGCGTCATCAGTTTCCACAACTATTAGACCTTCAACACCAACCGTAGCAAGCAATCTACCATTACCATAAATTACAGAATTATTAGTACTTATCCCAACATGGTCCGCTTTGATAATATTACCATTCTCATCCGGTGGAAAAACAGCCCCCAAAGCATCCCAGCTACCGATATCACTCCATCCGAAATCTCCGGGAATCACCGTTACCTCGGTTGAACGTTCCAAAATACCAAAATCGATAGAGATATTTGGTAAAGCGGTATAAATTTCTTCTAAAATTATCTTTTGATTATCATCGTTCATATGCTGGTAATAGTCTTGCATACGTTCGTAAATACGGGGTAGAAACCGCTTAAAGTTTTCAATAATAACCGAAGTCTTCCAAACAAACATTCCGCTGTTCCATAAGTAATTCCCGGATTCTAGGTATACTTTAGCCGTTTCAAAATCCGGTTTTTCTACGAATTCAAGCACTTCATGTGTTCCATTATTTGGGTCCTGATTTGGATTACAATTAATATAACCATATCCGGTTGAAGGAAAGGTAGGTTTGATGCCGATAGTAATAATTCTTTCAGTATCACAGGCCACCTGGATTGCCTTTTCCAATATGGCCTTAAATCTATTTTCATCGGTAATATAATGGTCCGATGGAAACACACACATAACTCCGTCACCGAACTTTTTCATTAAAACTAAGGCAGCATAAAGAATACAAGGCGCTGTATTTTTAGCCTGTGGCTCAATTAAAATATTCTCAAACGGGACTTGTTTGAGTAAGACACTTTCAACCATTTCCCTTTGAGATTTATTAGTAACAATAAACGTATTTTCTAAAGGAATAACTCCCTCATACCTTTTAATGGTTTCATTTATCATGGCATCATTACCACTAAGGTTTAGAAACTGTTTGGGAGTATTTTTGCGGCTTAAGGGCCAAAAACGGCTCCCACCCCCACCGGCCATTATAACGGCATATTTGTTCATACTTATCCCTACTCACCCGCTTCTCCAATACTTTGCCTCTCAAAATAGAACACTATTAAAACTGATTAATTAAAACATTAAAACGAAAGGACACTTAGTATATCGGCAGTCCGATTGCCTTTTGTAATAGGGAAATTACGGTTAACATTAATTCAAGGCAATAAAAAAAGCGAACCTAATCGCTCTTTAATCTTAAAAAATAACTTCTTTTATCATTGAACCCGCCTAATCTCGAACCTGCTATTATCAATTTCATGAATGGCCTGCATCAATTGCTGATGCTCCAGCTTGTTTTGGGCTTCGAACTTATCAAATCGCTGTTCAAATTTATCGAATCTATCCTCTAATTTATCAAATCTTTGCTCTAACTTGTCAACCCGCTGTTCCAGCTTGTCGAAACGTAAATCCATTGCGTCAAAACGTTTGTCCATTTCGTCAAACCGCTTATCAATCGCTATAAAACGGTTGTCAATTTCATCGAAACGTTTATTAATCCCATCCACCAAGGTTTTCAATAGATCCATTACTTTCTGATCTTCCAAAAACCGATCACCTCAATTTCCAATATTCGGGATCGGATTACGAATTCCTGCTTAATTTTTAGTCAGTTTTATTAAGGCCATTTCCTCAATGATTATCTTATAAATCCGTGTAAATCCTGTCTAAATAATTCTTCTTTTTGACAGGATTTACACGGATTCATTGGATTTCTTGTAACCCTATTCGATTTATTGCTACCACTATGATACTCAGCTGCTTATTGTTTGATTTTTTATTAATCAGTGTTAATCCCGTTAATCCTGTCTAAGTTCCTTCTCTTTTTGACAGGATTTACACGGATTTACGGGATTTCTTGTAAACCTATTCAATTTATTGCTACCACTATTAATACTCAGCTGCTTATTGTTTGATTTTTTATTAATCAGTGTTAATCCTGTTAATCCTGTCTACGTTCCTTCTCCTTTTGACAGGGAGCGGCAGGTGAGTTGGTTTCAACTACTTGAGTTTACTTGATATCCATAATTATGATACCTTCCCCCACTCAACCTTCAAATAACGCCAACCCTTGCCGAGCCATCCCCGCCATTTGTTCGGAATTATTCAACAAAGCCTTTACCGATTCCACCAGCGTGCCTACACTAACATCGCTGTGCCACCCCAAATCCGATATTACTCCATCTCCCGCCAAAACCTCCACCGTCTCCCGCTGGTTCTCCGCCACTATTGTCACCAAAGCCGGCAATCCCAGATAACACCGTTCCCAAGTTGCCGTCCCTCCGGCCCCAAGGGCCAGATCGGCTCGGGCCATTAACTCCGCCATATTCTCAACCTGGCAATGAAAAAAAGTATTGGCCATTCCGGAGCAGATTTCTTTTATCTTTTCCCGATTCGGATTCCCAGTCCCAACCACTACATCCACTGCAATATCGGGCCGGTTTAATATATTAATGGCTTTTAAAGCTTTGGCAGTTTCATTGGTGGGGTCGCTTCCCCCATAAAAGACCAATATCCGTTTAACCGTTCCATCACGTTTTTTAAGATTTTGCCGGGCTGCTTTAAATTCCTGCCTGAGCAGGGCATATTTCGGGCCTAATAATTGCTGGGAATTTCCCGGGACTAGACCTTTGTAACGAAAATTCATATTTTTATAGTAATTCTGGTCTAATAGTAAATCACAATCATGCACCCGGTCGGCCAGATCGTCAATGCACATAATTCGTTTAACCATAGGCCTTAGTACAGACTCCCATCGTTTGTCCAAACCGTAATGGTCCACTACCAGCCAGTCCGGTTCTAATTTGTGTTGCAGTAGAATATCTTTAGTTAACTGGGCGTCAATTCGCCATTGGTCATTTCCCGGTTTCAATACTAACCTAAAAACCGGAAACCTTCGGATTTCGATCAAATCTATTATACTACCGAGTAACTCGCGACAAATAAAAGTTATCTTTGGGCATCTTTCCCGAAGCTCCTCCGCCAAGGTCAAACAGCGCATAACATGCCCGGCGCCGATTGCGGCTGAAGAATCAACCCGGAAAACGACGGCATTATTTTTAGGCAAGTCTAAAAATCGGGGCCAATCGACCTCAAACTGTTTGTTAGCATTCATAATCTTCTTCCATAGAATTTGTATGTAATATTATTAATAAATAATTCGGTTTTTTCAAACTAATTCTTAAGATGGAAAACATTTATTATTAAGGAGAAACTATTAACTCGATAAATTGTTGATAATCGATATCGTATTAAGTTACAATAATCAGCCAAAAATATATATAAGCTAACTAACGATTGAATTAAATTTATAAGTTGGAGGTAACCCAATGAACGATTGCTTACGTCAATTCATTCTTAGTTTAAATCAGCTGGAAATGCAAAAATCCGAAAAACCAGGGAATAACAAAGTCAACCGGTACCTAAAAAAACTCGATCGAAAATGGAAATCCGGCGGTAACGAGCGCCAACAATATGAAGAAGCATTTTTGAAAATAGTAGCGTGCCAATCAACCAAGGAGCGGGTAATTAAACAAAGCTAAAAATGCTTTCCAAAAGCTAGAAAAAGTTACTAAATTCGACAAAGCCTCCGTTTTATCCATGTTATAATGGTTGTACAATTGGATTATGTTTTAAATTATGAAACCGCCGTATCAATAAAAAAAGGAGGTTCTGTCCGATGAAAAAATCCCTATTTTTATTCGCATTACTTTTAGTATTATTACTAATCCCGTCCTTATCTTTCGCTGGTGAAATTCCTACCACCAACTTCAGCTTTGCCTCGGATACTTATTACAACGGACCAACTTTTAGCGGTGGTAAAAATTATATCAAAAGCGGCGCAGAAATCGACCTAATGGTGGATTTAAATAATAACGGGATCGGCGGGACGGTAACATTTTTATCCCGTTTGGATCTTAAAGCGGAAACCCATAGCTATCAAGTATTTTTTATTGGTTCCCAATATCTTCATATGTGGAAAGTCTATGCGGAAATGACTTTCGTGCACCTTAACGACCCGATCTTTCCGCCCCTGCTGACCATCGCTTTTAAAGAAGGATTGCTTACCAGTTGGTCACCTAGTCCCTACACTCTTGGCGAAACGATGACTTTGCAAAACAGTCAAAGCGCCGACCCAAGCATTTATATGTTCCCGCACCCATTATTGAACGGGATTGGAGTAAGTAAATACCACCTCGGTGCTTCAAGGGACATAGCCTTCACCTTTACCAATGTCCGGACTTTGGATACTGGTGGCTTGGTGAAACTTAGCAAGTCAGGATATTTTGAGAATGAATGGATTGCGGAAGGCAGTTTCTCCGCCTCAGGGGGTTTGGTTAAAGAGATATCCATTGATGGTCTGCAATCAAATTAAAAACCTGAAAAGAAATTAATTTAAACCGTTTAAACCTGGTATAAAGGCGGTTTCATAACACAATTCAGTCTATAAAATTTATAACTATGGCATAGTGGGTGGCTTGACTATAAAGGCCTTTCACTTACTACACCTAAAAGTGTCACGTTGATTATATAAATCAAATATATCCAAATTATCATTCTAGCCACTTAGTCGGTACCCGAGATCCAGCGCAATTGACCCAAGCGCGCTGGGGTGAAACCCTTGCCAAGCAGTCGTTTTCACAAACATGATTCAAGTTTGTAAAAACGATCTGCAAACATTCCTGCATCATTGCCGAATTGGCTGAACTTTCAGTTATTCATTCGCTTCGTCAAAAGGGGATCGTCGTTCCCGTACATCCATGTACTCCACGACCCGTACCCATCCTGGGTACAGAGTGCAAGGCGCGCCGGGAGCAAGGAACGGAGGCGTACTTGATGTACGGTGAGTATCAAGCAGTCGTTTTTACAAACACGGTTTAAGTTTGTAAAAACGATCTGCAAGCATCCCTGACTCAACAAATTTCGAGACCAAGCAACGCAGCAATGTGCCCCTTTTCACGGAGCATCAGCCAATTTGGCAAAACCCACTGAACCATCCCTTTCTTCACAAATAAAATACTTACATTCAGACATACAACGTCGTTACCTTTTCTATTCTCCCACGTATAGCATGTGGTTTTATTCGCTTCGCTCATAATCAAAATTTCTTATCTATAGAAACTAATGGCCTTATGCCTGACGCTCAAACCTCCTACTTCCTCAAAAACACCTTCCCTGTCCCGCTTCCATTCCGCACCTCAATATAGTCGTTTCCTATCCCCACAATCGTCTCATTCTCCACAACCGAACCCGGTCTCACGATCCACGTCTCCTGGCTCGAATCTCCTTCCAGCCCCACAATAGCTCGGCCGCCTTTTCCCTTTACCAAACCATAGACCACCAGCCGTGAGTGAAACTCGCTCTGTATTACAGGAACCGTCGCCATCGAAATTTTTTCAAAAAAGAGACCACCCGCCAGCAAAGCTTCATACCGCGAGAGTTGATATTCCTTTGCAGGCGCCTGAAAGTCGAATTTATTCAACGGGGCCGACGCCGGGGTTGCCGGTTGATAATTGGCTGCCCTAATTCTGTTAAATAACGCCCAACCGAAGATTAAGGCCGTAATTGAATAGATTACGATCCAAAGTAGCCGCGTTTGTTTCATTGGTCTACCTTCTTCTCCACCAGTAACAGATCAAGTATTATCTGGTATTTTAATTGTTTGGTTTTCTCATTGACATGGGCCTGAAAACGTTTTATATTAAGTCCCAAACGGGTAACGGTCGTCGCGTGTAAAAATCTAATCAACACAGCCGGTTCCGAGTTCCCTTCGATGGCTACCCCGATGATATTCGGCTCTAGCTGGATCAGGTTTTTTTGCTCAACCGTCAGTCCCACCGTATTAATAAGTGTTTCTACCTCTTTCAATAATTCGATTTTGGCCTTTTCCGGATCAGTTGCATCTAAAAACCGGCCCTGAAGCGTGATAAGGGCTTTATCCGCAGCCTGGCGCCGGGCCATGATATTCCGTTCCGATCTTAGCAAACGGCGGGTTTCTTCCAAGTCGGCGGCGTTAATACCGGTTGTTTGTAAACGGTCTAAGTTTCGATAAATAATATTAAAGATGAGCATTCCGCCAACTGCTATCCCTACAGCCAGGCAGATAATCTGCTCTCGTTTGTTCAGTTTCATGGCGTCTTCTCCTCGGGGGTAAATCTTCCTTCCAGTTGAAACAGTTCCATCCCGTTTTTATCGGTAGTAATAGTCCCCTTTAGTTTAAATGTTTTTAATTCCGGTGTCCGTTGCAGCTTTTCAAGAAGAGTTGATACGGAACGGGTTGAACCAGATAAACTTTTGATAATACCGTCCTCAATAATTAAGTCCTTTACCTGAGTTTGTTCCGGCAAACATGCCTCAATCGCCCGTAAAAACTCCAACTCGCGCCCCCGGCGGCCCAGCCATTCTTCCAAAGTCTTTATTTGTTCCACCTTCCGGTTGGTCTCGTTTTCAGCACGGCGAAGTTGGGCGACGAACGCTTTCTGTTGGTGGAGCCAGGCGGTATTTTTTCGGTCCCTAACAGTCTTGGCATGCGTTCCCAGTAATAATCCTCCAATCAATAGCGCCCCGGCCAAACCGGCCTTAATTCCCATCATTACCCTTAGGCGGGCGTCTTCCCGGCGAGCCTGTTCATTGGTGTTGAAACGCCAATCTTTCCGGGAAAGCCAGGCTTCATCCAAAGCCAAACCGATTAATGGGGCCAATTCGGAGGTATGGTTCCCGGTAATTACCCCGGAAAGCCTGGTTTTATCGGATACTTGAAACCGGACTCCAAAAGTGGTTGATAAATGATCCAGCCACTCCTGTTCAGGTTTGGTTTCTCCAAAAAGCCAAATTTTTTCCGGTAACGGCATTTTATTGGTTGCTTGGTAAGATGCCAGGGAAAGCCGAATTTCATTGCTGAGTTCCGTTAAGTGCACTGAAGGGTCTTCTTTAAGATCCCTACCCCCGATTAATAATGTGCGCCGAAAAAGAAGTTCCGTATCAGTGAGCGCTCCAAATTCGGAACTACTCTCGTTTAAGGTTAAATATACATCCGCCCCGGAACCCTCAAAAAAATCAAGATTGAATGCAAGAAAATTCTGGAGTCCGTGGTGGTTGAGTCCGGCCCATTCGATAGTCAAGCCCGCTGTTACAAATCGTTTTAAATAAGACTCCAACTCGTTGTCTTTGACCAAGGCCAGTTTTACCGAAGTATTTTGCTCCCCTTTTTGAACATTTGTAATCCGGTAAACCGCTCCCGGTTCGGAGTTATCCATTTCCAGCCGGACTCCGGCCCGGAGTTGTTCATCGGGTAAGCTGGGAAGGGTTAAGGTTTTGTACCTTACCAAGTCTTGGGGCAGCAGAACAATTACCTTTGTATGGCTAAAATACTCCTTTTTCCAAATTCCCGCCAGCCATTCCCCGGAAAATCCGGATTCCGGAAGTTGATGAATGGTATAACGGAGCATCTCGGCGCCGCCGTTATTAACCTTGATCTCGACAGCCGTGAAATTTATTTCACCTAAATGAACCGCAATTATTGTTTTAGACATCAGCATCCTCGCCATCTTCGACTACGGTCCTGGGAGGTTCCGGCAGATCCGGAGCTTCCCGGTTACGCATTACACACCGGAAAAGCGGGCGGATCCGCCACTTATCGGCACCGTTATCCGGGACCCGTTCTTGGACCGTCTCCAAATAGTAAATATGATTTCCTTTGATAAGCCATATCTGATAACGGATTATCGTGGAAACCGTAGTAAAATATTGTTCGACTTTTAACGGTTTCTCACCGGTATTAAAAAAATGTTGGGCTTCATTAATTTCAGAAAATGGTTGTTCCTGACGACGTTTAATGATAGTCCCCGCCAGATCTTGATTATATCCGGTCCTTTTGAGTACCGTTTCCAACCCTTTTTCATCGATGAGATTCAGATTCATAACCCCGGTTAAAGTAAGCAAAGGCCGAAGTTCATCCAATTTATCAAGGCTGACTGCGCTCAATTGCCGTAAATCATCGTAAGTACTAAAAATTTTACTTGTCCGGTAATTTTTAACATCTGAGACCATCCGTTCCACCCACATTTTATCGAAACCCGCCGATAGTAATAAATTCTCCAAATCTGTTTCAGTCAAAATATTGATATTATATTTTCCAAAAACCGTGCAGTAAGATGAAACCATACTGTATATCTCTTGCCCTTCTTTAATAGCCAGAACCTCCCGAAGGGTGGAGAGAAATCCGTCCCGGGGCTTATAAGCGGGGGTCAACGACTGGTAATAATCGACCTCGGCCCCTTCCGGACGGATATCGCTGTCAATATCAATCCAGTCAAGTAGCGCGCCAGCTTGTTCATCACTCAAACCCATTAATCCCAATTCAGCCTGGTTCAATAAATTAAGGTTAGGTTTACTGCTTTCATCCTCTATTTTAACGGTAATCTGATAACCGTCCCGTTCATCTTGAAAATAGCCATTCTCGCCGAACCAAATATCGGTGGTGCAGTCATTTTCCGTATCATCCTTGAGTAATAAAGCACAACGCTCCTGTAGAACTTCCTCCGCCAACCGTCCCGCTTGGCTATTCCGCTCCAGATTAATCACAGCCACCCATTCCAACTCGGAACGGTAAAGCATAAAGGCAGCGATTACACCCATTATCGCAAAGATCCAGGCAACCAAGATCAAAACCGAGCCGCGGCAGTCTTTTAATGAATCTTTCATTCTTCTTCCTCATTCCGCCATACCTTAATGGGTATAACAACCGGCCCTATGACTCCCAAATCCGATTTAGCGGTGATTTTAACCAACGAAGGGACTTCCGTTTTGGTTGACGGTTGCCAATACAATACCCAATTACTTTTTTGAGGTTCAAAATATTCAAACCGCCATTCGGTAACTCCACCAAATAATTTCCGTTCTTCAACAGGACTACCCCAATACCCGGATGAGCGCCAGACTGCCTTTTCTTGCAAGTCGTAACGGTATCCGATTTGTTTTAAACCGTTTTTCTCTTCACACCAACAGTTCAATAGATACTCCTCGCCTTTAAACGGTTCTTCCGGGAGAAACCTGCCTGTAAAGACATTCTCCAGATCATTGGCGATAGTCTGGTAGAAAAATTTTAATTGGTGCTGTTTGCGATAGGCTTGATCATTTTTGCTCCAAAGACTGGCTCCATTAAATAAAAATTGGGACATCATCCCCAACAACAAGACGCTCAAACCCAAAGCCGCCACTACTTCGGCCAGGGTCATTCCGGTTTCGTTGCCCATTAATTTGATGCTTGCAATTTTAAAACACAAACTTTGCAATCTAAACTTCATGCTTTTAACCAAATATTTCAACTTGGTTTATTCCTCCGGCGTCCGGTAGCCGACCAAAGTTTTTTGAGACAGAACATTGCCTCTTCTCCATTCAACCGTTATCCATACAACGTGAAGACCGATCTCGGTCTTCTCTTCCCTAGCTATCCATTTAAACTTTTGATAGGGTTCGGGAAAAGTCCCGGAGTTGCCCAATTCGCTCCCGCCGGTCAGTTCAGCCAATTTCCCGGCCCCTAGGATTTGGGCTGTAACTCTTCCATTCAACTGATCCCTGGTATGAGTCGCCTGCATAAAGGAAGCGACTAAAACCGTAGCTGATACTCCCGTTAAAGCAAGCGCCAGCACTACTTCAAGTAAAGTCATCCCGGCCTGGGACTTAAGTTTATTTTGGCTCATAATCCCAACTCACGCTTCCGTCCGCTTTTAACAGAATATTACCCTGATAATGATTGGTGGTCCAATGGAGTTTGGTTTCAGTAAGATCGCTGTCATTGTTAAAACTTAATTCAAAATTGCCTGATTCAGGTTCCGTTTCATTTTCATTATTATCTTCAATTATTTCACTTGATTCAACCGGTTCGGTTAATTCGGCCGCTTCAAGGGGCGCTTTCCAATGAAATTGGAATTTATCAAAAACCCGCCGAATTTCTACTTCCCCGATGTTAAATGTATAACCGTTCTCAAAAAACGTGACTACAATCTCTTGTTTACCACAGAAAGCTTCTTCTTTTACCGTATTAAGGTCAACCCGAACCAGTTTACCGATTTGATTGAGATACGCTTTTTCCTCACCGCCAAAAAAACGGGGGAAAGCTAATAAGCCGATTAAACACAGTAAAATTAGGACCGCTAAAATCTCAATCAAAGTATATCCTAACTGATCATAGATCTTAATCTTCCCAGTTCCCAATATCGGCATCGTTTCCTTCGCCGCCTTCTTTTTTATCGTTCCCATAGCTAAAAAGGTCGTATTGATCGGGATTATGCATCCCAGGTGACAAGAAACGCAATTCTTCTCCCCAAGGGTCCCTGGGGATTTTTTTGTCTTCCAAATATGGTCCGTTCCAGTTTTCAGGAATCGGCGGGATCGAAGGTTTTTCAACTAGTGCTCTCAAACCTTGTTCTGTGGTTGGATAACAAGAATTGTCCAAATAATAAGAATTAAGCACATTTTTAAAAGTTTGGAGTTGAGCCCGAGCCGCCTTTACCTGCCCTTTTTGGAGTTCTTTAATGATATTCGGCGCTACCAATGTCATTAAGGCCGCCAACAATGTTAACACCGCCAAAACTTCGATTAGGGTATATCCCCGTTCCGACTTCTTTTCTTTAAACACAACATATTCCTCCTAATTATTGTTCCTTCTCTGTGTCTCTGTGGCTATAATATAATGAACTAATCATAATGCTTAACCCATGGGATCGATTTGGGAATTCAAGTTAAAGATTGGCACTAAAATCCCAATTGCCAAAATCGCTATTACTCCAACCATGGACAATATTAAAACCGGCTCAAAAATCGCCAAAAAGACACCAAGGGACTGTTTGACTTCGTTCTCATAGGTAGCAGACACTTGGTCCAACATTTCTTCAAGGTTTCCGCTCTCTTCGCCAACGCCAATCATCTCCACGGCCAATAACGGAAAGATTGACTTTTTGGACATACTTGCTACCAAAGTGCTGCCTTGTTTGACTTCTCCAATAACCTCTTGCAGCCCTCGGTCTAATTCCAAATTGCCGGAAACACTCCCGGAGATCGTCAATGCGGTTAACAACGGCACTCCACTTCCGCAGAGCATGCTTAAAGATAGACTCATTCTGGACATAGCAATTTTAATTAAAATATTACCCAACAAAGGTGCTTTAATAATCAGACGATCATATTTCAACCTGCCGTTTTCAGTCTTGAGCCATCTCCCAAACCAAACTACAAACCCGATTATGATTATTAAGAACAACCACCAAAACTTTTGCAAACCAGTCCCGCAAAAGATAACTATTCTAGTGAGTAGCGGCAAATCATTACCTAATTCGGCGAAGATCGGCAAAAACTTTGGGAGCACCACAACCATATACATCAGTAATACTCCAAGGTTTGATACACCTAAGATAATCGGGTAAATAAGACTGCTGATGATAAAGTTCCTAAGGTTAAGTTCTTCTTCCTGATAACGAACTAGTCTGGTTAAGACTTGCGGCAGCAATCCCCCAGCCTCGCCGGCCTTCACCATACTGATATATAATGGAGTAAAATGGCGTGGGAATTTCTCCAAGGCCGCCGTGAAAGAATGTCCTTCTTGAATCAAACGTTGTAACTGCCCGATTATTTCATTCATTTCCCGGCCGGACGAAAGCCGGTTAATGATCACCAAAGCTTTTTCCAAACCAATTCCTGAGCTTAACAAGCCTGCCAGTTGCCTGGTGAATGTCAGCCTTTCTTTTCGGGAAAAGCGCTTCTTTAACTTCTTAAAACCCGCTCCGGAGACTTCCTTAATCTCTAACGGAAATAAGCCTTTGGTTTTAAGTATCGCTATCATCTTTTCCACGGACGCCGCCTCAATTCGGCCGGTTTCAATCAAACCGCTTCCGTTGGCCGCTTTATAAGTATACTCCAATACTACCTCCGCTTAAAAAATTAACAAAATTTTATTAATTCCTTTCTTTCTTAATTCTCTGTGCCTCCGCGTCTCTGTGGCTAATTGTTATCTTTATTAATTATTCATTGGTCACCCGAATTACTTCGGAAAGGGTCGTCATTCCAGCTTTTACTTTTGCAAGACCATCCTCCCGTAACGTAGTCATTCCCGTGCGGGTAGCGGCTTCACGTATTCGTCCCGCATTGGCCCTTTCCATGACTAACCGCTCAATCTCTTCCGATGCGATCAATAATTCAAACAAACCTATTTGCCCTCGGTACCCGATAGAGTTGCATTTTTCGCAGCCAATCCCGTACCGCAATCCGCTTAAATCTTCCGTTAAACCGGTAAGTTCCATCTCAGCGGCGGTCGGTCGGTAACTTTGAGAGCAATTGGGACAAATCTGGCGTACCAAACGTTGGGCCAAAACTCCTCGGACCGTTGACGCCACTAAAAATTCCTCAACACCCATATCGATTAATCTGGTAAATGCACTGGGCGCGTCGTTAGTATGTAAAGTAGCCAGGACCAAGTGCCCGGTTAAAGCCGATTGAATGGCCACATCGGCTGTTTCCCGGTCCCGGATCTCTCCAACCAAAATTATATCCGGATCGTGCCGGACAATGGTCCTCAACCCCTGAGCAAAAGTGAAGTTCACTTTGGGGTTAACTTGCATCTGGTTGACGCCTTTCAGTTGATATTCAACCGGATCTTCAATGGTAATGATTTTACGGCTGGGATCATTCAGACGTTGCAACGCAGCATAAAGTGTTGTAGTTTTACCGCTGCCGGTCGGACCGGTAACCAAAATCATCCCATGGGGCTTAGCGATTAGTTTGGAAAATTCACGCAAGTTTGCAGCTGAAAAACCCAATTCTTCCAAACCATACATAATGCTTTCCCGGTTTAAAATCCGCATTACGATTCCTTCCCCATACAAGGTGGAGGCTACGGCTACCCGTAGATCCAAATCTCGATGGTCAATACGAATTTTAATACGGCCGTCCTGAGGAATTCGCCGTTCGGTAATATCCATCCCGGCCATTAATTTAATCCGGGAGGCTACCGCCGGATATAGCGTCTTTGGCGGCGGGTGGGTCTCCTGTAATACGCCGTCAACCCTGTAACGCAGTTTAATCTCCCCTTCAAAAGGCTCCAAGTGGATATCGCTGGCCCCTGCCTTAACCGCCCCACTGATGATGGTATTCACCAACCGGATAATCGGGGCCTCATTAACCATAGACTCAGGAGCTATGGTACTGACATCACTCTCAGTCAAACTTTGATACTGGTTTAAATCGGTTTCGTTCAAATCTTCCAAAACTGCCGCCACTGATTCCAAAGAAGAACCATAATACTTTTTCAAAGCTTCAGTGATTTGGGTCACAGAAGCGACCGCAATTTTAATCCGGTAACTCAATGATTCGCTTAGTTGGTCAAACCATTCCAGGTTTAGCGGATCATCAGTCGCCAAAGTAAGGCGGTTCTCTTCCAGCCGGATCGGAATAGCCCGGTAACGCTCGGCTTGTCTGGGACTTAATAATTTTAAGATGTTGACATCCAGGTTAAGTTCCAACGGAAGGCAATAAGCCAACCCTAATTTTGCGCTGATCGCTTGGGCCAATTGTTCCTCATCTATATATCCGGAGTTTAAAAGTAAATCCTCCCAGGAAATAGCCTCCCGATCGTGCAACTGACGAAGGACGTCCAATTGCTCCTGATTAATAAAACCTTTTTCAAAACAGATAACCGCAAGATTTTTCATAAAGGTACATCCTACTTAAAAATGTTTTCTCCGTGTCTCTGAGTCTCTGTGGCTAATTATTTTTTTAGCCACGGAGACACTGAGACACAGAGTAATAAAAAAATTAGGAATACTTTTTCTGTCATTGCAAAATTCGTCAATTTTATCCAATTTCCTGCCATTTTCGAAACTCTTCCTGTCAACTTAACCTCATTAACAAAAATTTAATTTAAGGTGATTGTCTACTGTACCTTTGAAAATTTGGATAATTTGAGTCATTTTGCCTCACCATCAGTCATTTGAATATAATAGTAAATCAATAAATAATTGCCATTGCAGAAAAATTAAGATAAAATAAGAAGGATCAAAATAAAAAAATGCCATAATTGCTTTATCAGGAGTTTAAGATGAACAGGAAACGGTTTTATAAAAAATTTATCCCCTTATTATTACTGGTCTTGTTATTCATTCCGATAGCTAAAGGTTTGGCTGTGGGGAGTGTATTCGACCTTGACTTTAAAAACGCCGATATACGGGACGTGTTACGATCCCTGGCCAGTCAAGAAGGAGTCAGTATCTATGTCGATAACGATATATCGGGAAAAGTGACTCTTAGTTTAAATAAAATTACTTTTACCGAAGCCTTGACTATTATCACTAAAAACAATAGTCTCACTTATACCAAAACTGATAATGTCTATTATATCAGACCAATAGAAGATCCCGTCTTAAATGTTCAATATACTAATGGTAAGTTATATCTGGAAGCGAGAAGAATCAAACTTGCCACCGTTTTAGAAACAGTTTCCCAAAAAAGCGGTGCCAATCTTGTCCCCGCTCCGGAGCTTCAGGATAAAGTAACGATTGTAATCGGTCCCGCGCCGCTGGAAGACGCAATCAATGCTATAATGTCACAAACCAATTGTATCGGCGAAACAATCGGACAAGTCACCATGGTCCGCAAAAAATCTACGGTACAGTATTCATTTACCGTAAACTATCAGGATAAGCTATTAACCATCGATGCCCGGGATATCCCGTTACCCGTTTTATGCCGTGGAATTACTGAAAAAACCGGTGTTTCGATTGTTCCTGACCAAAGCCTAAACCAAAATATTACCATCTTTTTTCAAAACCTTTCAATCCCCGATAGTCTCGCAGTTTTATGCGAACCTAACGGACTTATCTTTTTCAAAGAAGGAGACGCCTGGAGGATCGCTCGCCAAAATGGGACTTATCGGATTCGTTTTAAGGACAATTTGCTTACCGTAGATGCCGACGGGATTGATATTTCAGTTTTAGCAAAAGAAATTGCCCGCCAATCAGGTATAAATATTATGTTGGACCGGGATGTTCGCGGCAATGTTACCGCTCATTTTCAAAACCTCCCCTTGTTTCAAGGACTTTCAATGATTCTTGAAAACCAAGGTTGGAGCATTGAAAAGCAATCAGATAGTTACATCATCAGGACCAATACGCTCCAAAACAAGAACATCAGGATCTTTTACGATCCGGAAACCAAACTTTTCAATCTGGATGTCAAAAGCGCCCCATTGACTCAGATCCTGGACGAAATGGCCCGCAAAGCGGATCATAACTTGGTGGTATTGGCCCAAGTCAATTGGACCGTCAACAATGTCAGGCTTAAGGGATATAATTTTACTCAAGTCATGGATTTTCTTTTCAAAGGAACGATTTTCACTTATAAATTGGTAGACAACACTTATCTCATCGGCGACGGCTTGGTGGCCCGGCCGGAAAACAGCGACTTCGCTATGGTAAAAATTTATCCAATCAAATATATGAAAGCCGACCAAATGCTCAATTCCTTACCGCCGGTATTTCCGCGCCAAAACGTGGTCCAACTCCCGGAGAAAAACGCTTTGATAGTTACCGGCCCACCCAATGTCCATCAACTTTTCACCGATTATCTGGAACAGGTTGATGTGGCCTCCATCGAAGACAATACCGAGGTAATCCGCATCAAGTACTTAAAAGCCGAGGATGTTCTAAAACTAATTCCACCCTCGATTCCCAAGACAGACTTGATTGTCTTGAAGGAAGCCAACGCGATTGTCGTCAGGGGTCCGCAAAATTTGATTTATCAGGTTAAAAGTTATATTGATAAGATTGATCAAGTCAACCCCTTGATTGTATTTGATATCCAGGTAGTCCAAATCTCTTACTCCAAAGGTTTTACCTGGAGTCCACCCAGCGGAATAATAAAGCTAAGTAATGGGAAAAAACTCGATATACAACCTAAGGATGGTAGTATTTCATTAACTGAACCTACAACTACAAATAATGCAGATGAAAACACTTCTTCTCAGTTAGTTGGTTCTTTAAAAGCTCTGTTGGAAAATGGGAATGCAAGGATCGTAGCTAATCCAACAATAACCACCTTAAATGGATATCCCGCCAAATTTAATGTTTCAACCAAAAGGAGTTATACTGTTACAACATCACAAACGACGACGTCTGGGACAAATACTACAACCAAGGAAGATACAGTAAAAACCTATGAATCAGGCTTAAGAATTAACATTACTCCTTGGGTATCGGCTAATAACCAAATTACCATGGAAGTAAAACCGGAAATAAGCGAATTTGGAGATCCTGCCGAAGGTCAAAACCTTCCTAGTACATTTGAAAGAACTACCGAAACCACCATCCGGGTCAACGACGGGGAAACAATCGTAATTAGCGGTCTCAAGAACACCCGCAAAGAAAAAACAAAATCGAAGATCCCGATTCTAGGGCATATTCCAATCATAGGTTTATTATTTACCAATTACTCAACGAAAGAGGTTCAGGATGAGTTTGTGATTGTGATTACCCCGACTTTGATTCATGACCAAACGGTTGCTCCTAGTGAAAACTATATTCTAGATAAATATAGTCCGATACTTAAATATGAGCTTGATCCGGAATCGGTGACTGAAGAAGAGAAGAAGAAGCATAAGTTAAAATAGGTTCCCTCATTCTTGCTTTATCCCAACATTTGGAGAAACGAAGGTTTTGTCATAGCAGTCAATAAAACAACCAGCACCAAATTCAAATGCTACAACGTACCGCGACTAGTTTCTCCCCCGGTGGAGAAAGATCAAAATGAGGGGTGGGTAATTTTTTAAAAAAAGGATTTGACCTGAATTCTTTTAGTCAATTCCTTTTCATACCAAAAAAATAAAGATTGTCTCCAACTTTTCTTTTTCAAGTTTACACCTGTACTATCACCGTTGTCCCCTTATTGGGAGCCGATTCAATCCTAAATTCGCCACCGACTTCACTCACCCGTTCCCGCATTCCTCTTACTCCCAAATGGCTCTCATTGTTTAACTCCGTCAACTCAAAACCCTTACCGTCATCCCGGATCGTCAATTTGCCATGGCCATTATTAACCTCCAGAACGATCTTGACTTTACCGGCCCTAGCATGGCGGGCAACATTGTTTAAAGATTCCTGGACTACCCGATAAAGAGTTAACTGGCGCTTATTGTCCAATTCCCGCTCATTCCCGGTAAAATAACAGTTTATCTCAAAATTATACCTCACCTTAAAAAGGCCGGTCAAATTTTCCAGGGCTTCAAAAAAACCCTTTTCACTCAAGGCGATCGGTTGCAATTCATAAATCATCAACCGCATTTCTGTTTGGATGTCAGCAACCATCTCTTGAAGCTGATCAATGGTTTCCAACGCTTTTTCCGGCTCGGATTTCATAATATACTTTAAAGTCTTCAAATTCAAACTTATCCCGAAGAGATTTTGCGAAACTGAGTCATGCAGCTCCCGGGCGATTCGATTCCGTTCCTCAACTACTGCTAGGTTACGGTTCTGAACCTCCAGTTTAAGCCGTTCATCTTTTTCAATCAAATAACGCCAAAAAAGACTAATCATCGTCGAAGCTAATCCAACACCAAGGCTGGTTCCGACAATAGTTTGGAGATTTGGAAAAAAACTATAGATATAAGTGCGGTATACCAAGGCTATAAAACTAAAAAGTAAAACACTAACAAGAAAATGCAATAATAAACTAACTATAATTAATATTTTGTTGTCTGACTGAAACCATCGGCTAATAACATTATTACCCGTGGTAATCATGACCCCTGTTATTAAACCGAACAAAATAAAATGCATCCATACACGTAGGTCAAGGAGTGCATTCTCAACAGCAAGCAGATACATAGAAGATATTATAACCCCGATTACAGCGCCCCACTTAATCCAGTAAATAGAATCTTTCATTCCTCGCTCCTATCGATGATCTTATATTCGATGGCCTTAATAGCAGCTTGAGTACGGTCCTTAACATCAAGCTTATGCAAGATGTTGCTGATATGCGTTTTAACGGTCACTTCCGCAATATTTAATTCCTGAGCAATCTCTTTGTTTGACTTACCCTTAACCAACAATGTCAAAGCTTCTTTTTCTTTTAGGGTTAAAGGTTCTAATAATGGTTCCGGTCTGGTAACCCGTTGCATTAATTTTTTGGCGATTCGAGGATGCAATACCGGTTCCCCTTTGGAAGCCGCCCAAATTGCTTCGACCAATTTTTCAGGCGGCGAGTCTTTCATCAAATAGCTTAGGGCGCCGGCGTCAATTGCCGCTATTACCTCCTCATCCTCGCAAAAACTGGATAGAATGATTACCCGGGTAAATAATCCGGCAGTTTTAATAGAGGATGTTAATTCTATCCCATTTTTAACCGGGAGATGAAGGTCGATAACAGCCAAATCAGGTTCTAATTGATTAATACTATTCCAAGCGGATTCTCCATCTCCGGCTTCTCCCACTACTTCAATTCCTTCCTGAGTCGCGAGAAAGGCTTTTAAACCTTGACGTACGAGTGGATGATCATCCACGATAAAGACTTTTAACAAAGCGCTCACCGTCCCATCATCATAATTCAAATTTTCTACGCTTACCGCTAAAAACCTTCATCGGAGATATGACTAGTTTATAGCTCCAACCGGACAATTTAAAGCGCATTCCACACACAAAATACATTCCGTGTCTGTTATTTTCTTCCCTTGGCTAATATAAGACATTACGTCAATATCCATCGGACATTTTTCGTTACATTTTCCACATCTGATACAATCTTTACCCGAAGGGCCGATATTGATCAGTCTTACCTTGGATGGAAGTTTCATCACTAATGAGACCGGGCATGCAACCTTACAAAAAGCGCGCCGATCCTTCAAGATAAAAGCCAATGGTATTCCAATCAAATAATAAATACCGTTTCCCAAAAACATCCAAGCCATTTCCCTATAGGACAAATATTCCGACCGGACATCATAATTTAAGAAAAATATCAGTATTAACGGGAATAAGATTGAAATGCCAAGAGTCAAATAGCGCAATTTCTTTAATCCCGGTTTTATCCGGCCTTCTTTCTTAACGGGTAACCACTCCAAAACCGCTGCCGTCCAACAAGCCCAACCGCAGAAACCACGCCCCCAGATTATGGGACCAAAAACCTTAGCTACCGCATAATGAATAACTCCTTTGGAAAAAAAGCCGATGGAAAGAAGCAATACTACCCCTTCCAGCTGAAAACTTTCATTATTAAAGATAGGAACAAACAGTAATAAAACGGGTAAAATCAGAATTAAAGCGACTCGCCTGCCCAAACCGGCTTTTTGGGGCGGCAATTTAATTAGCAAATAAATACCAATTGAAATAGCCAGGCCAATCCAAGGAAAGACAATCCAAAATCCCCACCAACCAACTGATAAGTATAAAGATGTCGCAATAATCAAACCGATTATTGTAGGAATTGCTACGGTTATGTATTCTTTAAGGTTATTTAGGGTAAATTCGGATCTCGTTTTTAGGGTCATATCTTATCACCTTCCTTAATTACATTATAAGATTAATGATTCTAAAATACATCCTTCTCAAGATACATTTTCAAAAGAAAAAGCAGGAGTCTTTATTCCTACTTTCGAAGGATAAACAATATTGATTCCACTGCAATAAGTTAATCCGTGTTTTTCTTCATGACCTTCCGTTCTTCATGGTGAGATTAATGTCTTTTCGTAGTTAAGTTCATCATTTGAAACCGATTCCAATAGATATCCATTACTTTGGGGTTCGATATCTTCCACAAGATACTTCCAATACCTTGCCGGAAGGTGTTGCCTTTGGAGTTTCGGATTAACCCGTTCTTGAATTTCAATATTATTGAAGTAAAGCTTCCAAAGTTTCTGATAATCATTTTCCTGTTCAAAAAAGCAAGCCGTATCAGCTGAAAGCTCTGTAAGTTCCGGTTTTAGTTCAAAATCTTTTAAAAACTGGACCTTATTGCCGTCATAAATAATTCCCGAATTTCGTCGCCGGTCATGGATTAACCATCGTTGATCGGAAAATCTTTTACGAAAATGTTCGGCCAGGAGGGGGGTGATTTGATGGTCGGGTTCGATAGGCGCATAAAAAAAACCCGGTTCAATTTCGCGAAATCTGATAATACCCTTGAAAAGATTTACTTCTTTAGCCACCTTTTCACCGGTCTTTCGGACTTTTAATATTACCGGATCGGCTAATTTACTTTCAATGTTCTCATTCGATGCCATTACTTTTTGGAGATATTCGCAAAGTGCTGTTTCACTCCCGGGCTCATCGGCGAGGTAACAATAAAGTACGGTCTTCAACCCTTCTTTTGATAACTTCTTTAAGATATTCGTCATAAACTCTTTGGCTCTTTCAAAATTAGTTTCAATCACCTGGAACTCTGAAAATAAATTCGGTTCCAACTTATCTTCGGTAATGATCTGCTCCGGAAGCTCATTCCGCTCTATCGCTTCCAGGACCGCAGTTAAAAATCCGTCGAAAGTACCGTCGTAAATGTAGTAAAGCATTATTTGACCTCCAATAATAAAGTATCTATTTGGTTATAACGATAACTCAGTAAAACAAAAACCCCTTTTTATAATGTGCTATTAACGATTCATTTTATTAGACGGCATAGATCACATCAAACAAGCTTAATTGCTGCTCACTCTCTTCCTTCCTTACTTTCCTCTCCTTGTCACTTAAGACCCGCTTCAGTATTAACGGATTATTTATTTTCTCCAGATACCTTCCCTGGCAAGTTAAAAAATATCTGGCCCGTTTCATTACCACACCCAAACGCCTTAAATTCTCAAAAGAAAGCGGACCATGTCGCCTGGATTCGATTATCTGCCGCGCCGATTTCAAACCTACTCCAGGGACCCGAATCAACATCTCATAATCGGCCCGGTTAACCTCCACCGGAAAAAAATTCATATTTCGTATAGCCCAGCCGGTTTTAGGGTCGATTTCCCCATCTAAAAACGGCTCCCTTGGGTCCAATAACTCTTTAGCTTGAAACCCATAAAAACGAAGCAGCCAATCGGCCTGGTAAAGCCGATTTTCTCTTCGGAGCGGAGGCGCCGACAAAGTTGGTAAAAGGGCATTATGATTTACCGGAACATATGCCGAATAATAAACCCTCTTTAAACGAAACTTTTGATATAAACCTTCCGCTAAACTAACAATTTGAAGATCACTTTCCGGGGTGGCTCCCACAATCAATTGTGTACTTTGGCCGGCGGGCGCAAACCGTGGCGCCTTAGATAATGATTGCCGTTCCTCTTGATAACGGCTAATCTGATTGCTCACATACGAAAATGATGTCAAAATATGCTCCTTTGATTTATCCGGAGCTAATAACTTCAAGCCCCGTTCCGAAGGAAGCTCAATGTTGGTGCTAAGCCGATCAGCGTATAATCCGGCTGTTTGCAAAAGTTCGCGGCTGGCCCCGGGGATTGCTTTTAAATGGATATAACCGTAAAAATTATGGTTTAACCTCAGTTCCTTTGCTACCCGGACCAATAACTCCATGGTGTAGTCGGCATTTTTAAAAACTCCGGAACTCAAAAAAAGGCCCTCGATATAATTACGCCGGTAAAAATCTATTGTCAACTTGACCACTTCAGCTACGGAAAAAGCGGAACGCGGCAAATCGTTGCTCCGGCGATTTACACAATAAGCGCAATCATAAATACAATAGTTGGTCATAAGTACCTTGAGCAATGAAATACAGCGCCCATCACCCGACCAACTATGGCAAATCCCGGAAACCGCCGCATCTCCCAATCCCTTACCCGGATTAGATCTAGTACTGCCGCTGGATGAACACGATACGTCATATTTTGCAGCTGCCGCCAGTATACTGAGTTTTCGGTCAAGCTCCATAACCATCTACCTCACTTAATCAAATTATATCAAGAACATATGTTCGGGTCAACATGAAAATTGTAATCTATATATGTCGCAATAAGTTTCTTGGATAAACGTGAATCATTGCGACATATTTTCCTTGATTCATATTTTGAAAAAAGTTCAATAATTTCGCCATTCACATCCGGTTTTTGGGATATGAATGCTATACTCAAAACTTTTTTAACATATCTAATATTGATACATGAATATAATGTATTAAATTACATCTAATGTCTTAATATTTATCCGAAAAATTCATTTATTCTTTCTCTGGGTCTCAGCGTCTCTGTGGCCAATAATTTTTATCATATTAAATTTTATAGGTAACCAACATAGACAATTATCTTCTTATTGAAAAAAGGGGGAATAACAATGCCGAAATTAATCTGTTTTTTGATTTTCGTCTTACTAATCTCTCCTATTACCGGAATCGAAGCTAAGGAACGATGGGAATTGATTAAGGATGATAATTTAGTTAAACATTACTTTGATGTTGATAGTATTAAAATACTTGAAGATAACGCCTCAAACAGCATTTATTTGGATGTTTGGATAAAAGTGACCTACAAAGGGGCAGGTAAAGAAACTTACCGAGAAAGCTTGCGGAAAGCGCAAATTTCAACTGTCGGTTATGAAAATTTTAGTTATGTCATTAATCATGTCTTGTTTGACGAAGGTAGAATCTGCCTCCTGGGCGTCTACGACTATACTTACGATGGGCTGATCCTTCGTTGTTTCGACGCACCAGTTAGACATTGGATGGATATCATTCCCGGCTCGACTATAGAAGTATGGTATAAACATATAGTCGCTTTCACTACTGCCAACATTAAAGCTATCTGCAAAAAGAACGCCTGACAAAACTAGGAAAACCCGTATAATGTATAAAAAGAAAATTAATAAATCCGTTGGTTCGAACAAATAATAAAAAGAATATTAACCTTCCAATAATAACGATGCAACTATTTACCAACCGATACCGTCATATCCAACGATACCGACAAATTATAAATGTCGTTAGTAAGCATGGTTTGGGTTATTTGCTCGATTTAATCGGTTTAAAAAATCCACTCCGCTTTTTCGAACCCAAAAAAACCAAAACTTATCCTAGTACTGCGGTAAGGGTTAAAATGGTCCTCGAAGAACTGGGTCCGACCTTTATAAAACTTGGACAATTATTAAGTATGAGGCCGGACCTACTCCCCATGGATTACATCACCCAACTTGAAAAACTTCAAGAAAATGTTACCCCGGTAGAATTTAATCAAATAGAAAAAGTTATCGAGAATTGTTTAAAACTACCAATATCCACTGTTTTTAATGAAATTGACCCCATTCCGATCGCCGCGGCGTCAATCGGCCAAGTTCATTCAGCATTACTGGTTACCGGAGAACCGGTAGTTATAAAAGTCCAACGGCCCGGCGTAGAGAAACTAGTTAAGATCGACCTCGAAATTTTAGAAGATTTCGCCAATTTTCTTGAATCCCGGACCGAATGGGGCCGTATTTATAATATCAGCAGTTTAATTGATGAATTCTCTCGAACAATTAGGGACGAACTTGATTACTCAATCGAGGCCGGAAATGCCGACCGGTTCGTCAGAAATTTTTATGGCGACTCTACGGTTCGGTTTCCAAAGGTGTTTTGGAAGTTATCAAGCCGTCAAGTACTGGTTCTAGAAGCTATTTCAGGCAATAAAATAAACGACACAAGTATTTTTAAAGATCTAGGAATAAGTAAAGAGTTTATTGCCCAAAACCTAGTAAACTCCATTCTCAAGCAATTACTCCAAGACGGTTTTTTCCATGCCGATCCCCATCCGGGAAATATTAGGGTCGCGAAAGATGGCTCGATTCTCTTTCTTGATTTTGGAATGGTAGGGCGGCTCAATTCATGGATCAGAGAACGATTAGGTTTCTTATTATTAAACTTAGTCCAAGAAAACTTTACTAACATTGTAGACATTATCATGGAAATCGGTGATATCAAAGGAGACAATAATCGCAAAGCCCTAGCCCATGAAATATTTTATCTATTCGACAAATATTATCACCAACCCCTCAATCGTATTCAAATTGGTATAGCGCTACGTGATTTGCTGGGAATTGCTTTGAGACACCGTTTTGAATTTCCTAGAGAACTATCGCTCATAACCCGTTGTTTATTTTTACTTGAATCAACCGTCTCCAAATTAACTCCGGAGAGCAGTTTACTCGAACTTTCCCGTACCTTCGGGGCTAAACTTCTTCGAGAACAACTAAGTTGGCGTCGTTTCTCCAAAATTGGGACAACCTTCATCCAAGATTGGTTCTTCTTCTCACTTGATTTGCCGATTCGACTCCGAAATTTAATTCGAATGACCGAGACCGGTGATATTAAATTTACTCTGGAACACCAAAATTTTGATAATTTCATTACCAAGATGAATCTCATCGGTAACAGGTTGTCTTTTAGTTTAATTATCGCTGCAATTATAGTAGGATCTTCATTAATCGCTCAACAGACAAAATTAGCGCTCTTCGGCAGTTTCCCCATCGCGGAAGCAGGTTTCATAGCTGCTGTATTAATGGGAGTCTGGCTATTAGTCTCGATCATTCGTTCCGGGAAAATATAAAAAAAGGCAGTATTTCCTACCACCTTTTTGTCAATTTGCTTATCTTTTTATTCTTGTGCCTTTTTACTGGGCTGTTACGGTAACATTAATCTTCGGACCCGATGCTTCGGAAACCGAGTCCCCCAACCAACCTTTAGCGTTTAATTCTCGGTACACGGCTTCCATTTTACTGTTTTTCTGGGCAGCAACCAGTTTTTTAACTTGCGAAACCCTGAAAAAACGGTTTAATAGACGTTCAATGATGCCTTCCACCTGAAATTGACGTTTTCGTTTTATATCATTAAACAACTTAATCGTAAAACTCTCGATTTTACCTAGGTACTCCGGATAATGTTCAATTTGTTCCCAACTAACATTGAAACCTAAAGCTCCCGAAACAAATCCATTTTTAAAATACCCTGCGGTCAAGCTGGTCAACTTTTTAGCGGCATTTATCGCTCCAAAAGTTTCCGTAGTTGCAATGGTTAAAAGATATTTTTCCGCAAACGCCGAAGTATATTGAGACAGGAATTTAATTCGATTTAAGAAATTCTGAATCGTCGGATCCGGTTCGCTTCCAAAGGCTTGGGTCCCAATGATTATACCATCAGCCAGTTTCAACTTTTGGCGTAAAAGTTCCAGATCATCGTTAATGCCACATTTTCCTTTAGCTAAACAACCACAGCAACCTTTACAGATTTTTATCTCATAATCAGGAAGAAATATTTCCTCCACTAAAGCCCCCTGGTTTGCTACCGATTGTAAAGCAACCCTGACCAAATTAGCAGTATAACCGTTATAGGATAAACCACTGGAAATTCCGATTATCTTCAACCCGACTCCTCCTTCAGTAACTATAATATATAGTACTATATAATATAGTATTTGTCAAGAGTTTTCGCTATTATACTGCTGAATCAACTCCTCAATCCAATCAATCAAAGATTGGTTTACCAATTGAAACTGTCGGAAAACCGTCCTACCTGTTAAAGGCATAAACCTGCTTGAAAGAACTTGTTCCGCTAAGGTTTTTTGTTGATAATAAAAACCGTTTCGGATGTTCTCCAGCATTCTTAAAGCCTTGTCTTTCTCCATCTTATCAAGATTAATTAACAATGCATTAAAATCGAAGTTGATTTTAATACGTTCACTAGCGTACTTATACATTAATTCCATGAAGTATTGCCGCCCCCGGCCAGTGATCCGGTAAATAGTTTTCTCCGGCATTTCACCTTCTTTAACGGTTTGGGCGGTCAAATAGCCATTCTCATTTAGTTTTAACAGGTTTTTATATACGGCGGGAGTACTGATCTTCACCATCTCTTTAATCTGATCACGCTCAATAAGTTTGTCGAGATCATAGGCGCTCATCGACTCATCCATTAAAAACCCTAATAATACAAGGTTGATGGCGGACAGGCAGCTCACTCCAAAATATAAAATATATTACTATAATATATAGTATAATAAATATAGTTTTACTTGTCAAGATTTAGCAATCTCATTTTCCTCTCAATTTTGTAATCGGCTTCTATTAATTAATTTTAATTTGTTTCTTGTTTTAGAAAAGTGCAATGTCTCCCTTACTCTCTTCCGTAACCACCCTTCAGCGGACCATTCCCACCAGATTAAATCAGCTTCTACTATCGCCGAATCCTTAGTTTCAATTATCAGTTTCATCCGGTCAACTTCAAATAAAGGTTTAGATAAAAGGGCTACAACCATTTCTAGTCGGCGTTCGGCTGCTAATACAAAGTCATTTCTTAAATTTTGGGCAGTTTCAATTTCTTTATCTCTAATCTTAAGATGTCCCATCTCTTGATAAAAACTAGCAGCGGCCTTTAAAGGCGGATAAGTATTTGACCGTTTTTTAGGACCATTATACCTAGGATGAAAAACCAAAAAAGCAATTATCAATAACACTATTAAGCCTATGGGAAATACCCATTGAGAATAAGATTTAATAAAATTAGGCTTTCTACATAAGCTGACCTGTTTTTGTTGTTTCTTTTTTGGACCAGGTCTTATATTAACCGTTTCAAAATCTAAATAGTTTTGCCAAAGCTCTTTTACTATTTGGGACGTTGGGCGTTGTAGCGGATCCGGAGCCAACATCGATAAAATCGTTTGTCTCAGATCAAATGGTAAATCAGGGCGATACACTTTTAGGTCAATTATCGCCCCGTTTAAAATCGCCCGGGTGGGCCAACCATTATGAAGTGGGAATGGTAATTCTCCGGTGATGAAGTAGTAAATAATCAAACCTAAATAAAAAACGTCACCGTAAGCTCCTAACGGTTGATTTCGATAGTCTTCCGTCGGGCGGCAACGTTCTAAGGCTAATGGGGGATTAATAAAGGGCCTAGCTATATAGTGTAAAGGTTTTGGATCAAGCATAAAGATCCCCTTACCGTCTTTAAATAAACGGGACCACTCAGGCCTGCCAACCACTAAACCTGCTTGGTGCCACAAACAATATGAACGGATTAAAGGAAAAAGGTCTGCCAATTCTGACTTAAGGGGTCTTTTAAACTTCTTTACCGATAGTTCAAATAAATATTGGCCGTTCCGTTTATTCCAGCCCAACCAGTAACGCCCTTCGTAGCCTAAAGGCCCAATTACCGGAACTATAGCTTGTTCTTGGCCTTCGCCAATTAAGTTCCTTCGGTTTTCAACATCCTGCCGCAGTATACTCTTAAGGTTACACCTCAACTTAGTAGCTAACGGTTCAAATCGGTAGTATTGGCCGGTAGATTGATTCATAACAAGTTGGAAAGAGATTCCTTCCTCAATCTGCTCTCCTAAAAAAACCCATTCACTCAAAATCCTACCACCCCTTAGTAGTAGGATAACCCGATTCTACCGAAAATATCGGGAAATAATACTGAGAGCTTGGAGAATATTTTGACGGGATTAACACGGATTTATAGGATTATTAATAAGATTGATGAAATTACATTTTCACCGGGGTAAGTTAAAAATTAAGCATCAAGTAAACCACTCCGATTGAGATCAAAACCGGCCAAATTAGGTTTTGCCGAAACCAAGCGCAGATAGCGGCTGTTCCTACACCGAGTATGGCCGCCCAGGGTTCTCCGGGAATCGCTTGACAAACACCGGGTATAATCAGCGCGCCTAAAGCGGTATAAGGAATACAA
Organism: Bacillota bacterium; assembly: GCA_023435565.1. GTDB lineage: Bacteria > Bacillota > UBA4882 > UBA8346 > UBA8346 > JAAYHS01. The sequence continues at coordinate 47,441 of JAEYRN010000017.1, forward strand.
AATAAAAACCGTTTCCAGAACTCAGGCAAAGGCCGTTCAGTAACTAGAATCAATGGAATTAAACGTGGCAAATAGGTAACAGCAGCCATCCCAATAATCAGCCATCCATATTTCAATAAAACCCCTCCGTTCGTGACGGAATAAACAAAGTCCCTAACAAACTGCTAATAATAATGGCTACTACTAAATTCCATGAAGCAGGCCACAGGTTTATCCAATTAAAAAGAGTATGGATAAACCCAGCGCCCAGAGCTAAAGCAACAATCAACCCTGACTTTTTAAAACTCGGTACCAAAATTGCCGCAAACAAAGCATATAAGCCAATACCCATACTTTCTTGGAGCGAAGTCGGTAGGATCGACCCAGCTAGATAACCCACCAAAGTCCCGCTAACCCAACCTAGATAAGCCGTTCCTTCTAAGGCAATAAAGTATGATGTCCGTGCCGGCTGTGAATTAGTAGCCGCTACAGCAAAAGTTTCATCCGTTACCCCAAAAGCAACTACTGGAAGTAACCGTTTGCTTGATCCCTCAATTTTGGCAGCCAAAGAAGCACTCATCAGTAAGTGTCTTAGATTGAGTAAAAAAGTGGCCATTATAATTCCACCAAAGGATAATCCCGCCTTGATTAAATTAAGCGCCATAAACTGGCTGGCGCCGGCAAAAACAATAACCGAAAATCCTAAGCTATCTCCAGTGGATAAACCGATTGTTTTGGCTAGAATTCCAAAAGCTACCGCCACCGGAAAGTAACCGATGAATATCGGAAAACCGGCTAAAAAACCTTCTTTAGTACCAGATTTTTGAATTGGCTCACTTATCATTTCATACCGCCCTTTCCAAAGCCGCATATTGCAGAAATGGTTTTTTTCATGATAATTTCGCCGTAAATCATTAAAAATAAGCCGATTAATATCAGCGGAAGTCCGTAAAATAAAAAGGGAACCTGAGTTTCTTTTCCGATAACCAAACCTAAAAATGTAGCGATTAATGGGTTGACAAAAGCATAACTTGCAATTCTAATCGCCGGTTCATTGGCAATTAGATATGTATATGCGCAAAAAGCCAAAGAACCTACTATTGCCAAATACCAGACACCCAACCAGGATGAAAATGAAAATTCGGGAGCTATTCTAATTAACGAGGGACCGCTAACAACCATACCCAGAATACAAACTACCCCCACTATCAACATTTGGATTCCGCTATTGACTAAGATATCAGGATAAACCTTTAACTTATGCCCCAGACTGGTTGCCAGACTCCAAAAAAGAAGACCGCCAAAGACTAAAACCAAATCCGGAGTAAAACTGGAGGTTACTGACTTACCATTATAAAGAAGAAGCGCCACTCCAGTAATACCTAGTAAAATCCCAGCTAAATTTATGATTGATAACCGTTTTTTAAACAACAACCAATCAAAAAAAGCAATCGTAATTGGAGATAAAGCCAAAACCAGAGCGACTACATAACTATCAACCTTACGTTCGGCTATGCTGATTAATCCATTCCCTAAAAGCAATAATAAAGCCCCTAAAAGAACTGCGGTCCCAATCTCTCCAAGAGTAGGACATCTTTTTACCCGCTTGGTTAAAAGAGAAAAACCAAGGATTAAGATGCCTCCCACTAACCATCTAAATCCAATTACATAAAAAGGAGGGATTGTCTCGACTGCCATTTTGATAAAGAAATAAGTGGAACCCCATACTATATAGATCGTCAAATAGGAGAGCAGAACCATTAAAGCTTTTTTTTGCATTTATAATTCACTCCCTTATCCCCTCAATAATTGCTCGATACTATTATTTGTTATTCGAGGTTAATCCGGTTTTGCCTGTGAGTCTTTAGGATGATACTAAAATTTAACATTATTATGTAATATTTGGCGAAATAAAAAACCGCCAAAACGGCGGTTTGATACTCATAAAGGAAGAACTTCAGACTTAACTGTTAATTCTTCTAATTCATTCGCTAATCGACTTAACTATAATAAAATTTATGTTGATAAACCAAAGTAAAACCGGAATTAGTTCTTTCCAAAGCTCCTCCGGAATATGAAACATCCCTTAATCCAAATACAAATAATCCCTCATCGATAACAGCATACTTAAATTTTAACTCATATTTACTTATTTTAGCATCTTCCTCTATATCTTCTTTATCACTTAACTTTTTAAAATCATTAAAGGAGTTCCAATATGGGTAGCTAATATAATATATGGATTTATCTGGTTTCAAAGCTGGGATAGTTAAGAGATCCAAGCCAATCCATAAAACTATGAGTTTTAGTCGTCCCCGTGCTCAATGAAGCAGTGCTCGGGTTCGAAATCGGGTTTTAATTTACATTTTTCGATTACGATTACGAACACGAAATTTCATGTTTATTCCAACCTATTTTTCTCGATAGGAGATATGAAATGAGCGTTTTTACCAGTCTCCGCCAATTTTTTTATCCGCCCGAATTTCGAATTAATACGATTAAGCCCTACGACTTAAATACAATACTGAAGGTTGTTGCCAATTTACCCGATAAAGGCTTATCATCAACTATTAGTGAAGAATCAATTCGCTTTTTAAGCGATCTATCCCTTTGTCTTTGGCGTTTAGAAAAAAAAATGACCAAACCTGGGACAGATGAACCGTTGGAAGAGATGTCAAACGCTTTCTCTTCCCTTACTTCAGTCTGGAATATATTAATTCAATCCGGAGTATCTGTCCGGGAACATACCGGTTTAGTATTTGATTCGGGTTTGCCATTGAAAGTCATCGGTTATCAAGAGATTTTAGGAATGTCGGAACCCAAAATCATTGAAACAATTAAACCAACTGTTTACCTCCACGGAAACCCAGTTGAATACGGCGAGGTAATTATAGGAATTTTACCGCGTTAAGGATGAAATGCAATGAGCAGAAAATATTCATCAAATGTTACCATTGATGAAACAAACCTATCCTTATCAGAAGCCGACTCTGCCATCAGTTTGCTCGGCAAAGCCCTTTTACCCAAAGCGGCCGAACTGGCGCGTGCCGGGAAATACTTGGAGGCTGAGTGTTTATTACAACATTTAGTTCAGGAAGGCAACGAATTACCGGCGGTATATGACTTATTAGCGCGAATCCGGGCTCAACAAGGCCGATTACTGGAAGCCCAATCATATTGGGCTGATGCAATTCAGCTCAGTTCAGCCAAGGATTTTTACCGGACCGCTTTAAAACGCATTGAACGTTTGCAGACAGGACCGTCGTGGATTGGGCGGATTAGGCCCTTACTACTGGGTTTGGGACTGATAATGGGTTTAATAATTACTATTGGGGCAACTCTTCCGTTTCTAGAAAAACTAAAAGCGCCAATTCCTAAAGCCATTAATCATAATGTTCCACAAACGGTTGTAGAAACTCCTGTCAAAAGCCCTCCCCCAGTGGTAATCAATATCCCGGGTGTACTGATCAATAAGAAAGATGCTAATATTGAATTAACATTTATTAAAGGCTTATTTTTACGCCAAACCGAACTAAACCCGGAAGTAAAAACGACACTAGATCTACTAGCGAATCAATTGCGTCCTTATATAGGGAAAATCCAGGTTAATATCGAAGGACATACCGACGACCTTCCTATACAAAACAATTGGATTTACCGGGATAATGTTTCTCTGGGATTACAACGAGCGGTTACTATTATTGATTACTTAAGGCTAAAAGGTCAATTACCGGCAAAAATGTTTAAAGCAAGCAGTGTAGGTGAATCACATTCTCTATTCCCCAACGATACACCTAGTAACCAAATGCGTAACCGGACCGTAGTGATTCGAATTACCGCTTTATGATAATAAACTTGTGGCCCCTGGGTCAAAAAACCTCTAAAAACATGATCAAAAAAAAAAAAAAAAACAAACCCGCCTGAACTATCAAGCGGGTATAACAATTTTTGGGGTCTTAACAGTTATTATTTCTTAACTGCATCTTTAAGAGCTTTTCCGGCTCTGAATACAGGAACTTTACGGGCCGGAATGTTAATCGGTTTACCGTTTTGAGGATTGCGGCCTTTACGGGCTTCTCTTTTTCTAACTTCAAAGCTGCCAAAGCCAACCAAGGTAACTTTGTCCCCTTTGGTCAATGCGCCGCTGATTGCTGCTACAACAGCATCAACTGCTTTTCCGGAATCTTTTTTGGTCAATTTGGTCTTCGCTGCCACTTTGTCAATAAGTTCGGTCTTTGTCAAGAAATATCGCCTCCTTATATTTTGTCGGTATTTTTTGAATAATCCGTTTCTCAAAATTGTAGATCACCGACAAATTAATATTCGGAAGTTTTTTGATTAAACTTTATACTGTTAATAAAGGTTTTTCAAGTTTTTTTAATTATTTTCGCCATTTATTAAGGTTTTTTTATGGGAACCTCGATTTTACTCTCTTTTTTGCTGTTTTTCTGACAAGATAAGTTAAAATTTCTTAATATACTTCATGCCCATAAGCCCGGACACAATGGAAATGCTATTATTACCCTGCCCGATATTGTTCCCGGCAAAGTTCCGCATACATTCCGCCCTTACCCAACAGCTCCTCATGGTTTCCAATCTCAACAATCTTCCCATCATTCACCACAATAATTCGATCCGCTTTCCGGATGGTTGATAAACGGTGTGCAATTATAAACGAAGTCCGTCCTTTCAATAAACGCTCTAACGCTATCTGTAACTCCTGCTCAGTCTTGGTGTCAATACTAGATGTCGCTTCATCCAAAATTAAAATTTTGGGGTTTCTCAGTAGTGCCCTGGCAAAAGCGATTAATTGCCGTTGTCCCATAGAAAGGGAGCTTCCCCTTTCCTGGACCCAAGAATCATAACCCTGAGCAAGAGACATAATATAATCATGAATCCCGACCGCCCGAGCCGCAGCCTCTACCTCTTTCCGAGAGGCCTCCGGCTTTCCGTAACGAATATTCTCCGCTACTGTTCCCGAAAAGATAAAGGTATCTTGTAATACTACCGCTATCTGCTTGCGGTATTCTGTCTGAGAGACATGCCGTAAGTCTTTCCCATCAATCAACACCCTACCCGCTTCCGAATCATAAAAACGACAGAACAGGTTAATAATGGTCGATTTGCCGGCCCCAGTGGGACCGACAATCGCTATCATTTCTCCCGGTTTTACATCTAGTATAAAGTCTTCTAAAATCGTTTCACCCGAGTTATAGCTGAAGCTAACCCGGTCAAAACTAACCCAGCCAGTGATTTCTCCAATTGGTTCCGGATGCTCCGGATCAACTACTGTCGGCTTGAGATCCATTAGTTCAAAAATCCGCTCACATGAGGCCATTGCCGTACTGACAATATTAAAAAGATTACTCAGATTCTGAATTGGTTGGAAAAACCGGTTGATATAGTTCATAAATGCGGCGATTGTCCCTAACGTTACCCAGCCGTATAATAGCAAAAATCCACCTGTAAATAGTACTGATGCGGTCCCTAAGGTATTTAAGAAACCGATCCAGGGCCAGAAAAAAGCGTTTAAAGGTACAAAGCGCATCGCCGCTTTAAAATGTTTATGATTAATTTCTTCAAAGAGCCGAGCGTTTTCACCTTCCCTTGCGAAAGCCTGAGTTACCCGGATACCCTGAATCGATTCATTTAAGTTGGCGTTGACAGCGGAGAGTTTACTACGAATCATTCGCGAAACGTCCAACATCTTATTTCGGAGAAAGATTGCCACCCATAAAGTAATTGGTAGGGTTAAAAAAATGATTAATGAAAGCCGCCAGTCTACCCAGAACATCACCCCCAGGAGCCCTATCAACGTAAAACTGTCGGCAAAGGCAGAACTTACACCGGAGCTTAGTAACTCCTCCAACGCATTGACGTCGTTGGTCACCCGGATCATAATCCGTCCCGCTTTTTGACGGTCAAAGAAAGCCATGGATAATTGCTGTAAATGCTCAAAGAGATCCTGACGCAGATCAAAAACGGCTTTCTGCCCGATCTGGATCATCATCATACCCTGGTAATATAAACCCAAATACTGCAAAACCGAAACGCCGGCATAGATTAAAGCAATCCGACCCAGTCCTTCTAAGTGACGCCCGATGATATACCTATCCACCCCGATTTTTAGCAAATACGGTAGAATCAGAGCCGTAACTATGGCCGTTAATGCTGCCGCTATCATAGCAACCACACGCCATTTGTATGGCTTTAGATAAGCTAGCAACCGGAATATCAATTCTCGGTTAAAGGGACGCGTTGAAAAATCGTCCTCATCCGAAAGAACGACCAGACCTTTTTTTAGGGGCTGATTTGTTCTTTTTTCAGTTTCCATTTCTTTCTCCATCACTTTTTAACTCCACAAAAAAAGTCACACGCTAACCTCAGGCGTTTCCTCTTCACGAAAAGTCTGGATCTGATACAACTGCTGATAATAGCCATCTCGATCCAATAACTCCTCGTGTCGCCCTTGGTCTCTGACCGCTCCACTCTCCAAAATTACTACCCTATCAGCCATTTGGGCCGTAGACAAACGCTGAGTAATTAATATTGCCGTACGCCCGGTCATTAATTGACGGAGCGACTCCTGAATCGCTTGTTCCGTCTGAACATCCACACTGGAGGTGGAATCATCCAGAATTAACACCTTAGGGTCTGTAAGAAGGGCCCGGGCAATTGCAATCCGTTGTTTTTGGCCTCCCGACAATCCCACACCCCGTTCCCCGATGATTGTCTCATAGCCTTGGGGTAGTGAGTTGATAAATTCGTGAATCCGTGCGGCCTTGGCCGCCTTCAGGACTTCATCCATGTCGGCTTCCGGCTTACCAAAGGCAATATTATCAAAGATAGTTGTTGAAAACAGGAATGTCTCCTGATGCACCAGTCCCACCTGGCGCCGCCACCACTCCAAATTCAAGTCGCGTAAGTCAATCCCATCCACAGTTATTTCTCCACTCAACGGGTCATAGAATCGAGGAATTAAATTAATCAAAGTTGATTTTCCGGAACCAGTCAGCCCGATTACCGCTATCTTTTCACCCGGCTCCACTGTTAAGTCAATCTCTCTTAAAACCATTCCCCCGGCATAACCGAAAGAAACCTTCTTAAAGTCAATCCGCCCTTGCAGCTTTGTGATAACCTTACCGCCGTTTACCAAAGGCTGGATCTCTTCCTTTTGTTCCATCAAATCCAAAAGTCTCCCGGCTGCTCCTTCGGCCTGCCTCATCTGATTGATGTTATGAGCTAAGATCCAGATTGGCCAATTAAGGAAACCCAAATAAGTCATGAAAATTACTAGAGTGCCAAGGGAGAGTTCGCCTTGAACCACTCTTGTTCCACCGTACCATAGGATTGCCAACGTTCCAAAATTACTGCAAAGGACTAAAAACGGGTGAAGCAGAGCCTGCAATTTGGAGACTTCCAGGTTGCATTCCATCATCTTCCGGTTTTCAGTCTTAAACTTCAAGATTTCAGCATCTTCCATAGCAAAAGCTTTAACGACTCTCACCCCGGAAATATTCTCCTGGACCGTTGCATTGAGATTCCCGGCTTGTACTTGCCTTTTTTTAACCGCCAAATGCATCCTACGGCTGAAAACGAAAATAGCCGCCACAGCTGCCGGAGTCGCCGCCAGACAAATCAATGCCAATTTCCAGTCGGACCAGAATAATAAACCGGTAACAATTATTAAATACAGATATACTTGAGTCCGATGTTCGATCTGATAAGCGTAAAAATTACGAATAGCTTCAATATCCAAAGTTAACCGTGACATAATATCCCCGGTCCGGGCGGTATTATAGAAACTGAAAGATAAACGTTGCAACTTATGATATAATTGGTTGCGAATATCGTTTACTACTTTTATGCCTGTCGACCAAAAACAATAAATCATTCCGAAGATAAACATAGCACGGATTAAAGCAATTATAATCAATAAACCGCACCAGAAAAGCAAATTTACAGTGCTATTCGGTTCCTTTATCTGAGGAAAAATCTTGTCCCAAATCACCCTAATTCCTTGAGGAACAATATAGGTCATACTTTGCATAATAAGCAAAAACAGAAAACCCGCCCCAAACAGCCAACGGTAGGGACGGAAATATGGGAACAGCTTTTTAAATAACCTGAACAAACCGACCAGGTCCTTTCGTTATTCAATATCCGGAAATGTTACGACCAGCCCTGTTTTCATTATTTCATGTAAGTGAATAGGAGGCTGACATGTAGGACTATCGTATGTTCTATTTATATCGGTAAATCACGGTTTTGAATAGGCAATTATTAAAATATTAAACACAAATTAACAAATGGCATCCTTTCAATTTATTTTCAACTTTCTTAACCGTGCTTCCAAGTCGGGATGCCCTATTAACCATTTAAAAAATCTTCCAAACCTAACCGGGGATGCTATCCTGGTTAAGGCTTGGGCCATTTGCTCCGAACCCCCAAGCTTTTGAGCAGCCACTTTATCTGCTTCATACTCCTGAAACCGGGCAAACATTTGATACGCCAAAACTGCCGCCACCCAGTACAGTCCATAAATGGGCAACGGCATCTCTGGAAAATCTTCCGCCAATGAAGAACCTAAAAAAATCAGTCCAATGATAAAAATGACTCTCAACTCCAAGTGATGCCTTTTAAAATGAGCGCATTCATGCCCCACGATCATCCTTAAGTCATCGGGACTCAAAGAATTAACCAATGTCTCGGTAAGAAAAATGTTTTTTACGAAAATCCCGGTGGCAAAGGCATTAATTACCCCTTCCAATTTCCAAATTCTAATTTTTCTTATCTTGACCTTTAGCTTTCCGGCAACCTCTCTTACCAAATGTTCCACTTTAGGACCTGCCGGAATCATTTTTAACCGTCTCACCCAAAGAGCGACTAACTGCAATCCAAGTAGTAGGGCAATAGCTCCCGCTTCCACAGCCCACCGGTAACCTTTGGGAAAACTTTCGGGAATCAATGGCAGATAATAATAGTCCAACCTCAAAACCACAAATATATTAATGATAAACAACCAAAAATACCCGTATTGCATCAGATAGGAACCAAACCCCGAACTAATCCCCTTCATCTTCCGGTCAATCCGGTAGGACAAATAGAGCATTCCCGTCAAATACACTACTAGTAAAGTGAAGTTGACCAGATCGCCTAATAAATATGCGGGAATCAATTCCCGCGTTTCGGCCAACCATAGCCAAAGGGACCATTTAAGCTCGAAAAAAGCAAACCCGACAATGAGTAAAACATTAACCGTACGAAAAAACATTATCATTCGGAACCGTTTTTCTTGAAATAGGACACCCCCGGATTTTGAAGCCAACCAAAGGATAACCCCTAGTAAACCCAAGGCTAATAAGAGATAACTAAATTTCAAGATTATGATTATTTCGGTGTTATTCAAATTAAACCACCTGTTTACCCTTCATTACTTAACGGTTTTTATGCCCATTAAAACAACTCCAACTGCTTCCCCTTACTCTGCCTGGACCATTCAACCTTCTCCAATAGTTCCTGCGGTAACGTTTTTAAAAACCGGGAAACTTCCACCGGAACGATTGAACCGGATTTTAGCCTGTATTGGGAATTTACCAAGTACAACCTTCGTTCGGCCCTGGTAACCCCTACGTAAAAAAGGCGATGCTCTTCGGCGACGGCTTCCGGATCTTCCTCATCCCCATAAGGAATCATCCCTTCTTCCACTCCTATAATAAACACCACCGGAAATTCCAGACCTTTGGCAGCATGCAACGTTGATAATGTGATCATTTCCGTTCCGGTCGTCTTATTGCCTTTACGGATCAAGTCCGCCTCTTGGGCTAAGGGAAGGAAACTCAACATTTCCTCGATATTTTTATAATTCTCACTTATCCTGCGTAATTGCTCCATCTCCGGTTCAAGTCCCAAATCGTTCCGGATAATCCAATCTTCAATAACCTCGGGGCTTTTCCGATTCAGTTGTTCCCGATAATAGTCGGCCACACCGAAAAATTGTCGGAGTTTCATAGCTGTCGCCTCCGGGAGCGTAGAGAATAAGGCTTCCAGCCGGGATTCGGCTTCTTCGTTTTGGTTCTGATCCAATCTGCCGATGAAATCGGTAACTTCGGCGCCACTTAGATTCCAGCGGGGATATCTCAAGGCCGAACGGAGCCAAAAAAGATCTTCCGGATCAGTCAAATACCTGAAAAAAGTTAAAAACTCCTTGACGGGCGAAGCATCCAAGGTTAAATCGGAACCGCTAACCCGGTAAGGAAGTCCGGCAGCAGTCAAAGCAGTTTCCAAGCTCTCGGCTTGCCAGCCGGTCCGGTAAAGGACCGCAATCTCGCTTAAAGAAAAGGAGTCTTCCGAGTCCTCCTTCCCTCTGCGTCCATGGGCTGTAATCATAGTCGAACCGCCTAAAAGCCGGACGATTTGATTCACCACTGCCTGGGCGGCCCCCTTCTCGCTGGGAGTCTCATACCAGACAATTTTCGACCCGTTCTCCCCTTTCGCGATTTTTGGCTCGACTTGCCGGTCCCCTTTAGGGATTAATGTATTGGCTGCTTTGATTACCAAAGCACCAGACCGGAAATTACGGGTCAGTTTAAAAGCAACCGTTTCCGGAAAATCCCGCTCCAGTTGAGTGAAGAACCGGCTATTGGAACCGCGGAAACCGTAAATCGATTGGTTCGGATCGCCGATCACCATCAGGCTTCGGCAATCCCGGGCCCATAATTTGACCAGCCTGTATTGGATGAGATTCAGGTCTTGAAATTCATCCACCAGTATATGTTGAAAACAGCGTTTAAACGGCTGTAACCAATCGGGATTATCTTCCCAAAGATCGACCATTTTCGGGATTAAATCGTCAAAGTCCCATCTCCGATAACGCCGGAGGTTTTGTTGATAGGCTTGATATAACTCCACCGCAGCCGGTGGAAGATTCGGTTCTTCTTCCCACAAGTATTTATTCTTTAACAGAGTAAGCGCCAAAGAAGCTTCGCGGGCCCGAAGCGGAATCCGTTGTTCTCTTAGAGTATCTTCAATTAAGGATTTGGAACTGATATTATCGATGAGTTTGACTCCCCGCGATTCCGGGTCTTGCCGCAATATCTTCCAAGCCAAACTATGGAAAGTTCCCAGATTCAAACGGTTTAACTTCCGGTCCCCTGCCAATATTTTGGCGAGACGCGACTTAATCTCATTAGCAGCCCGGTTAGTAAAGGTTACTGCGGTAATTTCCGCCGGATCGACTCCCGCCTCCCGGATTAGGTATACGATTCGCTCTACCAATGTTTTGGTTTTCCCGGTTCCCGGACCGGCGCCGACTGTTATTACCCGGGCCGGAGATTTGACGATTTCAATCTGTTCCGCGGTTAGCCCGGAATGAAAAGCTTCGCTATCGGTCACTTTCAATAGGCTTTTGGCCTCACTGACCACTTCCGCGGTGGCCTGCCGGAGCGCCGCCTTCCGTTTGGCCGCCGGTTCCCGCTTTTCTTCAAAGAGCGCCGCCTGTCCCAAGAGGGCCTGACGGTCATCTTCCCGTAATAATGAAACTACACCATACTCACCATCATACCCCGGTTTCACCTCAACATCTCCCGAACGGAGCCGTCGGATGGCTTCGGCTATCAATGGCCCCGCCGCACCGGCAATGGCGTCAATCTCAGTCTCTCTTAGAATGGTTAATTCAGGACCAAATTTATGTAATAATTCATTATAGGCTTGAGTGACTTTACGTGAATTCCGGCCCATATTAAAGGCGGAACCGATTACTTCGGGGAGAGGCACCAAACTTTGATATTGTTTAGCTCCCTCCGGACGGAAACCTTCAGGCCGGTCGGCCAAGGCCGCCACCCGGTGCAACACCCCGACCGTTACTTTTCGTCCGCAAACTGAACAAATTCCTTGTTTGGCGATGGTATCCTCCGGTTTCCAGACCACCTCGCAATTGCGATGCCCGTCATAATGATACTTTCCTTCTTCAGGAAAAAATTCGATTGTACCGGCAAATCCGCCCAATTCTTTATTTTGAAGAGCGTTTTTCATTCCTTCATAAGAAAATTCCGCTTCGAAAAGATTGGCTTCCCTAGCCAAATTTTGAGGATTATGGGCGTCCGAGTTTGAGACAAGGGTATAACGGTCCAGGGCCGACCAACGCCAATTCATTGCCGGATCGGAGGAGAGTCCGGTCTCAAGGGCAAAAATATATTGGGTAAGATCTTCATAACACTCCTTGATATCGTCAAAACCGGAATTAGACCCAAAGACCGAAAAATGAGGCGTCCAAATATGGGCCGGAATAAAAATAACCTCCGGACACTCTTCCAAAACCAAACTGAATAGGTCATGACTGTCCATTCCCAGGATCGGTCTTCCGTCGGAACGGATATTCATACCCAAATCCGCTAGCCGGTCGCCGATTCTCCCGGCAACCTCCAATGAAGGGAGGACTATCAGATGGTGGACCTTCCGGACCCGCCCGTTCTTTTTATAAATAGTGCTTAATTCGCCGCTAACCACGAACCGGGCTTCCGGTTGACCCGGAATTTCCTGAGCCGGAGTTTCTTTTAACTTATAAAAACCTTGTTCCGCCGGGACCAAGGCTTCGTTCAATTCTTTACGCCAACCGGGATGAGTGAAATCTCCCGTTCCCACCAGTGAGACTCCTTTTAAACCCGCCCAGCGGCTTAAACTTTGCGGATTCGATTCTTTACTTGTCGCCATTGAAAAATGGGAGTGAATATGTAAATCAGCCACCCATGCCAAAATTACCACTCCTTAAGACCCATCGCTTCGTTTAAATTCTCTCATAATTTTTCCTCACTTGCTACTAATCTCCTGCCGATTTAGATTAATTAATGAAATAAACACGGCGAATTACCGTGTTCATGAATATAATACTGTTTGGAAGTCAAATATATATGTCCAAAAAGATCCCTTACCCTTTAAAAGAGTAACCATCATGCTTCGCAGCAAAACATAATGCTTAACACGAACCTGAAGTTATGGTCTTCAATCTTAAAAAAGATTATATCCGCTAGAGAATCCGTAGCTACATATAAAAATATTATAGTCCAAATGAATCTCTGTTGTTTTTTAGAAAACAACGGATGGTGTTTTCCCTTTTAAAGGGCAAAAGATCTGGTTTTGACCTAACTACATTAGTCACCTAATATTAATACTAAACTAGATCTGGCTTTCTGTTTCAGCCGCTACTAAACCTAAGGCCCCGTATTTTTCCCTTAATCGCGGCTTTTCGATCTTCCCGGTGGGATTTCGCGGGACTTGATCAAAGATGATTTGACGCGGACGTTTGTAACGCGGCAGTGATGCGCAGAATACATTTACTTCTTCTTCAGTCAGTTTGCAGCCTGGTTTTATTTCAATGATGGCGGCGGCTATTTCACCGACACGCTTATCGGGCAATCCGATAACCGCTACATCCTTGATAGCGCTATGCGCCCGAAGAAAATCTTCGATTTGCACCGGATAAATATTCTCGCCGCCAGTGATAATCACATCTTTTTTCCGATCAACCAAATAAATAAAACCGTCTTCATCCATCCGGGCCATGTCTCCGGTAAATAGCCAACCGTCTTTGATGGTGGCCGCAGTCGCTTCCGGGTCGTTATAATAGCATTTCATCACACCCGGTCCCTTGACGGCCAACTCACCAACTTCTCCCTGAACCACCGGACGGCCGTTTTCATCGGTAATCTTGACTTCCCAATCATGCCCCGATATTCCGATAGCGCCGACTTTATGAATGTTCTCCATTCCCAGATGCACACATCCGGGGCCGATGGATTCGCTCAGGCCGTAGTTAGTATCATATTGATGATTGGGGAAATACTTTTTCCAGCGATGAATCAAGCTGGGCGGGACCGGCTGAGCGCCAATATGCATCAGCCGCCATTGGGAAAGCTGATAATCTTCCAGTTTAACATCGCCGCGTTCAATGGCGTCCAGGATGTCCTGGGCCCAAGGAACCAACAGCCAAACAATGGTGATTTTTTCTTCGGATACTGTTTTCAGTATCCATTCCGGTTTAATCCCCCTTAGTAATACGGCTTTGCTCCCTGCCAGGAAACTGCCGAACCAATGCATCTTCGCGCCGGTATGGTACAGGGGCGGAATACATAGAAAATTATCGTCACGGGTTTGACAATGGTGTTTATTCTCAGTAATGCATGCCGACATCAGACTGTAGTGATTATGTAAAATCGCTTTGGGAAATCCGGTAGTCCCCGAAGAAAAATAGATTGCCGCATCATCTTCGTCCGCCAGTTTGATGTCCGGTGCTTCCGATGAACAATTGGCGGTTAGACGATCATAGCTTTCGGCAAAAGTAGGACGGTTTTCCCCTGCGAAGAAAAGAGTCTTCACTTTCGGGATCTGATCGTAAATGGTTTCCATCCGGCCGATGAATTCAGGACCGAAGATTAAGGCGGTGGTATCGGATAAACCCAAACAGTATTTTATCTCCTCGGCCGTATAGCGGAAGTTTAGGGGAACCGCGATGGCGCCGGACTTTAAGATTCCAAAATAAATCGGCAGCCACTCCAGGCAGTTCATTAACAGAATGGCAACCTTATCCCCTTTTTTGATGCCCCGCTTCAAAAGAAGATTAGCCATCCGGTTGGCTTTCTCGTCAAAAACCCGCCAGGTCATTTCCCGCCGGTATTCCCCCGCCGGATTGTTTTCAATCAGTTCATACTCTTTCCAGATAATATTATGGCTGTCCTGGAGATCCAAATTAATCTCGGTCAGACATGTTTCCTGTCCATACAATTCCGCATTACGCGCTAATATCTCCGTGATCGGCATTTTGCTTCCTTCCTCCCGTTCTACCAATTTAGCAGAAGATTTATGTAATTTAAGAAATATAAATTGAGCGAATAAAAATAATAAAACACTAAGTAATATTATAAAGTTATGCAATTGGATAATCAAGAGATTGTTGGAAGGTTCGCGCCGGAGATTTGACTCCTTGTTTTATTTTTCCCACTTTCATTACATAATTTCCAATTTTATCTTGCAACTTTATACGATATATGTTATATTATTTCTGCACTTTTCCAAAATTTCTATTTTTAAGGAGGTATTTACCATGCCACACACCACTTACGCCGAAGTAGCCGCCGCAGCTGAAACCTTACTCTCCGGCCTTAAAGCTAATAGCGGGCAAATGAGCAAACGGGGGATTGACGAGCAATTTCTGTCCGAATTCGAAAAAAATAAAAATAGCTTCATCTCCCTAAATAATGAACAAGAGACCCTTAAAGCCAAACTCAAAGAGAAAACCGGTCAATTGGAAGACATGGGAAATATACTTAAAAAGCAAATTTCCGAAGCCCGTAAAATGATCAAAGTAGAAATACCCCAAAAGCTTTGGAAAGAATACGGCATCACCGACAAACGATAAAAAAACAACTTATGAATTAAAAGGATCGCGACAAACGCGGTCCTTTTATAATTGCCCAATCGAAAGGTCAAACTGTATTCTATCTCCCATTATTTCGGGGGTTATCTTCCCCAGTTCGGGAAATCCAATCCCCGCCTCGGGATCATTCTTCTCCATCATGGGATCGCTTCTCCCCGTCTTGGGAATCATTTTCCCCAGTTTGGGATCGTTCTTCCCTATCTCAGGATCGCTCTTCCCCTGTTCGGGAAATCCGTTCCCCGGTTTCGAATAAGAAATCCCAAAGACAAAGCCCAATATAATAAAAACTACTATAGTTTTCCTACTATAGTCTTGAGTTTGAGTATCTTTATTTTTCTCTTTTTTTACTTTGTTGCTTTATACTCTAAAAACCTTGCCGGAACAATGGAGACCAAGACAGGCGTCATTAATGTTCACCAACTTCTAATCCGATAAATAAAAAATAAAAATTCCCTCACTGCCTCACCAAAACATATAGCGCGCGGCTGATCTTTTTCGGTTTTGGATCAAATTCAAGCCCGATCATCCGGTCACACTCACTCTGAGGAAGCCGATAAACTAATTTACCATATTCCAAGAATGACTCCTGCCATAAAGATACGAAAGATCGGATCTCTTTTCCGGTAAAGCCCAGTTTGCGCAAAGGCTTAGCAAAATCAATCATTAATTCGGCTAACTCCGGTTTTACCCGGACGGTTTCACCGGGTTGCAACTGGGGCAAATAGGATGAAAAAATGTTGGGCTCAAATAGTAATACTCCCGTGTCCAAAGGATTTTGAACAAGGACAAAAAGATCCAGTACCGGATAGCTACCGGTATTGACCAGAGTAACCTCTTGAGTCTGAGGATCAACAGTCATTTTAACCGGATTGGCGAAGGGCATTTCGCCTTCGTAAAAAAGGAATCTTGCTTTGGTCCCGCCGTACTCGATCTCATCGGCATCGACATTGTTAAGAGTACCGATAATCTCATCAAGGGGAACAAAATCCTCCGTGATCAAACCTTTGGTAATAACCGGTTCGGCTTCGGCTGGAAAAGAAACGCCCTTCCATTGGATCACATTACTGCTTTTTTCCGCAACGGGATAAGTTTCAGTCGGGGTCCCCTGGTTAAAAGTAACTTTAAGCGAAAACGGGCGCTTATCCCGGGAATGGAAATAAAGCACCGGTTCTTTAACGTATGTAATCCGCATCGGACGAGATGTTAACAGGTAATCTCCGGGAGCATCATCGCAGCCTACGAAGACGCCCCATTCATAAACTTCATAATCAGCGACGTTTTGATCAACCATTTCCGCTTTGCCATGGAACGGCCCCGGAAATATTGTGAAGACTAAAACCACGAACAATATGGATAGCCTCAAAATTTTTCGACCGGAAAGTACTTTCATCAGATTTCCCCCTTGCTTTATTTATCACTCACCCCACGCCAAATAGTGCTTATAGTTATATCGATCCGGCCCCTCTCTGTTCCGATCTTGTTTTGAATGCCGTTTCAACAAAGAGGGGCGCATAGATCAGGTTTTTTCATTCCCGTCTTGATCTGCCTTTCCTCTCTATTGACACAACTTTTAGTATTTCTTCATGATAGAGAGGCTAGGTTAGTCGTTTTTTATCTTATCTGAGTTAACTTTATAATCAAATCAGTATAACGGTTCAAACGTCTTTACTACTTCGTCAAAAACAGGCGAGTACTTGTCATAGAACTCTTGGGGGCTTTTATAAGCAAGCACATAAAAACCTTCTTTTGCTTTGATTACAATGAATTTTGCTTTAAGCCAATATTTACTAGTAAACAACGGGCCTCGCGGTTTCTCCTGATATACTTCATAGTTTATTTCAGTTGCGGTTTTTTCGTCAAACTTAATCTTCTTGGGCTTTTCGTACCGTGATTTATCGCTACCCTTCCTTTTTAAGGCCAATTGCTCATATTCTTTGACAAAATTTGCATAGGTTTTCTTCTGGACATTACGTTTGCAGTAATATCCCACATAAATGTGAGGATCGGGAAAGAAATACGCTTCCCCCTCCTCTATTTTGGCCTTCTCCGGCATTATCAAGTTGACCTCAAAAATACCGGCTTTTTCATCTCCTTCCCGGTCTTGCTCCAGTTTCCAACGGACCGGCAGGTAACAGGAGAAATAATCATGGTCCATCACGAATTTTTCATAAGGCTCCGGTTTTACCTCTTTGAGCTCTGGAAACTCAAAAGAAAAGTGCTTTTCAACAATTGAGAATAAAAATTCATCGGATGGCGCGATTCGGGGCGAAGAGTAAACCCGGTTGGTTATGGAATAAGTAAAATCTCCTTTCAGTCCCAGATCTTTTTCCAGGTCGAAAAGGATTAAAACTCCTTCATCCATAATGGCCTTACATTCATCGGGCCGGACCCGAAAAATGGTCAGAGTATAGTGGGGGACTCTTTCGGTTATTCCCGGTTCTTTCTTCATGTCGATTCTAAACGAACTTTTGTCCGTACACCCGTTGCTTCCGACTCTGACGATAAATTTAGCCGGTCCCATCAGGAGTTCATCAAGGACCTCTTCTCCCGTTTGCCGGGGGCCGCTTGAATATTGGCAGTAAGATTTAGGAGCTAAAAGTAAAATGCCAAATATGATTAATAAAGCAAAAAGCATTGTCTTTGATTTACTCCCGAAAGGATTCATTTTTTACCTCCATACAATTAATAAACTGACTACATGACAAAATGCAAGAGAACGGTAATTGTTTGATCGGTGGTCACCAGCTTATCATGATCGTCATCCACATATCCGGCGCTAAAAGAGGAGATTAAATAGTAGGTTTTGCCTTTCTCTCCCACGAAATATTTATTCTTTTTGATAAAAAAACAGATATCCGTATCCTTGACTTCTCCCGCGGATGTAACTCCCGCGGAGTCTTCAGGTTCATCAAAAAGAAGGTCCATCGTCTCGGTCTTTACTATTTGGCCATTTTTTTCCTGTTCATATACCAGCTCTTCGGTAAAGGGATAATAGGTAAAGTAAACAATCGATTGATCGTATTTAAATTCAATCGTGTAAAAACTGTCCCACTCAAAGGATACCGGGTTTTTTAACTGAATATCCACTCGCAAATAATCCTGGTCATAACAGGCAACCACTCCGTAAATATCCGATTCCAACAATTGATGGGCGGTCTGATCCCCAACCGGCTCCTCGTTGGGAGATACGATCCAACCCTCGGGGTTATAAGTCTTATCAACATCATCAACCTTAGTGGCGTCCCGTCTGGGAAAGGTCATGGTCGCGGCCAAACATGGGCTAGCCATGGCAATCCCCAATATCAGTACCAAGCAAACCAGGATCTTTTTCATGGCGATAACCTCCCTTGAAATTGCGGATTGTCGATTGCTGATTTTTAAACCACAAACCCCGACCCATGCCAATCCGAAATCCGAAATATTCAAAACTCCGTCGGCAACGTCAGTACAAGCTTCGTCCCGCTCCGGAAAACCTTGACGCCGGTGATCGTCCCGGCGATTAATTTACGGAACTCCTCATTGTCTTTAAAAGTCGAGCCATTAATCTCCAAAATCACGTCATCCGCCTTGATTTGCAGTTTTTCCGCCAGGCTGCCTTTTTTGACTTCCGTAACTAAAAGACCGTTCACCAAAGCTAAACCCATCAGCTTCCAGTCCGCGTCGGTCAAGGGCCGGGCGGAGATACCGAAAGTCGGCTGATTTTGGGTTCCGGTCCCAGGTTTGTAGCCGACCGGCGGGAAAGCGCCGATATAACTACCGCCCCGGCCTTTGGCAGCTAACGGCGAATCGGCGGCCAAACGGTAGTCGTCTTTGGCCGACTCGGCAAACAAAGGCGCCAGGCTCAGATTGGTGGGCGAAGGCGGGAAAAGGAGCGTTGGAGTATAGACTACTAAGTCAGGCTGGATCGGATAAGTTTCCGGATAATTTTTGCTTTGGATTTGGCTCAAGATATTGGAATTAGCAGGTCGAATTTGCACCTTCTTTTCAAGGTGCTTAAACAGGCCCCAATATTCTATAAAACCCGCTTCTTCAATGACTTGATTGTAAAAATCGTTATATTCCAACGTGATCTGGCTGTTCGGATTGACCAGGCAACCGATATTATTGAAGGCCGAAATATTATTGAATACCATTCCCTTTCCGCCTTGGCCGATACAAATCCCAAACCCCACCGATCCGCCATTATGAAATCTATAGAGAAACTCCCCCGAGGGAACCCCGTTTTCAATAACGGTATTATTACTGATCTCCAGTTGGCCGTCGGCCCAGATCCCCTTAATGTTTTTTCGGACCAGATTACGGCTAATCTTGACGCTTGAACCTTGGGATTCAATATTGATCGCCCAGGAGCCGTTATCGTGAATATAATTATCTTCCACGGTCACATCCGTGCCTTTGAGGCTGATGCCGGACGCAAAATTACTAATCCGGCAATTTCTGACGGCTATCCCCTTACCGGAACCGCCGATACCCATACCGCTGCCTTTGTTCGCGGCGACCAGGGTAAGTCCCTCCATCTTGATACCGGCAACTCCGTTAAGATAAATGCCGGATAAAACCGCCGGGTTTTGAGGATCGAGCGAGGTTAAAGTCAGCTTGTCACGCCCGATATTGGCAAAGGAATATTGGCCCGGACCCAGTAAAATAGTATCTCCCGGTCGGGTGCGGAGTAGCGCCCCCTCCACCGTCCGGCAATCCCCGGAACCATCGGCCGCCACCTTGATTATGGCCGGTTTCGCGGCGGCGGTTGGCTGGACTAGACCACCGAACTGATCGGCGTTTCGGATTAGCTCAATCGTTAATTCCTGTCCTTGGCGCAGGATGGTGAAAATCACTGGTTTTGAATCGGAAATTGCCTCGAACGCCTTCTGGTAGTCGGTTAGGTCCTTGACTTCCACAGCTTTTCCATTAACTGCCTGGATCTTTACAATCAAGTCCCCTTCACGCACCCCGGCCTTCTCCGCCGGAGACCCGGCATAAATACCGATCACTGCCAAGCCTTGCGATTCACGGGACAATCCCAAATCTTCAGCCAAATCGGGATAGAGTGCGCAAAGTTCGCATCCGGGCAACGCCTTCGCTTTAGCGGCGTTAACCGGCGCTCCGGGATCGGTTAAGATGAAAGCTATTATCAGAGCGGCTAAAACCAAATAAATAAACCTGATTCTAAGTGTGATAATCACCGTAATCTCCCCCTTTACGTTTAGAATGTATCATAATCTCGTCAATGAACCCAAGCCAATAACCATTAGCTCGCTCATGCCTCTTACCTTCCTAGCTACATCACAAAATGCAAGAGAACGGTAATTGTTTGATCGGTGGTCACCAGCTTATTATTGGTATCCACGTATCTGGCGCTAAACGAGGAGGTTAAATAATAGGTTTTGCCTTTTTCATCCCCGCAACCTCCGCTCCACTATTTCACCGTTACGCTAATAATCTTGGGCCCGACTGGAAAGAACTTCAATGCAATGGGCAATTTTCACCCTTTCACCCGCCACTTCCGATCCGTCTTCTTGACATACAAACGGCTGATACTACCACAATCTTTACACAATTCAGCATAAAACGGCTCGACGCCCGTTAACAAAAATCCGGTATGATATTCCAGGCCGATAACATTTACCTGCGTACTTTGCCTTACCTCCACATCCGGTTGAATATTGGAACTGTTGCAGTAAATACAGTTATTCAATGGGATCCCCTCGCTTTATAATAACTTAACTTTCATGCCGATAATCATCTCTACCTATACACTAAAACTTATTACCGGGGATCAGCCATTCTTCCCATAAACAAAATACTACCGGAATCAACATCCCGAATCAGGAAAACAAACGGATGGTCCGCTCTAAAACTCACCGGTTTATCAATGTCAACTGACTTGGTACCCATAACTACCCCTGTCGCTGCGGCGGCTTCGGTCCCCTCTTCGTTGACCTCCACAAAAGCTTTATGAATCACATGAGTAATATAAAGAAAAATCTTTGACATTCCATAAAAGTCAGCTTTCTCTTTGTCAAAAGCATCCTTCATCCCTAATGCTTGCAACTGCGTATTTAATAATATCTCTTTTTCCAGTTTAAAACGGGGCAAATACACATGGGCTTTCCTACTTGCCATCCGATCCAGCAATTCCTGAAAAGCGTCAGCACTCAGGCCGGATTCAAGCTTGGCCGGATCCGATTGGACTTTGGGCAGTAGGATATCCATGGCGATGGTGCCGCCGGTATAGGGCAACTCCAATACTTGCCATTCATCGGTTTCTGCGTAATTAAACTTGCCCAGTTGATACATGAGAGGTGTATTGGTTTGTGCTCCATCCGCCAAATAAAATGGGGCATCCTTGGTCTGGTTTGGTTTGAATTGGGACTCCCACTTGCCTTTAAAGTAAATGGCATTGGTTAGGACCAAGCGGGTCAAGGAATTGAGTATCTTCGGCTTGATTAAATCTTTGATTTTACGATTGGTTTTGGTTTCAACCCATTTGTTAATCGTCAGTCTCGCTTGCTCGGTATCGTTAATATAATCAACCAATCCAAATCCGGCGTCATAATAATTTTTGGTTATCTCCACAAACTCCGGGAAAAAGTCAGTGTCCTTCTGCCCCCATAAGGCGTTGGCTACCGATAGCTGATAGTCTTTGCCGGATGCGTTGAACTTCTTCATCAATCCGGCAAAACCGGAATTAAGTTGGGCCCCTGCCAAGTCAAAATGGAGTGTCTTCTCCATCTGTTTTGCAGTTTCGCCGCGCGCTCCGGCATAAGTCATAGCCAGCGCTGAAGAAATGCTATAAGGAGAAAAAAACAGATTCCCTTTTTCTTTGGCGACAGTTCCATAAAGGTCAAAAGCAAAAGCATTATTCCCCTTGATTACCGCAGTCAAATCCGCCCCATCCGCCGTTGCTGAACTTACTGAAAAGACACTGGCAAAACAGGAAATAAACATTAATGTTAAGATAATCCTGATAATGACGGGCCTAATTTTCATCTTCAATTACCTCCAGATTTGGGTTTTCCATAGTTTTTAGACAATATTAATCAAAATTTGTTCCCTGCCAAATTTAATATTTTTTCAAAGGCCTGGTAATGATTCAACTAAATACTTACCAGAGTTTATATCAAAAATGCAAAACTCACGCCCATTTTCTTTAAAAACAAGATAATCAGGGACATCCCAGGAATAATTCTGGGGGATGGTTTTTTGATAAAGGACCTCACCGTGGTGATTTAATAGAAAAAAAGACATATCACGGCTGTAATAATCATTGGTTGCAATTAAGATATATTCCCCGTTATTACTGAATTTGGCCTCAACAGCCTCGGAAAATCCGTATTCTTTTTCCCAAAGCAACTCTGCCTTCCGGCAATCATAAACAGCTAAAAGCGCATGTTTTAGGCTTCCGGTTCCGATTGCGCAACAGCTTCCATCAGGCGCTATTGCCAACATATCGACCCATTTTAAACTTTCAAAGCCGTCCGGCCCCATAAAGGGAATTTCTTTGACTAATTCACCCGCCCCGTTATAAATGGAGATGCTTCGCGATGCTCTCTCGTCAAACCAACCCCAATTCGTCATAACGATGCATTGTCCATTATCGGAAATTGCCACTTCACTTGGTGTCGCAAAAAACATTTTACTCCAGACCGTTTCCCCTGAATCCATTAAACTGCACCGGGCGGGACTATTATCAGGATAGCCCAATATTTCGATTGATATGGTAAATCTCGTATTACAAGAACTATAAGTATAAACCGTCCCCACCTTCGGCGGAATCGCTTCACCGAAAACCGCTCCGCCCGAGAGTAGCGCCATAAAGATTATCAATCCGGCCAATCTTATTTTCAGCAACTCATCTCACCCCTATCATCAATGTAAAATATTAAGGGCGTTATTGATAACTTTAATTATTTTTGACACCAGTTCCGGTCGGTATTTTTAACATAAATACGAATAATACTACCGCAGTCTTTACATAACTCGGCATAAACCGGCTCTACGCAGACTAAAATTTTAGCGCGATATTTTAAACCTATTCCCCCTGGGACCGTGGTATTTTGATCTATTAGGATATCCGATTGGATATTGGTGCTGCTACAATAAATACAATTCTTCATCAGCTTTCAATCCTTTATTTATTAATTTTCTATAACCCACCAATCCGAATCGGCCGATTAATCGTCATTGATTCACCACTCACCTGCCAGAACTGGTTATCTCCCCAACCCCAGACCGTACCGTCGGCTTTTAATGCTAAAACATGTCCTTCGGTTGCAATTGCGGTCACACCGCTTAGTCCTTTAATTGGAAATGGTCGCCGGATTTCTTCGCCGCCACCGTTACCCAATTGGTCTTCCTCATTACCGCCCCAAACCAAGACACTACCGTCCCGTTTCAGGGCCAGACTATGTGTGCTTCCTGCGGCAATGGCCCCGATCTCGTTAAGATCCGATACCTGAATTGGAGAAGCGCT
Organism: Bacillota bacterium; assembly: GCA_023435565.1. Classification (GTDB taxonomy): domain Bacteria; phylum Bacillota; class UBA4882; order UBA8346; family UBA8346; genus JAAYHS01. The sequence continues at coordinate 71,323 of JAEYRN010000017.1, forward strand.
TAACTTATTGTTTCCGATACCCAATTGACCATGGCCATTATTTCCCCAGGCCCAAACAGTACCATCCCGTTTTAAAACCAAACTATGGGAACCTCCGGCTGATATGGCGATAACTCCCTCCAAGTCCGCGACCTGCTTTGGCGGGGCAGACTCATAGAATTCCGCATCCTCCTTAAAACTATGGCCCAACTGCCCGGTAAAATTCCATCCCCAGGACCAAATCGTTCCGTCTCCCTTTAAAACCAGGTTATGATTAAAACTTGCTGCAATCGCAACCGCTCCTGTCAGATTGGTTATTTGAATCGGTTCATATGCATCGGCATCATCATCGCCTAGCTGGCCAAATTCATTATTACCCCAAACCCAAACCGTGCCGTTACTTTTTAAAGCAATACCATGGATGTTTCCGGCAGCTATAGCGATTACTCCCGATAGACTATTAATTTTGACGGGAACAAGCGCATCTTTATTATCGCCTTTGCCCAATTGTCCAAAATCATTACATCCCCAAGCCCAAACCGTACCGTCGGTCTTTAAAGCCAAGCCGAATTCACCACCGGCCGCAATAGCTTTAACGCCACTCAATCCAACGACAGCGACCGGCAAATTGGAACTAGAGGTATTGCCGTTACCAAGTTGTCCGTATTTGTTCCAGCCCCAGGATCTTACCGAACCGTCACTCATTAATGCTAAACTAAAAGTTGTTCCGGCGGCCAAAGATATGACTGAATTTGTTTGAGTATTCTCCGCGGCAATTAATGATCTCATCCCAATACATTCAACCGCTAAAAAAAGTAAAAACGATAAAAAAAACAATTTTATTCTTAGTAAACCTATCATACCGACACCTTCTTTCAATATATATTATCGGTAATCCGTCGCCAAAATCCAATTGTTATCATTGTAATTTTCTACTCAGGAATTTCATTTGAGGAATATTTATGAAAAGTTTCCGTAAAAAATCGTCAGGAGTCTATTACTCATAAGTATTCAAAATGCCTTCGGCCACTTCCCTTTTGCTGATCCGTCTGTCCATCGCCTGTTTTTCGATATATCTATGGGCCTGGGGTTCGGTAAAGTTTAAATGTTGGATCAGTACACACTTCGCCCTGTCTACCAGGCGGATATCTTCGATCTTCTTTTTTAACTGGACATTCTCGTTTTGCAGACTCCAAAGCCTTTTTCTGGCAGCAGCCATCAGTTTCAATGTCTGAAAAAACAGTGAACGGTTCAATGGTTTAGACAATACAAACACTCCATGGTTCTCTACCTTGGCAAAGACATCATCCGCTATTTCCGATTTAACGATCAGAATTACTCCCGCCATGGAAATTTCCGTCACTCTTAAGGATAACTCTTCACCGGATTCATCGCATAACGGTCCATTGATGACAACCAACGCAAAATCCTTTTGATTTAGTAGACTACGGGCTTCGCTGCCGCTTTTAACGGTAGTGATTTCAGAAAAATCGTGTGTTTTTAAAAACTCCGCTATATTAACCTTCCCTTTATCAGTACTTGAAACAATAAGCACACTATCCATGAAACCACCACCTATTATACAGATGCTGCTATATCCTATACATATTCTACATCTTCGCTAGAAATCTTGCAAAACTCCTTCGGATTGGGTCTTTTTAATGTATCACTTTTTGTTTCTTGTATACAGTTATTCTTGTATATCTTTATATTTAGGGTTACCTTTATTGACAGCGCCTGTTAGCCAATTATATAATTAGCCATAAGCTAACAGCAAAGGCGCTGTAGGTCTAGAACTATGCCGCTTTTGCTATTTTTTATTCTAAAGAAAGTGAGGCTATCAACATGAGTAATATTTCTGAAGTTTTTGGAAGCATGGTCTTCAACGACCAAGTCATGAAAGAGCGTCTCCCAAAAGACACTTATAAGGCATTCAAAAAAAGTATTGAAAATGATCAGCCCCTTGATCGCAGCATTGCCGATGTTGTCGCTAATGCCATGAAGGACTGGGCGATTGAAAAAGGCGCCACTCACTTCACCCATTGGTTCCAACCGATGACCGGTATCACGGCAGAAAAACATGATAGTTTTATATCTCCGACTCCCGATGGAACCGTTATTATGGAATTCTCCGGGAAGGAACTGATTAAAGGGGAACCGGACGCTTCCAGTTTTCCCTCAGGGGGCTTAAGGGCCACTTTTGAAGCCAGGGGCTATACCAACTGGGATCCTACTTCATATGCTTTTATTAAAGACGGCACCCTCTGTATCCCAACAGCATTCTGTTCATACAGCGGAGAAGCTTTGGATAAGAAAACACCCCTGCTCCGTTCGATGGAAGCCATTAACCGTCAAGCCGTGCGCATCCTTAAACTCTTCGGCCATCCGGAAAACGTCCGCGTCAATACAACTGTCGGACCGGAACAGGAATATTTTTTAATTAATAAGGATTTAGCCGACAAACGTAAAGACCTGGTGTACTGCGGCCGAACCCTTTTCGGCGCCAAACCGCCTAAGGGACAGGAGATGGAGGACCATTACTTCGGCGCCATTAAACCTCGTGTAGTTTCTTATATGAAGGAACTTGATGAAGAGTTATGGAAACTTGGGATTTCAGCTAAGACCAAACATAACGAAGTCGCTCCATCTCAGCATGAATTGGCTCCAATTTTCTCTTCAACCAATATTGCTACCGACCATAATCAGTTAACTATGGAAATGATGAAAAAGATTGCCGGTCGTTACGGTTTAACTTGCCTGCTCCATGAGAAACCTTTCGCCGGAATCAACGGCAGCGGTAAACACAATAACTGGTCACTTTCCACCAATTCCGGTGTGAATTTGCTCGAACCGGGAGATTCGCCCCAAGAAAACGCCCAGTTCCTGTTATTCCTGGCAGCCGTAATCAAAGCGGTAGATGAACATCAGGATTTACTCCGGGTATCCGTGGCCAGCGCCGGCAACGACCACCGTTTGGGCGCCAATGAGGCCCCACCAGCTATTGTCTCCATTTTCCTGGGTGAAGAACTGACCAATATCCTGGAAGCGATTGATAAGGGAAGCGCTTATAACCACAAAGCCAAAACCGAAATGGAAATCGGCGTATGTGTTCTGCCCCGTTTCCCTAAAGACACTACCGACCGGAACCGCACCTCGCCTTTTGCCTTCACCGGCAACAAGTTTGAGTTTAGAATGTTGGGATCGGCCTTCTCGATCTCCGGTCCGAATATCGTCTTAAATACGATTGTCGCTGAGGCGTTGGCTGAATTTGCGGATGTATTAGAATCATCCAATAACTTTAACAAAAGCTTAAATGAATTGGTTAAAAGCACCATTACTAAGCATAAGCGAATTATCTTCAACGGCAATAACTACTCCGAAGAATGGGTAACAGAAGCAAAAAAACGCGGCTTATTAAATCTCAAAACTACTGTTGAGACCTTACCCTATTTTATCAATGACAAAAATGTCAAACTATTTACCAAACATAAGGTCTTTACCAAAACAGAGATCCACTCCAGGTTTGATATTTTAATGGAAAACTATTGTAAAACCATTAACATTGAGGCCCTTACTATGCTCGAGATGGTCAAAAAAGAAATTATTCCGGCGGTCTGCTCCTATATTAAAGATCTGAGTGATACCGCAACTTCCAAAAAAGCATTGTCGGCGGATATCAGTTGTGAGTTGGAGAAAGGTATTGTGTCCAAGTTGTCTTCCCTCTCCGAATCACTTTATAAAAAGGCTAAGAAACTGGAAGAGGACCTTCTCGGTGTGAAGAATCAAGACACATTGGAAGCACAGGGCGAGTATTACCGGGACGTTATTTTCCTGGCAATGCAAGAACTGCGGGCAGTGGCCGACGAAATTGAAGCCCTGGTGGGAGAGGAATACTGGCCCTTCCCCACTTATGGACAGTTGCTCTTTAGTGTTTAAAAATTCGTATTATTGTACTTTATCCGCGCATACCGTTGAAAAAAGATGCGCCATGTAGGATGTCGAAGTTATTAAAACTATAAAGCGATGATAAAGAGAAGTAACACGGAAATTCGTTTTCAGTGAGTGTGGGATAGTGGGAACCGCATAACAGATTCTGTGTGAATAACACTTTGGAGCTGCAATCCGAACACTGTAAGGTCAGTAGGTGCGCCGAAGGTCCGCGCGTTAAGCGGTGAAGCTTTCAAACGGAAGCTATAGAGTGACCCACTAGGGTAAAATAGGTGGCACCGCGAGGCACACAGCTACTCGTCCTATTATAGGTATTTAGCTGTGTGTTTATTTTTTAAGTCGTCCACGTCATTTCCAATTGACCCAAGTGAAATTATGAAAATGAGATTGACGTGGATCGACAAGCAGCGATAGCAAATTCTACGTAGGAGGTCACCAATTATGTGTTCAATTATTGGTTATCCAGGCAGCGCCATTAATATGGCCAAATTCAAGGAATGCTTTGACCGGACCATTTCCCGGGGCCCGGATATGACGAAAATCGTCGAAACCGGAAAAGGAGTTCTAGGCTTTCATCGTCTTGCCATCATGGACCTGCACGAGTCAGGCATGCAGCCGTTTGCGCTTGGCGGCAACTATCTTGTTTGTAACGGTGAAATCTACGGCTTCAGACCTATAAAGGAAACTTTAGCTAAGGAATATACCTTTCATAGCGACTCCGACTGCGAAATCCTCCTTCCGATGTACGAAAAATACGGTCTTGGCATGTTTGAAAAACTGGATGCCGAGTATGCTTTGATAATTTACGACGACAACAAAAAGTCCTATATTGCCGCCCGTGATCCAATCGGTATCCGGCCGTTGTTTTACGGTTATGATCAGGATGGTGAAATCATCTTTGCCAGCGAAGCCAAAAACCTGATTGGTCTAACCGATAAAGTCATCCCGTTCCCGCCGGGACACTATTATGCCGACGGTAAGTTTGTTTGCTACCGCGATCTGACCAAAGTGGAAGCCCTTTGCCACGATAATCTTGAAATGGTTTGTAAAAACATCCATGATAAGCTTGTGGCAGGTATCGACAAACGGCTGGATGCGGATGCGCCCCTTGGATTTCTACTTAGCGGCGGTTTGGACAGCTCATTGGTTTGTGCTGTGTCGGCCAAAATATTGAGTAAACCAATCCGCACCTTTGCCATCGGAATGAGTACCGATGCCATTGACTTGAAATATGCCAAAGAAGTGGCTGATTATATCCATAGCGACCATAAGGAGATCATCATCACCAAAGAGGATGTCCTCAAAGTATTGCCAGAGGTCGTATCTATTCTCGGCACCTATGATATTACTACTATTAGGGCCAGTATCGGCATGTACTCAATCTGCAAAGCCATCCATGAGACGACGGACATTCGGGTGTTGATGACCGGCGAGATCTCCGATGAACTATTCGGATATAAATACACCGACTTTGCGCCAAATGCGGATGCTTTTCAGAAAGAAGCCGAAAAACGAATTGGGGAGATTTATATGTACGATGTTCTTCGCGCCGACCGCTGCATCTCCTCAAACTCAATGGAAGCAAGAGTACCCTTTGGCGACCTTGACTTCGTTAAGTATGTAATGAGCATTGATCCTGAAAAGAAGCTCAACAAATATGGCAAAGGTAAGTACCTGCTCCGTCACGCCTTTGAGGGCGATTATCTGCCCCACTCAATCCTCATGCGTGAAAAGGCGGCCTTTAGCGATGCCGTCGGTCATTCGATGGTGGATTGCATTAAAGAATATGCCGAGGCAAAGTATTCGGATACCGAGTTTGAAAAACGGAGCAAACAGTATGTTTTTGCCAAACCATTCACCAAAGAATCCCTGCTTTATCGCGAATTGTTTGAACAGTATTATCCCGGGCAGGCGGAAATGGTAGTTGACTTCTGGATGCCCAACAAAGAGTGGGAAGGCTGTAACGTAAACGACCCCTCCGCCCGTGTGCTTTCCAATTATGGCGCAAGCGGGAAATAATTTTAACAACAAGTCGTCATTATTCTGAGGAAAAAGTGTCGTCGGATCTAGAAAATAAACAACACCTCTAAGGAGTTCTCCCTAAAAAGGTGTTGTTTAAACTTTTTTACTATCGCTGATAAAACCTATTTATTATCTTCCCGGCCCGGTTTACGGACTAAAGCCACTCCCATAGTAAGCAAAGGGATGACATACTGGATCGGAACCGTAAACCAGTTGTATACCTTCGAGGCGAACTCCACATCTTCGCTGCTGCTGGCAAACATTTGGACACTCACCAATGAAAGCACGATCCACAGGGGAATAATTAAGGTTTGAGCGGATTTTAGTTTAAAGAATTCATTCATGGTCTCAGTGAGAATATTAATATATATTGTTTGGACTAAAAAACCGCCCAACCAAAAGATAATCCCCGTTAACACCTCCATCCGGGTAAAAATCTCTCCAACATTTATTAACCGGCTGGCGTTCAGGGCCGGGAAAAGGAAATACCCTTGCGCGGAACCTAAAATACCGATAGTAAAAGCGACTGTCGATACAAGTAATAAACCGGAAACTGCAAAAGCCTTTATTACAGAAATATGAATTTTTTGGGAATCACTCACTCTGGGGAAGATCATCAAAAAACCGAATCCGGTAGCGAAGGAAAATGCGCTAACTCTGAGAGCCGATGTAAAAAGCAGTGGAATGGGAGTCTGAAAAACCGGTTGAAAATTAACGATATCAAATGAAGGGATTGCCAGCAGCAAGATGAAAACCCAAATTATCCAGTTTATGATGCTGATAAGCTGAATGCAACGGGCTAAAACTTTCAAACCACGGCTGATTAAAATTAGAGTAATCCCGGTTCCCAACAGCGCCAAGACCAAAGGCGGCGTTTCTAATAAAAGTTCTTTTTGGAACCTAACCGTAAGATTGATGGTTAAGGTACAGATTATAAAGATATATAAGATAAACACCACTGAGAAAATTTTACCAAAAAAACCTCCCCAAACTTGATCGTTGATGGCGACTAATGTTTGACCCGGAAAACGGTTAGCCAGGGACAGATAAATCATAGCCATGATCAAACTGATAGCGGTGCCCAACAGAGCAGCCAGCCAAGCGTCTTCCTTAGCTTCGCCGCCCACCGTAAATATGAACGAGGTGCCGATATTATAAGTTATGATTAAAAACATTAGCTGCATTGAGGATATTTTCCCTTTTTCCCGCAACAGAATGATGTTCCTCTCTACGTTATTCTAAATAAGGTTTTAAATAATTTGGTTATTTCCGTACCGATAAACGGCATTTTTATATTTAAGGCAAATAGTAAGCTGATCCCAAAGGCGATAGCTATAAAAACGGTATAAACGAGTAAATCTCGGTGGTATCCTTTTTGCAATAGGGCCTGTAAATGAATTAGATACAATATTCCGAAAGCAATAATCAAAAATACAATTACCATTTTATTAGTCCTTCCGGTATCAATTTAACTGGATACAAACTTAGATCTGTAAATTCCTCGATTATAATTTCTAAAAAAACTCATCCCGCATCAAATAGCCCTTCAACTTCATTGGGGCAAAGGAGGTTTAATCAGTTCTCCGGCACTAACTACATTGGTTTCCACCTTAACCCGCAGCCGGATCTGGGGGAAAATACGTTCCCATTCAGGCTCCATCTTTTTCCATGCCCGGGGGTGTTTACGCCGCACCGCTTCCCCGAAACCATAAATATCGGCATTAAGATGGCGGGCTTTGCGCCAGGTGGCCATGATTTCCCGGCGGATCATGTTGGATGTCATTTGACCCAGTTGTCGCATTTTTTCCGGAGTGGACCAGTCTTCCGCCACCAAGAGGTCGATAATGTTGGCTTCGGCCTTAACGTCAATATTGATGATCACCTGTCCATTGCGAATCTCCGTCCGAATTTTACTGGTGGCGTTGAGGATTTCAATCGCAACGAATACTTCACCCGATTGTTCGCGGAGCTCATATACAGTCCGTTTTACTTTGTTGAGAACCCATGCCAATCCTCGTGTTTCCCGGCCATCCAATTCAGCGACCCAACGGTCCTTGCGGATAACCGCCGAACCGGACAAACGCAAAAGCTTCTCCCCATTATCGTTAGAAACCACTTCAACCTGGGTAATAACCGGCGCCCGGGTTTTGCTTATTAGCGCTTTAAAAAGATCGATACTCCGGACCGGAATCACTTCACTCGTCATACTAACAGTGCTATTGACCAGAGGTTCCATAGATAAGCCGGGGATTTTTTCCAAAGGAGTGGAGGCTTTTAAAACTTCATTGGCGGTCCCTTTGGCGATTAAAATCAATTGTGTGAGACGCTCTTGGGGGAAACGGGCATGAAGATCGAAGGCTTTGCGAATACTATGCCGGGCCGCTTCCTTTCCAATGATAATGGCTTTCATATGGGTGAAATAGGAAAAACGGGTGGATTGAAAACTTATAACAAAACCACCTCCGGCCGGAGTCAAGGACTTGCCCTCAGTCACCCATACGGCGGGTCCTTGACCGCCGCCTCCCGAGGATTGTTCTTGCTGGCCGGAGCCGCCGTTCTTAACCATACTGGGATTGATAAATTGAAAAGTCGCCAGATACTTTCCGTCGGGGCTCATATCCAACCCGACCGCCGCAGCTATGGCGATGGATTTTAGTTCTTTTTTATCCCAACAACCATTACAGCATAGTATTGCCAATATAATGAGTAAGCCGGGCTTTAGGAGGACGCTTTTTATCCGCCCAATCATCCGCTTGGCAACAAAAAATATCATCGCCCTAAATTACCCTTTCCCCGGATCCGGAGATTCCGGAGCCAGACCAGCCGATTGCCGGAGGGAATCTCGCGGTTCCAGTGACTTTGGCCTTGTAAACAACATCCAGAATGGGGCTCGGAATACCGTATCTTTTAAATCGGTCAATCCCCACGGCGCTAACGGCGATAAATATGGCGTTCCAAACGAACTCAAAGACGCCAGATGGATCAAGATTAACAACAATCCATAGACAATTCCGTACAACCCGAAAATTCCCGCTAACATAACAAACCCTAGCCGAATCAAAGTGACTGACTCCACTTGAAAAGGGATAACAAAGGATGAAATAGCTGTAAGAGCGACGACAATGACTACCGGCGCTCCGACAATCCCGGCATTCACAGCGGTATCCCCGATGACCAATGCCCCGACAATATTGACCGCTGAACCCACCGGACGGGGTAGCCTGATTCCGGCTTCCCGTAGAATCTCGAAGATAATTCCCATGATTAGCACTTCAAAAGCGGCTGGAAACGGAATCCCTTCTTCCGCCGCCGCCATACTGATTAACAGCGGCGTTGGGATCATTTCCTGGTGAAAGGTAGTTAGAGCCACATATAAGGCGGGCATGATAATCGTCAGCATAAAAGCAAGAAAACGAACCCAGCGGAGGGTAGTGGCAAAAATCCAGCGGAAGTTATAATCATCAGCGGTTTGAAAGCTCTCAAAAAATAACATCGGTACGGTATTAACCACCGGAGTGCCGTCAATCATGACTGCGACTCTTCCTTCAAGAATTCGGGCCGCCGCTATCTCCGGACGTTCGGTATAGTTCACAGTAGGAAAAAGCGAAAAAGGGGCATCCTCAATATATTGTTCCAGAATACCGGCGTCAAGGACCGCATCCGTGTCAATACGCCTGATACGGCGACGTACTTCCTTCAGTAATTCTTCATTCACCAGTCCCCGGATATAAGCGAGGGAAATATTGGTTTTACTTTTACGACCCACCATCATCCCTTCAAAAGTCAAATTAGGATGTCCTACTTTACGTCGTAACAAAGCGGTGTTGGTGCGAATATTCTCAATAAAACCTTCCCTGGCGCCTTTAATAGTAACCTCGGTATCGGGTTCTTGAACACTCCGACGTTCCCATCCTTTGGAGCTGATTTGCAATCCTTCGGCAAGACCCTCGGTTAACAGCACTGTATCTCCTGCTAATACCGCGCTTAAAACCTCATCAAAAGTGTAATTATGCGCTAAGCTGTTTACTGTTAGCAGATGATTTTCAATCCAGCTAATAGTCCTTGGCGGATTCTGGATTTCATTTTTTATGCGCAAGGCATCAACCATCAAGGGTCGTAAGATATGATCTTCAATAATATTTGTGTTCACCAGGCCGTCGATAAAGACAATAGCCGCTTCCCAGGCTTTGTTACTAACGTTAATGGTAAACTTACGGATTTTTAAATCCGGACTTTCGGCCAATAGCTCACTAATTTTGTTTAAATTCCGTCTGAGGTTAGTGGTTAACGAGTCTTCCGCCGGACAAAGAGGATGACTCGCGACTTTTGTTTTATTGAGCAGGAAAGATTGCATTTTTTTTATTAGCCATCGAAACATTGGTTATTCCTTTAAAAGAGTGTTCTAAAGATTATTATTGCTAATTAATCCAAAAATATCCTGATCGTCAAGGAAACTAAGTAAAAACAAATAAATAAGGGGCTGTCCCATAAAATTATGGACACAACCCCTTTTCTAAAATAAAAAGGAGCATTTACCAGGAATGCCCCAATTAAACATCTTAACAGCAACAACCACCGTTGCAACCGCACGGCGTATCACTTTGTTCACCTTGCAAATATTTCTTAATCTCTTCTTTGTTCGGCACCCGGCCGGAAAATTTGACTTTACCATCCACCACCAAAGCCGGTGTTGACATGACGCCGTAAGATAACATCTCTTGAATATCGGATACTTTCTGAACCGGATCCGTAATCCCCAATTCCTTAACAGCCTCTACTACTAATTTCTCTAACTTATTGCAATTTGCGCATCCCGGACCCAATACCTTGATTTCCATGTTTGACCTCTCCTTTGTTTTTATTCTTAGATAAACCAAAATCCAAAAGCGTTAAATACATATCCCATAATAATTATTCCAACGGTAACAATTGCGCCAAATATAGCTAACAATTTAGTTTTAACTATCTTCTTAAGCAAAATCATCGACGGTAAGGATAATGCGGTCACCGCCATCATAAATGCCAATACGGTTCCAATTCCCACGCCTTTAGTAACGAGTGCTTCCGCGATAGGCAATGTTCCAAAGATGTCGGCATACATCGGGATACCAACCAAAGTGGCAATCAGTACCGAAAAAGCATTCTGTTTCCCTAAGATGGCTGCTATAATACTTTCGGGTATCCAATTATGAATTGCAGCCCCTATTCCAACCCCAACAAGAATATATGCCCAAACCTTGTGAATAATCTGCACTACTTGTTCCTTGGCGAAGGAAAGGCGATCATTACGGGTCATTTCCGGACCATTGGAATCAGTTATCCGTTGATCGAAGACAAACGGCTCCACATACTTCTCCAATTTCAATTTACTAATAAAAGTTCCACCGATAACCGCCAAGACGATTCCAACCACTACATAGGCAATGGCTATCTTCCAATTAAAGATACCGGCGAGTAATAGAACCGAAGCCAAATCGACTAACGGAGAGGAAATGAGAAATGAAAAAGTAACACCGATGGGTAATCCGGCGCTGGTAAATCCAACAAAAAGCGGTATGGACGAACATGAGCAAAAAGGAGTTACTGTCCCCATCAATGCTCCAACAATATTAGCGCTAACGCCATTAAAACGTCCTAAAATCTTCCGTGTCCGCTCAGGCGGAAAATAACTTTGAATATAGGAAATAGTAAATATCAGTACTGATAGTAGAATAAATATTTTAACCGTATCATAAATGAAGAAATGAACACTGCCACCAAACCTGGAACTCATATCAAGACCAATTACTTTCTCAACTAACCATTGAACTAATTGAGAAAGCCACTCCATCTTAAGAAATTGATTATTTAGAAATATAAAAACCATTATTAAAAACTTCACTTTTATCAGACCTCTTTTAGGGTTTAATTTTTTGATAACCTGATTCACTGTTTACCAAGCTAGATTTCCCACTGAATAATTGATCCAAAAATTGTTTTAATTCGTTCCCGTTTTCTATATTTAAAGAGTATCTCATCCAAGCCCCATCCCGGACACCATGGACCAGGCCGCTTTCGGTTAAAACTTTCATGTGATAAGACAGTGTAGGTTGTGTAATATTAAACTCTTCCAGTATCTTGCAAGCACACATCTCACCATTGGAAAGTATCTGAATAATTCTAAGACGGGTCTCGTCAGCCAAAGCTTTAAAAATAAGAACATAATCAGCGTAAGATTTGTTCACAATATCACCTCATCACAAATAGATAATTTTTTATGACATTGAATACTTTCAATATGATTATATAACCTATATAGAAAGTTATCAATGTATTTTTGCTATCATTTGTATTGATATGCTTTTAAATGAATGGTATAGTCTTTCTTGAACGTTATTGAAGGTTTAATAAGATTGAAAGGGACCCCATGACTATATTATCCGCCGAAAAAATTACCAAAAATTACGGTGTCAAATCTTTATTCTCCGAGTTAAGTTTCGGTATTGCCGATGGAGATAAAATTGGTCTGATCGGTGTCAACGGCGCCGGTAAATCAACCTTGTTAAAAATTTTGGCCGGGATTGAAAAAACTGATGGCGGGCAGGTTATTTATGCCAATAATGCCCGGATTGGTTACTTATCACAAAACCCGTCTTTTAATCCGGAAAGCACCGTTCTCGAGACTGCAATTGAAGGAACATCACCCCTAATGAAACTGGTTCGCGAATATGAGACCGTTTTAATTCAAGCGGAAAAGCAAGCAGCCGACCCTGAGGTTCAAAAAAGATTGCTTCAACTAGGACAAAAAATGGATGAAATAAATGCCTGGCAAATTGAGAGTGAGGCAAAGACGATCTTAACCAAGTTGGGGATCACCGATTTTACTGCTAAAATAGGGTTGCTCTCCGGCGGCCAGCGAAAAAGGGTCGCTTTAGCGGCCGCCTTGATTAATCCGGTTCAGTTATTAATTCTCGATGAACCGACTAATCAAATTGATAATCAAATCGTCGATTGGTTGGAACAATACTTAAAAGAACGCAAAGGCGGGCTGCTTATGGTCACTCATGACCGTTATTTTTTAGATCGAGTAGTTGATCGAATCTTCGAATTAAATAGAGGCAACCTTTATAGTTATGACGGTAATTATAGTTTGTTTTTAGAAAAAAAAGCGGAACGTGAAGAACTGGAACAATCCGTTGCTGCTAAACGCAAAAACCTATACCGTCAAGAACTAGCTTGGATTCGCCGGGGAGCCAAGGCTCGTTCAACCAAACAACAAGCTCGAATTGATCGGTTTGAAAAGCTTCAATCCCAAATGACTGAGGACGAAATTAATAAGAATATCGAAATTACCGCCGGCTCAACCCGGTTGGGTAAAAAAATCGTGGCTCTACAAAATATTAATAAGCAGTTTGCCGGTAGACCGATTATCGCCAATCTTAATTATGCTTTTTCACGTAATGATCGTGTCGGAATCATCGGTCCTAATGGAATTGGAAAATCAACATTACTAAATCTTATCGTTGGGAATATCGAGCCGGATCAGGGACAAGTTGATGTCGGTCCTACCGTTAAATTTGGTTTTTTCACTCAAGAGCATTTCGAAATAGACGAGAAGCTGCGGGTGATTGATTATATCAAGGAACAAGCTGAGTTTTTGCCGACTGAAGATGGCGGGACAATTAGCGCCACACAAATGTTGGAGCGGTTCTTATTCCCATCCGGTCTTCAGTATACCCCCATCGCCAAACTTTCCGGAGGGGAAAAACGACGCCTTTATTTATTAAGGGTCCTGATGGGCGCTCCGAATGTGTTATTACTTGACGAACCCACCAACGACCTTGATATTCAAACCTTAAGTGTTTTGGAAGATTATCTTGATGATTTTCCTGGTGTGGTTATTACTGTCTCCCATGATCGGTATTTTTTAGACCGGGTAGTTGGGAAGATCCTCGCTTTTGGCTCAAACGGGTCAATCCAACATTTTGTAGGTAATTATAGCGATTATTTGGATTTTCAAAAAAACCAAGTCCAATCCTTCGAATCAATTGTTTCAAAAAAGAACGAATCGGGCCTAACTAGTAATGGTACTCGTAAAGAACAGCCCATGAAATTGAGTTATAAAGAACAACGTGAATATGACGAAATTGAAGCTATTATTGCGGGTGTTGAAAGTGAACTGGAGGAAAACCAACGTCAAATAGCTAATGCCGGAAGCGACTATCTCAAACTCCAAGAATTAACGGCCATTCGGGAAGAATTGCAAGGACGGTTGGATCAATTGATTGATCGTTGGGCTTATCTCAATGAACGGGTCGAAGAGATTGAAAAAAATAAATAAAAGGGGCTGGGTGGACAGAACGGCAAAAAAATCTTATTTTGCGACAACCCCTTTTTTAATATTAATATCGATTACAGCCTCAAATCGCTTCCCGTAACTCTCTTACCAAAAATTCTACCCTATCCAAGCTGGAACTCTCCGCCACAGCCTTAACAATCGCGCTGCCGACAATCACCCCATCCGCCAATCCTGCAACCAACCCCGCCTGTTCCGGGGTAGCGATTCCAAAACCGACTGCCACCGGCCGTTCACTGAGACTTTTTACACGTCTGATAAACTCAGGCAATTCTTGTGGAAGGTTATTTCGAACCCCAGTTACCCCTTTCAAAGATACTGCATATAAAAATCCAGTGCTGGCTTCAGCCGCGCTTATAATCCTTTCATCCTTGCTTGTGGGAGCCACTAAAAAATTTAGCCCTACATCCAACCGAGCAGCAGTTTTCCGAAGCTCAACCGCTGCATCCGGCGGTAGATCGGGGATAATTAGCCCGGCGCAACCGGCGTCTTTAATCTCTTCCATGAAACGTTCAAGTCCCCGCTGTAAAATCTGATTATAATATATCATCAAGATTATAGGAGCCTGAAGATTGGAAGCAACCGGTTTAATAGTTGTTAAAAGTTTGGTCAAGTTACAACCATTCTGAAGCGCCCTTACTCCGGCCGCTTGAATTACGGGCCCGTCAGCCAAAGGATCCGAAAATGGAACTCCGACCTCTATCAGATCAGCTCCCGATTTCGTTAAAGTCTCCAATAATCGCGGTAAACCGGCCAAATCGGGATCTCCTCCCATAACATAAGGGATAAAAGCTTTTTTGCCCATTTCCCGTAGTTTTTGAAATTGCAATGCCACTCGGTTCATAGTTTCACCCCCATAACCTCTGCCGCGGTATAGATATCTTTATCCCCCCGTCCGGAGAGGTTAATTACCATTATTTCATCTTTTCCCAGTTTTCGGGCGATCTTCATTCCCTCGGCGACCGCATGAGAACTTTCCAATGCCGGAATAATTCCTTCGGTCAATGTCAAATATTCAAAGGCCTCAAGTGCCTCCCGGTCATTAATGGCTCGGTAATCAACCCTGCCACTATCTTTTAAATAGCTATGTTCGGGACCTACTCCCGGATAATCTAGTCCGGCGGAGATTGAATAGGCCTCGATTACCTGTCCATCCAAATCTGAAAGCAAATAGCTTTTAGCGCCATGTAGGACTCCCGGCTTCCCCCGTCCCAAAGAAGCCGCATGATGTTCGGTGTCAATACCCTTACCCGAGGCTTCAACCCCGACCAATTTAACGCTTGATTCCGGGATAAACTCATGGAATATTCCCATGGCGTTACTGCCGCCACCTACACAAGCCACTACATAATCGGGAAGCCTGCCCTCAAGTTCTTTCAACTGCAGTCTGGTTTCTCGGCCAATAATCGCCTGAAAATCACGGACCATACCCGGATAAGGATGGGGTCCTACTACCGAGCCGATCAGATAATAGGTGTCGTCCACATTGGTAACCCAGTCACGAATCGCCTCGTTGGTAGCATCCTTCAAAGTCCTGCTTCCCGAAGTTACCGGCCGGACCTCTGCCCCCAGCAGTTTCATGCGAAACACATTCAATGCCTGCCGGGCGATATCGACCTCTCCCATATAAACCACACATTTTAATCCGAATTTAGCGGCCACAGTCGCAGTCGCCACTCCATGTTGACCGGCTCCGGTTTCAGCGATAATCCGGGTTTTACCCATCCGCCGCGCCAACAAAATTTGGCCTAAAGCGTTATTAATCTTATGTGCGCCGGTATGGTTAAGATCTTCCCGTTTAAAATAAACCTTGCCTTTGCCAAGTTCTTGGCTGAAACGTTCGGCGTAATATAAGGAAGTAGGCCGCCCCGAATAGTAACGGTATAAGTAATCTAGTTCCTTATTAAACTCCGGATCTTGGGAATATTTTTGATAAGCCGTTTCTAATTCATCCAAAGCCGCCATCAAGGTCTCGGGCACAAACCTGCCGCCATATTCTCCAAAATACCATTCTGTATAGTTTGACATTTGAAACACCTCTTTATTTAGTAGCCAGAATACAGGAACCAGGCTAAGGTTTTTATTGTTAGCCTAAGAGCAAGAGAGGGGTCTACGCCCGAATTTCCTGCTCTCAAATTCCTCTGATTTTTTCCATTAACATCTCAATCTTAGTCGAATCTTTCAAGCCGGGCTCGCGTTCCACCCCGCTTGATAGGTCTACCCCATCGGGCTGGACGGTCCGAATTGCTGTTTCAATATTATCGGGATTTAAACCCCCGGCTAAAATTAACGGGAAACCCAAACTTCGATACTCTTCAGCTAGTTTCCAATCAAACGTCTTACCGGTCCCACCGTTGGACCCGGCTGAATAAGAATCAACCAAAACTCCCCGGATTGCCGCTCCTCGCCAGACAAGGTCGGGACTGTCCTTACCGGCCCCAAATCCCTTAATCACACGTCCCTCCAAAATCTCACAGTCACTTGGGGTTTCATTTCCATGTAACTGAGCCAGATCCAAACAACAATCCTTCATAACCTCCCTAATCCGGTAAGGGTCGTCATCAACGAAAACCCCAACCTTAATGGTTAAAGGCGAAAGCTGTTTCGTGATCTGATAAACCTGATCCACTGTCACCCGGCGTTTCGATTCGGCAAAAATAAATCCCAGGGCTGTGACTCCATGTTTTTGACAAAATAAAGCATCTTCCACATTAGTGATACCGCATATTTTAACTGGAACCATTATCCCCCTCCCATCAATTCCCGGATTTTTGCCCCCGGATCAGCGGCGGTAACAATTGATTCTCCTACTAATACAGCATCCACACCCGCCCGGTACAGGCGTTCAATATCGCGGTTATTATAAATACCGCTCTCCGAAACCACTATTTTGTCTTCGGGAATCGACTCTATTAATTGAAAGGTTGTTTCCAGGTCAACTATGAACGTTTTTAAATTACGGTTGTTAATCCCGATCAGTTCCGCTTCGGCCCCTAGGGCGCTAGTCAATTCCAACAAATTATGGACCTCAACCAAAGGGGTCAATCCAAGAGCAAGAGCTTCTTTAATAAAATTGGCAAGCTCCAATTCAGTAAGTGCAGCCGCAATCAACAACACAGCATCCGCCCCAAAAACTCTAGCTTCATACAATTGATAACTATCAATAATAAAATCTTTACGGAGTATCGGAACGTTCCTTGTCTCCGATTTAACCGACTTTAAATAATCCAACGACCCCTGAAAGAATTTGTTATCCGTTAAGACCGAAATCGCAGCCGCGCCGGAAGCTTCATAAATTTGGGCCAATTTAACCGGTTTCAAGTCAGGACAAAGCAATCCCTTTGAAGGGGAGGCTTTTTTTATCTCGGCGATTAGCTTAATCTTATTCCCGGTTAAGCTTTGCTTAAAAGGCCTGGTTTGGGGAATATTTTTT
The DNA here is from genome assembly GCA_023435565.1 of Bacillota bacterium. Taxonomy (GTDB): domain Bacteria; phylum Bacillota; class UBA4882; order UBA8346; family UBA8346; genus JAAYHS01. The sequence continues at coordinate 89,040 of JAEYRN010000017.1, forward strand.
AACTTTTGTTCCAACTGGGAAATTGGTGTTTGCTCTTTTCTGATTGCGACTTCGGCATATTTATATTGTAGAATCTCTTCTAAAAACATGACGGCTCCTTTTTTCATAGTAGGTTGGTGCAATGCTGACTCCTGACTTCACAACTCCTGACTATTCGCTTTCAAACCGCTACTTTACGCAACTGTTCCAACTTAGAGTAAGCTTTTCCTTCATTGATCAACTTTTGTGCCAAAGAAATCCCTTCTTTTAAGTCGGAAACCATATCGGTTGCCAACAATGCCGCCGCGGCGTTAAGAAGGACTACTGCCAATTTCGGGCCTTGATCGATTCCTTTAAGAATATTCTCGGTAGTTCTGGCGTTTTCAACCGGTCCCTCACCTTTTAATACTTCTTTTGCAGCCGAGATTAAACCCAAATCCGCCGCTTTGAATTTTAAGTCATTTATTTTTCCGTCTTTCAAGATACTGGCTTTGTTCTCACCATCAAGTGACAATTCATCCAAACCTCCGCCACCGTGAACAACAACCGCACGTTCGACACCTAACCGTTGTAGCACTTTCGCTACGGTGGTGGTAAGCTCCGGATCAAACACCCCGACCAACTGGCAGTTGGCTCCGGCAGGGTTGGTCAATGGCCCAAGTAGGTTAAAGACTGTCCTAAAACCCAATTCCCGCCGGGGACCAATGGCATGTTTCATCGCTAGGTGAAAGACGGGAGCAAACAAAAATCCAATACCCGTTTCTTTTAAGCAAACTTCCACTTTTTCGGGAGGCAAATCTACCTTAATCCCTAAAGCCTCCAAGACATCAGCGCTTCCGCATTGGCTGGACATGGCCCGGTTCCCATGCTTGGCGACGGGAACGCCGGCAGCCGCCACAACAAAGGCGGCGGTAGTCGAAATGTTGAAAGTATGAGAACCATCTCCGCCCGTCCCACAAGTATCAACCACCATCGGGGCTTTAAAATTCACCTTGAGGGACTTTTCCCGCATTACCCGAGCGGCCCCGGTTATTTCGTCTACTGTTTCCCCTTTTAAACGTAACGCTGTTAAGAAACTACCGATTTGGGCCGGTGAAGCCTGACCTTCCATTATTTCATTAGTAGCCCCAATCATTTCGGTTTCCGTTAAATCCTCTTGACGCACCAACTTTGCTAAACTCTCTTTAATCATCTTTGCTCAGCTCCTCTTTTACTTTTTTTCCAATTCGGATTGAGTCTGGCGTAACGGCGGTATGGAAAAATCGTTACATAAAACCGCCTCGCTTTGGTATGCGGCTTTTTGAAGCGATAATATCTCCGCTGCATCTGAAATCATTGCATTCTTAATTACCGGGCGGCCAGTATCTTTGGGTTGATTCACACTTAAAAAATTGGCTAATAATTTTTTTCCGATTCCGGTAAAGATCGACTCGGGGTGAAACTGAACCCCATAGGTTTGGTGCCGGTTGTGTTTTAACCCCATTATTAACCCGTCTTCCGTTGTGGCAGTGACCTCCATATTTTTAGGCAGTGTATCTCGTTCCACCACCAAAGAATGATACCGTACCGCTTCAAACGGCTGAGGAATATCGTTAAATAGCTCCCGACCGTTATGATATACCAAACTCATCTTCCCATGGACCGGATAAGGCGCCCGTACCACTGAACCGCCAAATACTTCTCCGATGCATTGATGCCCAAGGCAAACCCCTAATATTGGTACTTTACCGGAAAAATGCCTAATCACCTCTAGGGAAATTCCACTTTCCTTCGGAGTACATGGTCCCGGAGAAACAACAAGGTAATTTGGATGCAAATCTTCTATTTCTCCAATGTTAACCCGATCATTACGAAAAACTGTCGGTTTAATCTTTAATTCGCCGAAATATTGGACCAAGTTGTAAGTAAATGAATCATAATTATCAATAATTACTAACATCCTTATCTCCCCCCAGCTCGGGCCAATGCGGCTAATAGAGCTCCTGCCTTATGCATGGATTCCTCATATTCTCGTTCCGGAACTGAGTCCGCTACAATCCCTGCCCCTGCTTGAAGATGGGCTTTCCCATCTTTGAATAACACTGTCCGAATAGTAATACAAGTATCCATATTACCGTTAAAACCCATATATCCGACTGAACCGCCATAAAATTCCCGGCGTGTCGGTTCCATTTCATCAATAATTTCCATAGCCCGGATCTTAGGAGCACCGGAGAGGGTCCCCGCCGGAAAAACAGCCCGTAATAAGTCGGGTCCCGAATAATCCTCAAGCAATTCACCTTGAATAGTAGAGACAATATGCATTACATGAGAATAAAACTCAATCGCCATTAATTCCATGACTCGAACACTTCCGAATTTGCAGACCCTCCCCAAATCGTTTCGACCAAGGTCCACCAGCATAACATGTTCGGCCCGTTCCTTTTCATCCGCCAGTAATTCCTGTCGAATTTTTTCATCTTCCGGAGCCGAATTCCCGCGAGGTTTAGTCCCGGCAATTGGTTTTAAAGTTACTACACCCTCCTCCAAACGGACCATAACTTCAGGAGAGGAACCGGCCAACTGAAACTTACCGAAATCCAGATAGAACAAATATGGTGATGGATTGATAGTCCGGAGCACCCTGTAAAACATGAATGGATCCCCAAAATAGTCTTGAATAATCCGTTGCGATAAAACAACTTGAAAAGCATCTCCCGCTCCAATATATTCCTTGATCCGCTCAACTCTTTCCATAAACTCGGTTTTTGATAAAGTGACTTCTGCGGTAGTACCAGTCTCAAATTTATCTCCATTAGGTATTGATCCCAAACGTATCTCCCGTTCAAAACGAACTAAGATTTCGTTCAATTCTTGCTCCGATTCCCGATATGACCCTTCCAAATCTGATTGATTAACCTTGCTTAAAACAATTATGGTGATTTTATGTGATACATGATCAAAACGGGCTAAGTATTTCGGAACAACCCAGTAAATATCCGGTAGACCAGTCACTGGTTTGGTTCCTGAAGGCAAATTTTCAACCTGCCTTACATAATCATATCCCGTAAAGCCCACCGCGCCTCCATAGAATTTACCCAGTTCAGGCATGGGGGCTACTTTTAAGGAATCCAATTTTAGCTTAATTTCCGACAAAGGTTCGCCTTCTTTTTGGCAGGAACCGTTCCGGTCAATAATAGTTAGTTCGGAGCCGGAGGCTTTAAATGTAAGTAATGGATTCCAGCCGATAAAAGAGTAGCGCCCCACTTGTTCCCCACGTTCAACGCTTTCCAATAAAAAACGCCCCTCGCCTTCAGTTAACTTAGCAAAGGTAGTGACCGGCGTTTCCGCATCATTGACTAGTTCGGAATAAACCGGTATATAACGGTATCCTTCTCCTACCAATTCTTGATAACACTTTGGAACTGGTAAAACCGATACATTATTAATAGTTTCAATCTTGGGTCGGGTTAATGACAACTCTCTCATTAGACTCTGGAAACTTGAAAAATCGAGGGATTGCATCCCATCGGAAAGTGCAACGGCTGGGTTAGGGTGAACTTCAATGATTAATCCGTCTGCCCCGGCCGAAAGAGCAGCCTTGGCCACCGGGATAACCAGATCGCTCCGACCAGTGCCATGACTGGGATCGGCAAAGACCGGCAAATGGGTTAATTGTTTTAATAAGGGGATTGCATTAATATCCAGCGTGTTTCGGGTAATGGTCTCAAAAGTGCGGATTCCCCGTTCACAAAGAATAACCCGGGGGTTGCCTTCTTTGAGAATATACTCGGCTGCCTGCAACAACTCTTGAACTGTGGCTGACAGTCCCCGTTTCAATAATACCGGCAGAGTACAATTTCCCGCCGCCTTTAAGAGCTCAAAGTTTTGCATATTACGGGCGCCGATTTGGATCATATCGGCATAGCCGGACACCTCATTAATCTGAGCAATACTGGTCACTTCAACTACGGTAAACAAGCCTGTTGCAGCTTTTGCTTTAGTCAAATACTCAAGGCCCGATCTTCCCAATCCCTGAAAACTATAAGGGGAACTTCGCGGTTTATAGACCCCGCCCCTTAATCCATGGGCGCCATTGGCTTTAACAAACTCGGCGACCATAAGCAATTGCTCTTCCGACTCAACCGCGCAAGGCCCGGCGATTATCACCGGATTACCTGCTCCTACTTTGATATTGCCAATCTCAAAGTAACTACTGACTCCATTTGCCCTTACTAAAGGTAAATTCTCTAAAAACGCTTCTCGACTCAACTCTGCTCCTCCTCCAAAATAAAAATAAAAAGACCAGACTCCTAAGAGTCTGGTCTTTAACAAACCATGACTACTCAGCTCGCCTCTGCTAAACTCAAGCTAAACTATACTATACTCGACTGTTTTGCCTATGGGCGATTGATTAATCGCCCCTATCCTATGCCTATGGGCAATTTATAAATTGCCCCTACAAACTCCATTATATTCTATTCTTTACCGGCCTTGATGGGACCGTGTTTTGTGAAAACTTCCGCTTTTCCTCTAATCTTCATTGCCGAGGTATGTTCGGTAAACTGGAAGATCATTACCTCACCTTGGTCCAGTTTTTCGGTATGGTGAAATCTAGTGTCCCTGCCCCTTGTTAAACCGATAATCGTGACTCCATCCTCCAAGGCGCGTACCGCGACATAGTCACCGCTGATTGATTCATAATGTTCAACTTGGTCCATTTTTTCTCCATCATACTTTTACCTTATTATAGTAAACCATGGCTATAACTGTCAAGATTATATTTACCTTTTTCATCAAGGTTATTAAAAACCGTTATTCTTAACAAAACTCGCTCATATATTAGTTTTCTAATTCCGAAACTACGGGCTTAGCTTCGGCATTATTCTCAAAAATACTATGATACGAAAATAAATCACCAAACATTACCATTCGATCGCCGGCCGCCAAAACCTCCAAACCTTTTGGAAAAGGGGTCAACTCGCCATGGCGCTCAATTGCCAGTACTAATAGGTTTTTCTTTCTAAGATCCAATTCAGCCAGGGTCTTTGAAGTAACACCTGAATTAAAGCCAATTTCCTTATAAATAATTCCCCAATTGTAGTTGAGATTCAGGACACGTTCAAATTTTTCTCCTTTGTTAACATGCCCTTCCAAAAACCAATATGCATGAAATAATATTAAGAACAGTAAAACAGGTAAATAGACCAGCTCATTGGAGTTTACCCAAGTGATAGTAAAAATGAGCAACATTAACCACCAGGCTTTCCCTAATAGGGTCGCCCACTTCAGAGTTGATCTTAAATTACCTGAGAGTATGTTCTCATGTTGGAATATAACCGATTCCCATGTGCTTCGTAGCGCTTCCGGGTAGCTGTTTCCATTCCTGATCAGCCGAAAAATCAGCAAAGCTAAAGCGCTAATATTAATTCCGATTAAAACTAATAATTTACCGATTGCCGTCATCTCTCTCACCCTGTAAAAGATATGTTGAAACAGGTGGATAAATGACAGGCTCTTTCTTAAGTATCTCTAAATTAGACCGCGTTTAATGAAACCGGCCTTTAATTCTTCCACGGTCTTCGGTTCCCTGGCGACTCCGGTGTCCATAGCTGCTTGGGCTACCGCTAAAGCAACCGCCGGAACTACCCGCCGATCGAATGGTTGCGGTATAACGTACTCATTGGAAAGTTCCTGATTGGAAATTAAAGATGCGATGGCTTGAGCAGCAGCCACTTTCATCTGTTCATTGATTTCCGAAGCCCTAACATCCAATGTGCCCCTAAAAATCCCGGGAAACCCTAGTACATTATTAACTTGGTTTTTAAAATCCGAACGGCCTGTTCCAACAACCACGGCGCCAGCCGCGATAGCATCCTCAGGCATTATTTCAGGAACCGGATTAGCCAACCCGAAAATAATCGCTTTCGGGGCCATCGACTTGACCATTTCTTTAGAAACAACATTAGCTGCGGATACTCCAATAAAAACATCAGCTCCGTCCATTACATCGGGAAGACTGCCTTTTACCCCCTTTGGATTTGTCAGACAGGCAATTTCTTCTTTGTATTTATTCTTAGAATCTTTGCCGGGATATAATAAGCCTTTACTATCACAAATTTTAATATTCAAATAATCGACCCCTGCAGCGTTTAAAAGCTTTGCAATAGAAATTCCCGCTGCTCCGGCGCCATTTATTACCACTTTTACCCGATTTATCTCCTTATTCAAGACTTTCAAGGCATTAATGATGCCGGCGAAACAAACTACCGCCGTGCCATGTTGATCGTCATGAAAAACCGGGATTTTGAGGCTGTTCTTTAATTTCTCCTCAATTTCAAAACATCTCGGACCGGAGATATCCTCTAGGTTTATTCCGCCGAAAGTCGGTTCCAACCACTTAACGGCTTGGACTACTTCATCCACTATTTTGGTTGAAAGACAAATCGGAAAGGCGTCAACATCGGCGAAGGTTTTAAAGAGAATCGCTTTTCCCTCCATTACCGGTAGTCCCGCCTCCGGTCCGATGTCCCCCAATCCCAAAACCGCTGTACCATCGGAAACAACAGCTACCATATTGCCACGATTAGTATATTGATAACTTAAAACCGGATTAGCTTCAATCTCTTTGCAAGGTTCGGCCACACCCGGAGAATAAGCTAGACTTAAATCCATACTATTCTGAACCGGTACTTTACTAACAATCCCAACCTTACCCCGATTTACCCGGTGTAATTCCAAAGCCTGTTCACGAAGGCCCATCATTTACCTCCAACAATGAAATAACCATAAACCATTGTATCCTACTCAGTTAGTAACGGCAAGAAATTTTGGTTTAAATTCATTTAATTTTAAAATTCAAGCATCCCCAAGCCATCTTACCTGGGAGGCCAAAACCTTGACCCCTTCTTCTTGCCGTTCCAAGCGGCCCTTAATAACCACCACTCGATCCGGCTGGTATCCATCTTTAATTTCCGCATAAAGTCTGGGAAAGATAATTACTTCCACGGTACCGGTCCAATCTTCCAACCGGCACCCGGCCATTTGCGAACCGTTCTTGGTAGTAATTACCCGCCAACCGCTAATCACGCCACCGGTTAAAATATCTTTGCCATCCGGTTCCTCCTCTAACTCAGCTAAAGGAATAACTCCATTTTGAAGGAATTTTTCACGCCATTCGTCGAGTGGATGTCCTGAAATAAACACTCCCAAGTACTCTTTCTCCATCTGGAGCAGCTCGTTTTGGAAAAACTCCTCAATATCGATTGCTTTGATCTCCGGCGCTATTTCGCCGAGATCGAGGGTGTCCATTAAAGAAAGCTGGTTTGCAGCGTAATTTCGTTTCATTGTCTTTTCAAGGATCCCGTCTAATGAAGTCAACATCAGCCTCCGCCCATTTCCCGTACAATCTAGAGCCCCGGCTTTAATCAAACTTTCGGTTACCCGTTTATTAACTAATTGCGAACTGACCCGCCCGCAGAAATCTGCTAAAGTATGATACCTAACAGCTTTACGCCCTTCAATTATCTTTTCAATCGCACCAACACCGATGTTTTTAATACTTAACAACCCAAACCTAATCCCCTCACCCTCCGGAGCAAAGGAAGCCGTACTCAAATTAACGTCGGGCGGATAGATCGAAAGACCCATTCTGCGGCACTCTTCAATATATAAACCAATTTTATCACTATTCCCCATCACACTGGTGAGTAAGGCCGCCATAAATTCCTGTGGAAAATTGACTTTCAAATAGGCGGTCTGGTAACTAACCAAAGCATAAGCCGCAGAATGAGACTTATTAAACCCGTACCCCGAAAAATACTCCATCAGATCAAAAATAGCGGCTGCTGTTTCTTTGGAAAGACCTTTAATCTCAGCTCCGTCGATAAAACGTTCCCGCATCGCCGTTAACACTTCCGGTTTCTTTTTACCCATAGCACGCCTGACAAGATCGGCTTCGCCTAAAGAAAACCCGCCAACTTCACTGGCAATCCGCATTACCTGTTCCTGATATAAAATTACTCCGTAAGTCTCCTTTAAAATCGGTTCTAATGAGGGATCCAGGTAGCGAACATCCTTTTGACCATGGCGGACTTTGATATAATCATCAATCATTCCGCTGCCTAAAGGACCAGGGCGGTATAGGGCCATTAACGCCGTAAGGTCTTCCATTTTATCCGGCTTTAACCGGACTAAAATTCTTCTAATTCCACTACTTTCCAACTGAAATACACCCAGTGTATGACCGGCCTGCAGTTCCTGATAGGTTGCCCCGTCATTTAATGGAATTTGATCCAAATCAATAATAATACCCCGATTATGCCGGATCAACTCCATAGTGTCACGGAGGACCGTCAAAGTCCTAAGCCCCAAAAAATCCATTTTTAAAAGGCCTAAGCATTCCACGTCTTCCATGGGAAACTGGGTAATTACCTCATCCTCGTTGGAGCGTCCTAAAGGAAGATAGGTAGTAAGCGGTTCTCCCGATATAACAACACCGGCGGCATGAGTTGAAGCGTGTCTTGGAAAACCCTCGATTTTTTCGGCAATTGAAAGCAAGTAAGCGATTTTAGGATTATTTTTTACCAAAGTATTAATTTCTTCGGATTGATTCCTGGCTTCAGCAAGGGAAATACCCAGTTCATGCGGGATCATTTTGGCAACCCGGTCAACTTCCCCATAGGGTAAACCTAAAACCCGGCCCACATCTCTGACTGCCGCTCGAGCCGCCATGGTCCCAAAGGTAATAATCTGAGCCACCCGGTCTTCGCCAAAACGGTTTCGGACATAACTGATTACTTCCCCGCGGCGTTCGTAACAAAAATCAATATCAATGTCAGGCATGGAAATCCGTTCCGGATTTAGAAACCGCTCAAACAGTAAACCATGGTCAATCGGATCAAGATTGGTTATTCCAAGTAAATATGCGACCAAGCTCCCCGCGGCCGAGCCTCGCCCCGGACCGACCATAATCCGGTTCACCTTTGCATAATTTACGAAATCACGAACTATCAAAAAATAACCCGGAAACCCCATCTGACTTATTACATTAAGTTCATATCGAAGACGATCTTCCCGGACAGTATTCCAAGTTTCTCCCCTAACCTTAATTCCTTGACGGCATAACTCCTCTAAATATGCTTCAGGAGTAGTCCCATCCGGTATGTGATACTCAGGCATATGAAATTTACCCAGTTCAAGCCGGACATTACAGCGTTCTGCAATTTTAGCGGTATTCGTTAAGGCTTCGGGATAATTCGGAAAAAGATTATCCATTTCTGTTTGTCTTTTTAGATAAAACTCCGGAGTCGCGAACTTTAAGCGATTGGTCTCATCCACTGTCTTTCCGGTTTGGATACAAAGCAACACATCATGGACCGTGGCGTCCTCACGATTCAAATAGTGAACGTCGTTAGTCGCCACCAAAGGGGCACCACATTCCTCAGCCAATTCTGCCAGAATTCGGTTAACATTACGTTGTTCGGCTAATTGCTGGTATTGAAGTTCCAAATAAAAATTGTCTTTTCCGAAAATATTCTGATAGCTTAAGATAAGCTTCTTGGCTTCTTCGATCCGGTTCTCTAAAATAGGCCGGGATATAACTCCGTTCAAACAGGCTGAAAGGGCAATTAAACCTTGAGAATACTGTTTTAAAGTCTCAAGGTCAATTCGAGGCTTGTAATAAAACCCTTCCAAATGAGCAATGGAAACTAGTTTTAATAAATTCCGATACCCACAATTATTCTCAGCCAGCAATACCAGGTGGTAGGGATTGTCGTCCACTTTTGCTATCTTATCAGTTAATTTCCGGGGAGCGACATAAATTTCGCAACCTAAAATCGGTTTAACCCCTGCTTCTAGCGCTTGTTGGTAAAATTTTAGGCAGCCGTACATAACGCCATGATCGGTAATAGCCACCGCAGGCATACCAAGTTGCTTGACTTTCTTTAACAACTGGCTAATCTCGGCTGCTCCGTCTAACAGAGAATATTGAGTATGGACATGAAGATGAACAAAATTTGACATCGTAAATCCTAACAATAAAGTTTAGATCATTATTTCGATATCAGGATAAAGGTTCCCTGCAGCTCAAAAACTTCTCAATTTATAATAAAAAATGCCTCCTTTCTATTTTTTCCTCAGCTCTATTTTTAAGCTTTTCGGTGGAAAATCAAGTAAATTGACAATTATTAAATATAGTTAACTATTAATAATATAAATTAATTTTTACTGCCTAATATAGCTCAAAATGGACTTTGAGATCTTCTTTTTTTTCTTATAAAATGAAATCAGAAATAATTAACATGGTTAATGATTTGAGGGGGTGATTTAAATGTTCAACTTGGTTCCTTTTAGTTTGAAAACTATTGACCGCTGGCCGGACTTTTTCACCGACGAATTTTTTGGATCTAATTTGAATAGCTTTAAAACAGACATCAGTGAAACAGATTCGGACTATGTGATCGAAGCTGATTTACCGGGTTTTGCCAAAGATGATATCGAAGTGGCGTATCGAGATGGAGCTTTAACCATCTCCGCCAAACGGGATGAGGTCACCGAAGAGACCAAAGGCAATTACCTTAGAAAAGAGCGTCGGACCGGTCAGTTACTTAGGTCCTTTGTATTCGACAATGTGGATACCGACAATGTCAAGGCCGAATATAAAGATGGGGTTCTAAAAGTAAACCTTCCCAAAAAGGAGGTGATGCCTACAGAAGTCCGTAAAATAGACATCAACTAAATATTACTCGGCTTGAAAGACCGGGGGAGACCTCGGTCTTTCAGTTTATATTTCTAATTTCAGGCAAGAACGCTTGATTAATGATTCGGATCCCCGCTAAAACACTTTCCGCGCTTTTTAACATATCTTTATAATCAAAAACCGACTGATAACCAGGCAATCCAATCATCTGAATCTTTTTCCCCAGGGCCATTGCCAATCCACAAATAAAGGAGTATCTGGCGTTCACTTCCTGGGCATTGTCCCAAGTCGGACCGACAAATAAAGCAGCTAAAGCTTTGGCATGATTAATCCCTTTTAAATACCAAGGTAACAGCTGGCACCGGTCTTCATTCCAATCATCTACCAATGTATTTGGGAATAATGACCGAAATGCCCTTAGAGCTGCAATTGCAATCTCATGGTTAGTTATTCCCTTAAGAAAAAGCGCTTCGGCTATAATGTCCGAATCCTCAGTCTCATACATTTCCATTTCAGGATATCCCAAATAATAATCAGGACCATACATACGAATCGATTCAACCAGATCGGCTGTATTTTGAATCGAATTAATCTGTAATCCGGTAAGGATTTCTATTTTCTCCAAGTCCCGATTACGATCACTTTCGGAATTTCCTTGAATAAAAAGAATTAAACGCTTACGTTTACCAAAAGCATACCCGGTCTCAAATAGAACATTGGGATTAAGTCCGGAGAGATCAGCCAACAAGTAGTCGGATTCTTCGATTTGCTTAAGGATATTCAAAATAATCCGGGAACTATCTCTTTTTATCGCTCTCCATGTGTAAATACGGAGCTTAGATTCGGTGGTATTGTGTAATTGTACTGCCCGCTCAATGATCGCGGCTTGCACTTTATCTTGGCTTGAATATGCGAAGAATCCCTGATAATTTTCAGGCGCTGCTTTTTTTTCACGCATTTACCAAACCACCCCTCTTTCTAAGATTCTAAATCAACCCGGCCTTTAGATAAATTTAATACTTAATAAAAAATAAACCCCACTTTACGCAGGGCGCCAAATCATTTCCAGCATTACCACAACCTAAAATGAAGACTGTAAATAGGTGTGCTGGAAAATAAATAAAACAACTTGATTTGGCGGCCCGGCGATCATTGTTTCTCTGAGAGAAACATTAGACCCGTAGCTTTGCGTCCCCGGTTTTCACCGAGTTTGCCTTTTTCAAACAGTTGTCTAATATAACCAATTTAAAACATGTTGTAACAAAATGAGGCGTGCAATAAATCTGTTATGAAAATATATAATTTAGTTTATCATGAGTAGCGTCCATTGTCAAATAATATAAAATAATTAATAAATTGTAAATTGGGCAACCATTGTTTTTTTGCCACTCCATACTCTTTTTTTCTTTATAATCCGTCCTGGATATTTTAAGCATTATTGGAACTAAAATTTTTTTTTATCCGTTTAAATTGATAGATATCTTGTATATACGCCCCCTCAAAAGAAAAAACCCTTTAAGCAATTACGAATTATAAAGTTCATGTGCTTAAAGGGTTTTTTCTATAAACAATCACTGTGCTAAAAATTTAACACTTTTTGCTTGACGCCTTTTTTATTCTGTGCTAAAATTTTAGCATATGATGATGTAGCGCGCACATTTAGGGAGGTATTAAAAATGGAAATCTTCGAAGATCTGAGCCGACGAGAACGTCAAATCATGGAGATCATTTACCGCAAAGGATCGGCGACAGCCTCCGAAGTCCAATCTGAACTTGGCGAAAATATTAACTACTCAACCGTTCGAGCTTTACTCCGTATATTGGAGGAGAAAGGGCATTTACACCATGAAACCTCCGGCAATAAATATATTTACCATCCCATTGTACCTAGACAAAATGCGGTGCAATCCGTTGTTAGCAATCTACTTGATACTTTCTTTGAGAGCTCGGTTGAACAAGCAATTGCAGCTTTGATAGAAATTAAAAAAGATGATTTAAATAACGATCAATTAAATCGTCTCGCTCGAATGATCGAGGAAGCCCGTAAGGAGGAAAAAGACAATGTTTGAAACTTTATTTGAAAATAATTTGATAGCCATTTGGTACAACTTATTATTTAATATTTTTGTTAAGGCAAGTATCATTTTAACAGTTCCACTAATCATCAATACTATTTGTAAAAAGTCGTCTGCTGAATTTCGGCACCTACTTATATTAATTTCGATTTTAACCTTAACTATCTTACCCTTTTTACCCGAACCAATATTTACACTTAAGTTAGCTGGGTTTCAACCAAAAATAATTCATCAGAATACTAATTCATTGATAACCCAAACACCTGTTTTTAAAGCGTATTTTAGTAATCATGACTCTAAGCAAGAACCTACCGAAGTTTCCAACAAATATATGGGTTTGAAGACAAACTACAAATCCGGAATTAGTTACTACTTAACAATTATTTCTAGCTTACTCTGGCTTATAGGCTCATGCTTCATAATTACTTTCTTACTTACCGGTATTCTAGGTGTTTACCGAATTAAAAAGTCAATGACCCCTTTTTCAGATCGAGAATGGGAAAAAACAATTAAAAATCTCAGTTTGAATCTTAAATTTAACTGCCCGATTCAATTATTTATTGGCGCTAAATTTAAAATACCATTCACTTTTGGAATTACCAAACCATTCATTTTTCTACCCCAATCCTTTATTACTTGGTCCCCGGAACAGCGCTACTGTGTTTTATTACATGAATTATCACACCTTAAAAGAGGTGATACTTTTACCTATTTAATCGCCAGATTCATTATCGCTTTATTTTGGCTCAATCCTTTGGCTTGGGTGGCTTTACGATTACTCCGGTTAACACAAGAAGAAGCATGCGACGACCGAGTTATAAATTATGGGGTTAAACCAAGTAATTACGCTTCCCACTTGCTGGATTTCCTTAAAGAAAAACGCCAAGCTCATCCCGGAGCCGCCCTTGGAATTAGTTCTTTTAAAGCAATTAAATCAAGAATCGGTCAAATACTCAACCCGAACCAACGGCGATCCAGTTTAAATCTTAAAATGTGCCTTACTGCATTGACTATTGTTTTCTTTTTAATTATAAGCGTAACCATGTTTGGTCCGGGAGTGACCGCTGCGGATGGTTTTAATTCCAACCATAAAAACAATTCGATATCAACTAGTCCCGAAGTAAATATCGGAGCTAAAACTGAAGCTAAAACTCTTAATTTCATAAAACCGGTTCCAATCACCAAAATCAGTAATCCTTTCGGCTGGGGAATAGACCCTCTCACCAAAAAATCACATTTCCACTCGGGTATCGACATTCCTCTTTCCATTGGAACTCCGGTGAAAGCATCCGCAGCTGGGCAGGTGGTAAAAGCCCAATTATCCGGGGATTACGGTATCTTAATCATTATTGTCCATGAAAATAAATTCTCGACTTACTATGCCAAACTTAGTGAAACGCTAGTTAAACCCGGGGACCAAATTAAACAAGGAGATATTATTGGCTATTCCGGGAATACCGGCCGTTCCACCGGACCCCATCTGCATTTTGAAGTTCATGATCAAGATCGTCCGATAGACCCGACGCTGTTATTTTAAGGGATAATTACTTAATACAACACCTTGGAACGTTAGTCGAAAATTCATCGTATGTGTTTTATATAAAATTGATAGCTTATAAGGGTAAATATTTCCCTCCTTAAGTAAACAAACAGCTCCAACGATCGCTTTTTATCGGCCATTGGAGCTGTTTGTTTACATTATTCGATAATTTAGTTTATCTTTTATCTTCCTTAAATACAATATCAATAGCCAGTCCTGCAGCTAGTAATAGTGTACTCAATTCCGGTCCTTGCTCAATCGTATCGCTAATGGAAATGATATAATTATCAGCGGAAGTAAACAATTCTTTTCCTAACCCAGCCCACTTTTTAGTTACCACACCCATTTCTTTCCCATCGTTATTCAGAAACTTAAAGTTCCAACCCTTCCAATCACCTTTAATCTCTGCAATTTGACACTCATTAGCATCGAAGACAAAAAAACCGCCTCCCAATGTCAATAATTTACTACGAAAATACCCAAGATACGATCCGTTACGATCGTAAATACCTACTTTGGAACGGAACCAACTGAAAGGCTTTTCCATTGTGAATATTGGATTAGGTTCCCCCTGGTCATATACAGCCACCTTGGTTGGAAGCATTAATTTACTAATAAATAATCGTAAAAACTTAATAAAACCGCTAGGTTCTTCCTTGGCCACACCAATTTGTTGTTGAGATTCCGGGTCAAAAATATTGTAGGTGCCTGAGAGCTTCATGAACTGTATTTGTTCTTTAATCAAAAAAGTTTTCCTATCCAAAAGCATAATGAATACCCCCTATGTTTTAGTATTAATAGATTTATTCCATATTAAATTAAATAAAAGGATTATTTTATAAGAATCTATTAAAAAATCATTTCCTTATGTAATATGTAATGTTGTTTTAATAATTCTTTCTATGGTTTTTCTATATAGCAAAACCTCGATTTTTCTTCTCCATCCAACACCACCTTTTCCAAAAACATTTTCTTAGGTCTAGCCCAAAGTTGTCCCTCTCCATACAAAGCCCGGTAAATCACAAATTCCTCTAGGGTTTCGCTATGGCGGGCTATCCCTAGCACTTCATATTCCTTCCCCTTATAATGCCGGTAACGTCCAATTTGGATCTCATCCATTTGTCGCTTTTGTTTTTATCCTTTCAAAGGGTAAATTTTCTAACTTTCTAAAACTCATATAAATATTTCGTTTTTTTCCTATTTTCCCCTTTAAACTTAATGAGGTTTTTCGTGATTCTATGTAAATTCTTACTCCCTCACTAAAATTTTACGTTTAAAATCAATAGCGCCGTTTAATACTGTAGTTAAGAAAAAACACTAACATGGAGGAGAATAAGTGAACACTTTAGAAGAGACAAAAGTCATCCAAGCTGCCAATCGCCTGGAAAGCGCTCGTCAGTTATTAGAGGAGGTTGGTAAAAAAGATAATCGATTCAGTAATTCCTTTTCAAAGATCAATGCGGAACTCAGCAAGTTTGAAGAAGAACTACGCCAAATTAGTAAAACTTTAAATATAGAAAACTTAGGCAAACGAAGTTAAGGGACTTTACCATAAGACAATTTTGTAGTGTGAAAGTTGAGTTATTAAACATAGTATAATCCTAGGGGTATGCTGAATGTTTAATAACCGTAATATTATTCCATATAATCGTGAAACAGCTTTAAGCTACGCCACAAAATGGGCCTTGAGCCGCAATCCAAAATTTTATGATTATTCTAAGATCGGCGGCGATTGCACAAACTTCGCTTCCCAGGTTCTTTGGGCCGGGGGAGCTAACATGAATTACGATCCCGTTCAAGGCTGGTATTACATTGACCCTAACCAAAAGTCACCGTCCTGGACCGGGGTTAATTTTTTATATCTTTTTTTAGTCTCAAATCGAACCGTAGGACCTTTTGGTATTGAAACAAATCCAGCTAATGTAAAAGTGGGAGATTTAATACAACTCTCCTATAAAGGGGGGGGTGATTTCAATCATACCTTGGTAATCACAAAATTTGAGCCTCCCTTCAACATGGAACACATATATGTTTCAACCCACACCATTGATAGATATAACGTGAATCTTGTTCAAACATATTCATGGAAACAGATCCGTTTTATCCATATTCTCGGTAGTTATAGATGAAAGTTGAAAATGAGAAACCAAAGTATTAACCAAGGCCACTAAAAAGATTTTATTCAAAGGATTGACCCACAATATATTGTGATTAACCAAGATTAGGTTCTCAGTTCATTGTGGGTCAATAATAATTTTTATGATTTTTCAGTGGCCTTTATTACCTCGGCTCTTTTTGGGACTTAGGAAGAGATTCTTCCCCATTCTCGTGCTCTGTTTGACTTTTATTCGGTAATGGATTCCCACTGATAAGCTCATCCAATTGGCTGGCCGGGCCTAACAGGTCCTCAACCAATCCCTCGATAGCCGGACGTTTTCGGTTGATAAAAGATTCATGTCTTTCCACTTTTTTCTCCAATTCATATTTTTTCCGGCTCGGATGGTATGGAGATTTCTCCTAATGTTGTTGAAAGTTCAACATCATACTTAGCTTTGGTTGCTAGGTCTCCTAAAGAAATCATTCCCACCAGTCGATCATCTTCCATTACCGGTAAACGCCGAATTTGTTGAGTAGCCATAATTCCTGCCGCTTGGCTAAGACTCATCTCCGGGTTGATCGATTTAATTTGGGTTGTCATCACATCCTTAACCGGTGTGTGGTGGGGGTCTTTTCCATGGGCGATATTCCTTACAACAATGTCCCGATCGGTTACCAAACCAACCATATTTGCTCCCTCACACACTGGAACCGCCCCAACATCATGCTTCTGCATTAACTGGGCAGCCTCAACAACTGTAGCTTTAGGCGAAATCACTGCCAAATCATTAGTCATAATATCTTTGACCTTCAAAGACATCACCCTTTCTTTTTTTTAAGTATCTCCCCTCCAAAAAAACTCATACGTCTAATTAGAAAATGTCATAGCTGCTTGTCGATCCATATAGGATGAAGTAAATTTCCATTTTAAGATTTGCATTCTTAATGCCAAATGCAAATGCATTAAAAGTGTTTACTTTATCCTATTACAGCTGTAATAAGTTAATTTAAACTCATCGATTTTCCATCACATCCGGCTTTAGGGATGTGATGATATAGTTGGTATTTAAATTAACTTATATAGTCAATTTTTTTATAGTTTCGCTTGTGTCAATCGGAGATTGACGTGGAAAATAGATTGCAATAAAAAAAGCGTTGTCTCTTAAGACAACACTTCATTTAGGAAAATAAATAAAGGCCGAAATATTCCGGCCCATAATTTTTAAACGTTCATACTTTATCTTTGAGATTGAAAGCAGTCACGGCAGTATACAGGACGGTCGCCGCTTGGCTTAAAAGGAACTTGAGTATTTGCGCCACAATTGGAGCAAACTACTGAATACATTTGCCGGGGTCCACCACCACCGCCACGTTGTTGTTTACGGGTTGCTCGGCAGGAAGGGCACCGACCCGGTTCGTTTTGAAAACCTTTGTTAGCATAAAATTCTTGTTCATTAGCGGTAAAAACGAATTCCTGGCCACACTCTTTGCAATTCAAAGTCTTGTCTTGGTACATTAAAACCTCCTAAAATTTCTAGCCCTATGGGCTGGTAATAGGCCTTTTTCCTAGGGCTAGCCATGGGAAGGAGATTCTGGGTGGACAGATCTAAGAACCATTGCAAACCTAAGTTCAGGCACTAATTATATTGTAGCACGAATTCCAAAAAATGCAATAGAACTTATAAATAACTATAAATTTGCATTCTTAATCAGTATTTACTTATCCTATTACAGTTGTAATAAGTTGAAATAAATACAATACTCTTTCCGACATGGCCGGCTTTAGGGACATAATTTAATAATTTATTTCAACTTATATATTAATCTTCCCAAACTTGTCGAGCTTTTATGAGCCATTGATACATCCGGTCCTTCTCTTCCCAATCGACGCCAGTACGTCGAAATTCAAGCATCACATCGGACTTTGGCATCATTCCATTGAAAAAATATCGATCTATTATCAAAGTTAGCACCAAAGATGACCACATTAGATTGCCATGAGGCGAATCTTTACCCAAACAAATTGTTTTTTCAAATGGCCCTCGCGCGCTAAACGGATCGACCCTACCATCCCCGGATAAAGCATATTGAAAACGCTCTGGTCCGGGTTCTAATGTTGGGCCAATTTTTTCATTGGAAAGAATCTCCGGGTGATAGACGCCTTGAAAATCATAAGAACCATATCCCAAACCGTAAAGAGCGATGGCATTTTCGGGGACAACATCTTTAAGTTTAAGAGAGGAGCCAAAACCGTCCTCCAACAATTTCTCGCTAGGATCAAGCCAACGGAAGATTGGTGCATACTCAACCGCAAATTGAGCAGCGGTAGCAGAAAAATTCTTACCGGTTTTAACTATCCCGTCCCCGAAAAAAAACTTTTCAGCCAAGTATAGCCCAATCTCCTGGGAGCGTTCAATATATTTACGCCCACCAAAGGTTACTCGTTCTCCCCGGCGTTGATTCCCTACTTCATAAATACCGTATTGGGGCCCACCAATGGATAATAAAGAAGCCAGCCTTCCAGGATACTCCGTAGCCACGTAGCGTCCAAATAAACCGCCCAAACTATGCCCGATCCAATGTACCTTTGCCCCAGGCCACTTACGGTCAATTAAATCCAAAAGTGGCGCAGCATAATACCGACTCATTAAAGGCAGGTCAAGCCGCCAGTCGTACTTTAGATAGATAATATTTAAGTCTCCAACTGAAGCATCTTCATTGCACTCTAAGACCTGCCAATCTTTGATAATTTTTATTTTTCCCTTACCGGTCCGCTTGTTCTCCCTGGACTCCCAAAAAGAAAACTCTTTTTCCATTAAACGATAAGAACATAACAACAGTTTCGAAATTGAAGGTCCCTCTCCCAAAACTTGATATTTTTGAGGAATCGGTTGATAATCCGGTCCGGCTAAAAAAGAAGATTTTTGATGTTTCCGATAATGTGGGTAAGGTGATTGTTCTAGCCAACTTGGGTCTTTGGAAGGCAATCGATCCATGCTGCCCCAAAAACCGGGAGTAAAAATAATAAATTCAGGTGGGGTTTCTCCTTTAACATTAATTGGAATTATCATTACTAAGCAAACTAATAAAGTAAAAATCAACCTTAACTTCAATAAACAACCCTCCATAAAAAAACTTAAGTTTCAGTTTTTAATGATGATTAATGCTCTCATGGATTTTATGAGCCAAGCGATTTTAAATATTTTACCATATAATCTTTGGGGACAGATAAATGTTAAACAAAGATTTAAAAAGAGTTAAATAAGGGCATAAAAAAAGCCGGGAATGAAGTCCCGGCTTAACGGACATTTTATTCTTCTTCTTCTACCATATGCTTCTTCGCCTCGGCGATAATCGCTTCGGCTTGATGAGACGGTACTTCTTCATAATGATCAAAATTAACCGTAAAATCAGCCCGCCCTTGAGTCATCGAGCGCAAATCAATGGCATATCTGGTTAGCTCGGCTTGGGGCGCCAATGCTTTTACAATCTGATACTTTCCATCAGGTTCCATTCCGAGGATCTTACCCCTCTTTTTATTCAAATCACCGATTACATCACCCATATATTCTTCAGGAGTCCTTACCTCTACACTAAAAATGGGTTCTAACAGAATCGGTTTAGCCTCTATGAATCCTTTTTTAAAGCCCATCGAAGACGCAATTTTAAAAGCCATTTCCGAGGAGTCTACCGCATGGTAGGAACCATCATATAGCGTTACCCGGACATCGACAACCGGATAACCGGCCAAAACTCCTTTTTCCATCGTCTCACGGACCCCTTTTTCAACTGCCGGACGGAAATTTTGAGGCACCGAGCCACCGAAAATCTTATCCACGAATTCAAAATTACCACCGGGCAACGGGTTTAATTCGAGCCAAACATGACCAAATTGGCCCCGACCACCACTTTGTTTTTTATGTTTGCCTTCTACTTTGGTGGTACCTTTAATGGTTTCTTTGTAAGCAATCTTCGGAGCCTTTAAAGTGACATCAACTCCAAATTTTTTATGCAATTTGCTGGTAATGACTTCAATATGCAGATCGCCCATACCAGAAGCAACGAATTCATGGGTCACCGGATCTTTAACAACCTGGAAGGTGGGATCTTCTTCGGTGAGTCGGGCCAAACCGGTCCCAATCTTTTCTTCATCCCCCTTGGCTTTGGGTTCAACCGCCAATGAAAGTTTTGGTTTGGGAAATTCAATCGTCGGGAAGACAATCTGTTTGTCCTTATCACATAGGGTATCCCCGGTAAATACGTCTTGTAATTTCGCAACACCGCCTAAATCTCCGGCCACCAACTCGGTTGTCGGTTCCTGGGTCTTTCCTTTAATGATAAACAATTGCCCAATCCGTTCGCTCTTTCCTTTATTGGAATTATAAACTTGTGAGTCTGATTTAATCACTCCTGAAAATACCCTGAACAAAGTGAGTTTCCCTACAAAAGGATCGGCCATAGTCTTAAAAACCAAAGCTGAAAATGGTTCCGACTCCGAGGGTTTTCTTTCGCTCTCTCCGTCGACCCCTTTTACGCCGCCCCGGTCAACCGGGGAAGGTATGAATTCCGTGACTACATCTAACAAATTGGTGATCCCAATGGTTTTTAAAGACGATGCCGCCAATACCGGGACCAATTGACCGTTTATAGTTCCTTTACGTGCTCCACTCAATAGTTCATCCTCGGATAATTCCTGCCCATCCAGATACTTAGTGAGCAAAGCGTCATCGGTTTCAGCTACCGACTCCACCAACATCATCTTATACTCTTCAACTTTAGAGGCCAAATCGGCAGGGACTGGTTTTTCAACCATTTTCCCACCCTCAAAAACAAAAGCCTTATTCTTTAAAACATCAACGATTCCTTGAAACTTATCAGCCGCTCCGATAGGAATTTGGACAGGAATTACATTTGTACCGAATTTTTCACGTAACGATTTTACGGCCCCGTCAAAGTTAGCATTTTCCCGATCCATCTTATTAACAATAATCACTCGTGGCATTTTTTGCTCGTCAGTATATCCCCAAGCTTTCTCGGTACCAACCTCAACCCCTGATACGGCACAGACTACAATACCAGCCGCATCAGCCGCCCGAAGCGCTCCTTTTACTTCCCCAACAAAATCAAAAAAGCCGGGTGTATCTAAAATATTTACTTTAATATCGTTATATTCCAATGGGGCAATTGAAGTCCCAATACTTATTTTCCTTTTTACCTCTTCGGGATCATAATCCATTGTGGAAGTTCCATCATCTACCTTGCCAAACCGATCGATCGCTTTGGTCGAATATAACATCGCCTCTGCTAACATGGTTTTACCACAACCACCATGACCTAATAGGATCAAATTTCTGATTTGTTCCACTTTGTACCTTTTCAAATGATTCCCTCCCCCGTAATTTAAACCACTCTATACAATTACTACGAACCGCTCCGAAGTACTATTCGTTTATTCGATTTAACTAATCTTTTTCCTGCCGTTTACAAAATTTTTATCATTAATATATATGAATATATCTACTCGGTAAATCTGTAATAATAAAATCGTTCTAAAAATAATCGCGAATGGCTTAACGCGTTACTTTCAAAAAGTAAGTTCAAATTTACCGAATTAGAAATATATATGGTATAAAAATTTGATCCTTAAACATAATAATAAATGAACTCCGGTTGAACGTTCGACCATAGTACCCCGAGAGCTCGCTCTCCATTAGGGTACCATTGGGAATAGACACGGCGATCGCCGTTGTTTTAGGAAACGCCGGCGTAGCTAACGGTTGTTAGTTTTCAACGCATGCGCCATTCGGGTTTGAACGTTCTAAACGGTAGTTTAGCGCCCGTCTGCTATATAGACGGGCCTTATTTTATTCGGTTGAAAGACCATTCAACCCTTCCAAAAGCTGAAGTTTTTCTTTACCATCTCGGAATGGAATCCCTTTTTTCAAATCTTCAATCTCTTCTTCAGGCAGTTTACTTAGATTAATTTCTATTCTTTCAGTGATCGGTCCGGGTCTGTCAGGTGTACCTCTGTATACAACTATTTGCTGACCGTCAATTCCTAAAAACTGGTTTTTTCGGCATGATTCACATAAATTATTGTTGTTCTCCAAATACCTATATGATTGGTTATTTACTTTTTCTACTTGCCTAGAATAATTTTTAATTACTGCCTTAAATGGTTCCTCCTTAAAATATTCGGTGCGCTTTGATTCCATGTGCCCGCACATTGTATGTAGTTTTTGACTTTCCAAGATCCATTTTCGGGGTGAAGCCGTATTAGAAGGAGATATTATTCTTCTAAACTTTTCGATTGCCCTGGGATTATGTCTTAAACCCCAAAAAATTACAACCGTGATTAACAAACTAATTCCAATGACCCGGAATAGTATTAATTTTGACCAAGAAACCTTTTTCACGGGATCACCACCTCTTTTGGGATAGCTTAACCAATGCTGGTAAATTTATAACATATCACCAATAAACAGTACATACTTCTCTTGAGATGGAGTCTTCCCAATTATGTTGCTATTTGAAAATATAAAAAAAGCGCCTTAGGCGCTTTCACTGAATTCCCTCTAAAATCGAATCTGGGATATCAAAATTACTATATACATTTTGAACATCATCATTATCTTCAAGAGCATCAACCAGTTTTAATAACTGTTGAGCTTGCTCTACGTTGTTAATCTCAACCGTGTTAGTGGGCACCATGGTCAATCCCGCTTCTTTAACCGGAATATTATTAGTATCAAAATATTTTCTGACCGCTTCAAGTTGAGACGGTTCGGTATATATATCATAAGTTTCACCGGTGTTTTTCAAATCTTCGGCACCGGCTTCAATCGCCATCTCAAATAATTCATCCTCAGTCTTTCCTGCATTTTCAGTTTCGATCGTTACCAAACCTTTTTGGGAAAACATCCAGGCCACACAACCAGCCTCACCAAGATTGCCATAATTTCGCGAAAAAATATATCTCATATCGCCGGCGGTCCGATTTCTATTATCGGTAAGAACTTGGACTAAAAATGCTGTTCCTCCCGGACCATAACCTTCATAATAAATTTCTTCATATTGTTCGCTTTCATTCGCGCCTATACCACGTTTAATTGCCCTTTGGATATTATCGTTGGGCATATTAACGGACTTGGCTTTTAATACCGCCATTCGGAGCCTAAAGTTATTATCCGGGTCTCCTCCCCCAGCTTTTGCCGCTACAATAATTTCCCTTGTAACTTTGGTAAAGATACCGGCTTTTTTTGAGTCGGTTGCTTCTTTTTTTCGTTTAATTGTTGCCCACTTTGAATGGCCAGACATTACCAACACCTCTTTCCAGTTTACCTATAAAAGTATACCAGAAAGAGCGGTGAGAAAGCAAGGGAATTGCAAAAGGGTCTTACCGGCCTCTAAATGGCGAACTTTTCACTTGAGCCTGCATAACAAGATATAGACTAACCAATAGCGCTGCAATTAACAAGATAGCCAAAAGTGAAGCGGCCGGATTTCTTAAAAACAACAAAAAATCATAGGCACCATGAGCTATAAAAGCTACTAAAAAACCTTTCCATAAAAACATCCATTCATGTTTGGGTTCTAATCTATATTTTGAAATATAATACCCCATCCAACCGGTAAACGA
Source organism: Bacillota bacterium (assembly GCA_023435565.1). Lineage (GTDB taxonomy): Bacteria > Bacillota > UBA4882 > UBA8346 > UBA8346 > JAAYHS01. Next base: position 113,051 of record JAEYRN010000017.1, read on the forward strand.
GGCATGAGCAAATGTAGTTACCACTGCTCTTAGGATCGCTACCCCGAGTCCAAATACGCTGGCCCAAAGAAGGTTTTCCAATGACGCGAAACCCAGACCCAAAGTAATTCCATAAATCGCTCCGTCTACCGGTTCGTCTAATTCTTGACTATTAACGGTCATCCAGATTAATCCAATACTTTTTAATCCTTCCTCGATTAAGGCAATCACTAAAAAAGCCAAGCCTAAAAAACTAATCCAATCCCCATTCTGCAGTGAATTCATCATTGGTTGGCGCCAAATTTGTTCCAGTAAACCTGCCGGAACCACCAACACAAGCCCAATCAAGTAAATTTTTAGAATTTTACGGACTGGTTCAGGCTCATAACGGTCCTGCCTGTAAAATAGCCATAACCATATTAAACCGGGGCCAATTGAAGCGATGAATAAAAGAATAAAACGCATACCTTCCTCCTCATTATTGATAAAACTATTATTCCAGTAGGAGAAAGTTTTAACCTAAAAAATACTTTGGTCTTAAACTAAGTAATTGGAACCATCTCTTCCATCTCCTCTCTTCTATCTCCTAAACTAAAAAGCTAAACCTTAGGTGATTTATTGTCGAATTAAATGGTAGAATAAAATACAAACAAGGAGTGTAGTAAATGCGAAAACTGGCATTCGGTGAAATTAAATATATATTGGCAAAACTCGGCTCCATTAATATCTTTCAATATCTTACCGATGACGAAAAATGGGAACTCCTCAAAATCTGTGAAATTATTGAATACGAACAAGATGAAAGAATCATTTCCCAAGGGGAAACAGGGACTAATTTTTATGCAGTCCTTTCAGGAGCCGTTAATGTCTCTGCCTTAGATACCAGTTCCGGTAAAGAAATATTTCTTTCAGGGATTGGCGAGGGGGAGTTTTTTGGAGAAGCGGGGATTTTCCGAAATACCAAACGGACCGCTAATGTTAGCGCCGCAACCACTTCGGAAATAATTTGCATCGAGAGAAACGATTTCTTTAACTTTATTGGTAAATTTACCTCTGCAGGGGTGAAAATATTGATGCTCTTCATTGACGGACTGTTAAAGAAACTTAGCGTTTCCAATAAAGAACTGGCCTTCGAACGGCGCGAAGTATTGGATCAAAGCGCCATAGACCAGTTTTTACAAGCAATGAACAAGCAATAACGGTTCAAAAATTACATGAAACTATTTGGACTGTTTTATTCTTAAATATGCCTGGTAATAAGTGAATAAAGCATAAATAGATAATAAAACCGCTATCCCGATCACAATTTCACCAAGAATTTTAACTAAAAAGAATAGGCCAAAACCCAGAAAAAAGGTAAAAGTAGCGCCTTTACCCCACTGATTGGCTGGAATAACCTGTTTCATTTGTTTTACTAGAAAAACTCCGGCTCCAACTTGAATTAACTCTTTGGCCAGATAAATTAAGACCATCCAAACCGGTAATCCCCATTTAACGGTTAGTGCCAACAACACTCCGCCCGTTACTAATTTGTCGGCCAGCGGATCCAATACCTTTCCCAACTCGCTTACTTCATTTCGGGAACGAGCCGCCCAACCGTCGGCAACATCTGTTAACCCAGCGAGCACTAGTAGCGTTAATGCCCAAATAATGGATGATTGAGTACCTATGGTCAATTGCCAATAGATAATCGGGGCCAGGATAAAACGACTGGAAGTAATCCAATTGGCTAAAGTCAATGTTTACACCTCGAATTATTGTTTAAGAAATATGAATTCAATTCACCGATACGTTTTTATTATTCTGGTTTTGAATTGTTTTTCCTTCCAAAATATTATATCAGAAAAGAAGATTATTCTTTACGAAAATCAATCGGCACTTTCCATATCATGCTTCACCAACCCCTGTACCAACTCCCGGTTCTCCCAAAGGGCGCATCCGCCTTTAGTGTCTTTTAATAAATCGTGGTTTTGACGTATCTCACTCAAAAGATGGGATTTCAAAGCTTCTTTGAGTGACTGATTTTTCAGGTTGGTATCGGAATAGGGTGCAAAGGGGCAAGGTTCAAGAGATCCGTCCGGACTGATATGAACAAAACCGCGGCCGGAGGAAAGACAACCGCCGAAACTCTCTTCATCTCCGGGAAAAGCAATGAATAATCCCGGATATTCCTTCCGGTATTTTTTCATCAAGTCAAAAACCATAGCCCTTTGTTTCTCCGTGGGAACCAGATTTTCCGTCTCCGTTTTAACTGGGACATATTCAACAAAAATAAATAGCCTAACTCCCGACCTGATTAATTCCCCTATAAAATCCTTACCGGTTATTATTTCGAAGTTTTCTTGGGTCATCGTCATCGAAACACCAAAAAACATCTTTTCTCGCTGGAGTTTTCCGAAAATATCACGAACTTGTTTGTAAACTCCTTTGCCTCTTCGCGTATCCGTATCCGATTCAAAACCTTCCAGACTAATAATTGGAACAATATTTTGCTTGGGTTTAAGTTCGCTAATTAATTCATCGGTTAACAATAAACCGTTTGTAAATAAGGGAAAAATAATCTTGGGATACTCTAAAACTATTTTGACGATTTCCGGGCGGCTTAATGGCTCGCCGCCGGCAATTAATATAATGGAGATACCAAGTTCATCCGCTTCTTTAAATATTCGCCTTAAGTCTTCCTCAGTCAGCTCGGTGTTTGTCTTCCGATGAAGCTCGCCGGCATAACACCCCTTACACCTTAAATTACATTGCCTAGTCACACTAACAATCATAAAAGGTGGTGCCTTTATTCCTTTCCTACCCCAAGTTTTCCGTAGGCGGGCGGCTAAATATTGGTGGGCAATGGTTCTTAATACGAATATCGCAGTTGGGAAATGTTTGAAAGAAATTTTCAAAGCATCACGAAACATACTTAATATTGATTTATCGAGCAAACCAAGATAACCTGACTCTGTTTTCATGTTTTTTACCTCAGAAGAAATATTTAGCCAACATATAACAGTAATTAATTCTCTGATTAAAGATTAAAACCTCTATAGCCGGGAAAACATATTATCCATATAAATTAAATATAATTTTGAATTCACCCTTCCATTACAGGAGAACCAATGGAGTTAATTGAAAAAACACAAATAACTAACCCCTCTTCCCTCGCTTTACCGGATTTTAATCCGGTTTTTGAGTTAAACGGTGATTTTTCCGCTTTTCTACTGGAAATGCGCCGCAAACATTGGGACTCCTGGGAAGCGTTTCTTTTACATTTTCGCGGTGAAGAACTAACTCTGAATCGTGGTTTTGAGGAACTACTCGTGCTCAGCCATATGCAGGAATACTGGCGCCAACATGAGGTTATCCCTTATCCCCACCAAATTGAAACAGTGCGCCGGGTAATTTCCCAACTACGCGGCAGAGCGATTCTAGCCGATGAAGTCGGTCTTGGAAAAACCATTGAAGCTTCAATGATTCTTAAAGAATATATGCTTAGAGGTTTGGTAAAAAAGTTTCTCATCCTAACCCCCGCCGCCCTTTGCCGGCAATGGGAAGCCGAACTCCGGGAGAAGTTTGAAATACCCACGCTCATCGCTAAACAGGAATACCATTGGTCCCATTATGATCAACTAATTGCATCGATTGATACCGCTAAAAAAGAGTCCCACCGAAAAGAGATTTTAAACCTTTATTTTGATATGGTCATTATAGATGAAGCCCATAAGTTAAAAAGTACTAACACCCAAAACTGGCAATTCGTTAATAGTATTCAAAAAAAATACTTTTTATTATTGACTGCTACCCCTCTCCAAAACGATCTCAAAGAGCTCTTTAATCTAATCACTCTGCTCCGTCCGGGACAATTGGGTAATTACCGCAGCTTTAAAAAGAATTATACCCGTGATAAAAGAACTCCCCAACATGCTCAGGAGTTGAAGGGCCTTCTCGGGGAAGTGATGATCCGAAACAAACATGGGGCCAATATGGGCTTTACTAAAAGGCATGTCCAGAACATTCCAATTGTCTTATCAGAACTTGAGCAAAAATTATATGATAACGTCACTGCTTTTATCCGTAAAAATATCAGTAAAGCATCGGGAGGGATTGTTTCCCTCCCCCTCCTTACCTTACAGCGGGAAATTTGTTCAAGTACTTTTGCCGCAGCGCTAACTCTTTTTAAACTGGCCCAAAATATGGAGATCAACATAGATTGCCAGGAAGAAGCTATCGCCCTCTTTCAAATGGTCCAGCAGCTCAAAGATAACTCCAAAATGAGAATTGTTGAGGAACTTATAAAAAAAACTCAGGAAAAAGCAATTATTTTCACCGAATTCCTAGCAACCCAAAGTTATATCCGAACCCGTCTGGAACAAGCCGGAATTCTTACTTTACCATTTGACGGCAGTCTTTCTGCCAGCAAAAAAGAATTCACAAAATGGCAATTCAAAGAATTCCCCAAATTCCGGGTTTTGGTTTGTACCGAATCCGGCGGCGAAGGGATTAATCTTCAGTTTTGCAATACTTTAATAAATTATGACCTTCCTTGGAACCCGATGCGGCTGGAACAGCGAATCGGCCGGATCCATAGGCTTGGCCAGACTCGCGATGTCTATATCTATAATCTATCAACTAAGGGAACTGTGGAAGAACACTTATTAAACCTGCTTGATCAGAAGGTGCGCATGTTTGAAATGGTAATCGGTGAGAGCGAAAAGGTCATTAGTCGGCTATGCCGTGGTAAAAGCTTGGAATCCCGGATATTAGAATTGGTTGTCGGGGCCAATTCCAATGAAGAATTAAACCGCAGTTTCACGCAGTTGGGCGCAGAAATTGACAATATTTTAAGTGAGGAAGATGAACCTGAATGGTCGGAAATTCTCTAATGCCCGAATCACTAACTATTGCTGAAAACCAAATGGTCTTCGGGTATCTGGTAGATGCCTTGAAAGTGGCAAACTCGCCGCATAACATCATTAATAATGAATTAATCATGGCCCAATGTCAGGTGGATATTCCAAGGACCTTTTTTAGACCGGCTCGGACCGAGACACTCAACCTCCAAATGGTCTGCTCCCCGGAATTGCTGGAAAAATATCCCGGCTCGGAACTGGTAATCCGGGGTAGTTTCCGTCTTCAATGGCTGGTCGAAGGAATTCGTAAAAGAGGTTTGATTGCCAGAGTGACTTATCCTTACGATTTGGACCACCGAAAAATAGAACGGGAAATTTTGACTTTGATAAAAGAAAAAAACCGGTTCTTCTTTAAACAACCGATTCTTTTCTATCATCCGCATCTGTTGGTTAACTTTAAAACCTGTTTTGAAACTGATGAAAGATTTGATGAGTTATACTCGTTATGTATTAATCTGGTAAATGGTGAAATCACTACTAATATTATGCAAGAGTTTAAAATTAAAAAACTATTAACCCAACCGCCCAAAAAAAACTTGGAAAAGAGGCAAATCCCCTATCGCGACGCCTATGACGCACTACTCAATCATTTGAAATGGCAACTTCAAAACCATGATCCCAACTGGATTAAGGCTGCCCAAACCCGATGGGAAGAAGAAGTAACTTATCTGGAAAGCTACTACCAGGGTAATCTTGATGAAGACCTTGACCAGCAAAGCTTCTATCGAAGAATGGCCGAGGTTTATAGAAAATACCGCCCCACCATCCGCATTCAAATCGTAAACGCCGCTATTCTTTACCTGCCACTGGTCCGTTATACATTAGAAGCTTATCCGGGAGAACCGGATTTGCCGGCGCTAATTTATGATCCGGTTCGTAATAAGCTAAAATAAAAATATTTGCGCAAAACCGCTTTATTTATCTCCCAAATCTCCGAAATGATATAACAAAGCTGAAGCTACTACCAATCCGGCGGTTTCAGTCCTTAAGATCCGAGGCCCTAAAGTTACGGGAACCGCTCCTTTACTTTGAGCTTCCTCAACTTCTTTTAAGGAAAAACCGCCTTCGGAACCGATCAAAACTATTATTTGCTCAACGTTTCCTTTTTGGCTTTGTAAAACTTCTTTTAAAGTATGGTTGGTCTCGCTTTCCCATGGTATTAAAATTAGACCACCGTCGAAACCGGCAAGAACCTCATTCCAGCGACGAATAGGCTCCAGTGAAGGCACAATCTGTCTTCCGGACTGTTCCGCCGCCTCCCGGATAATCTTGTTCCATCGTTCAAATTTCCTTACTTGAGTAACCTGATCCAATTTAATAGAGCTACGTTCGGTCAAAACCGGTTGAAACCGGCTGACGCCGAGTTCGGTGTTTTTCTGAAGGATCCATTCGAATTTATCTGCTTTTGGAAGGCTTTGGACCAAAGTGATTTTAACCCGGGGTTCAGTTTGGCGTTCAATTCTTTTAATAATCTCTCCGATTACCTGCTCGGAAGTAAAATCGTTAATCCTAACCAAAAATTCTTCCCCTTTGCCATTTAAAACGGTAATTTCTCCTCCCGGACCTTGGCGAAGGACATTTAAAAGATGATGCCGGTCTTCACCCTTAAGAATCACATTGTTACCTTTAATTTGGTCCGACGAAATAAAAAAACGGGTCATAGAAAGGTCTCCTTTTTTAACCAGTAATCCTTAACGATATCGAAGCCTACCTATTATATCATATACTTATAGTAGACATATAAGGTCAAATTGACACAAAACTTGGGATATATTATTATAAATATATAGTTATTTGCTTAAGGAGAAATCGACTTGAAGAAAATCGAGGATATAATAGAGGTTTTAAAAGCCCTTGGTGACCCAACGCGGTATAAGATCTTGGAATTATTAGCTTCTTGTGGTAATAACCTTTGCGTAACCGGAATTTCTAAAAAACTTGAGATATCGCAACCCGTTATTTCACAGCATCTTAAGGTGTTAAAAAACGCAAAAGTCGTATCTGCCGATAGAGCCGGATACCATATTCACTATAGCATTAACTTGAATATTATTACCGATCTTGTCGAGCAGCTAAACAGCTTAAAGGAAATATCCTTGGGGAAATGTTCTAAAGAAGACTGTATGCTTAAGGACTAGACCAGATAATCCAATCCGGCTCCCTAATCAATCTTGTGTCCCTTTAACCAATTTTCCACTTCAATTACCTAAAAATTACCCAATACACCCCATAATGTTTGAGAATCAATTTTATTTTCCCCTTTTTTATTTGACAAAAATTAGATAATATATTATATTAGTATATAAGTATATAGCTATATACAAATTGTATTAATGAAAGGATGAACTTCATGTGTTGCCAAAATAGCGGTTTGCATAATTTAAACAACCCTGCCAAATGTTTATGCCATTGTAATTCTAATGAAACCTTTTTAAGCCGCAAGAAACGTCTTGAAGCGCTTAAACAAAATTTGGCCGAGTTAGAAGCAAAAGCGGACGATTTACGGGAATTTATTAAAGAATTAGAGACTGCGAAATAACATACTGTTAGCGAGGGAATTACTGATCGTTTTGAATGAAGAAATGAGTAGTTCCCTCATTTTTCAAAACTATATTTTTTATGGAGGATAAATCTCTTGAATAATAAAAAAAACAATCAGATCCTGCTTTTCTTGGGTCTAATGGGATTTCTGGCTAATGGAGATGTTTATTCTGTCGCGCCGCTACTAATAAATATCGCGAAAGATTTTAGCATTCAATTAAGTCAAGCTGCTCTCTCCGTAACTTCTTATATGATTGCCTTCGGTTTATTTACTGTTTTAATCGGACCATTAGGGGACCGGTTCGGAAAATCTAAAATAATGATCATTGCCTCGTTTGGTTCGGCAATTTTTAGTTGTTTAACTTATTTTGCCCCGAATATCGATCTTTTGATATGGTTACGATTTATAAATGGAGCCTTTTCCGCCGGTATTATGCCCGTTTCCATGGCAATCATTATCGAGGAGCTTGATGAGACCAAAAGGCAAATGGGCATCGCCAAATTAATGGGGATGATGACTTTGGGCGGCGCAACAGCTACCATCATCGGAGGAGCTCTTTCATACTATACTTCTTGGCGAATGGTCTATTTTATTTATGGTTTTGCCGAACTACTCATCGCCATTTTATTATTAGCAGTTTTACCGAGAAGAAACGGGACATTAACTAAACTTAACTACTTTGAAGCATACCGCGGTGTTTTAGCTAATAATCAAAGATTATGGTCTATTTTAGCAATTGTGTTGCTGACCGGATTTTGCGTTTTCGGCTCATTCGCCTTTTCAGGCCAATTAATTCAATCAGCAACAAATCTAAATGTATTAATGATTGGTCTGATATTGGCGGCCTTCGGATTCGGGGGAATTGCCGGTTCCCGATTCGCGGTTTTAATCCGTAAAAAAATAGGCGACCGAATTTGTTTAATAGCCGGAGTTATCGGAGCAATTTCCTTATTTGCTGTCTCAACAATCAGTAGTATCCCTTGGCTGGTAATTGCTTGGTTAGGATTTGGCGTTTCTTTTATTTGGCTTCACTCAACCATGATTATGGTTGCCCAAAGCACCAAACCCGAAATGAAAGGAAGCATTATGTCCTTAATATCTTTCTGTGTTTTTGTAGGTAGTGGAATCGGGACCATTATTAACCGGCGTTTTTTGGAAACCGTTAGTTTGAATTTCATTTTCCAAATTGCCGCCCTGACCTTTTTTGTTCTGGGATTGATAGCTTTGATAACATTAAATTTTAATAAAAGCTTCGCTAGGAACTAACTGATAATTACCTGTGAGTATATTGTTGAACGTCTCTTCAGGGATGCGCGGGGTTTAAAACTATTTTAAAACATCGGAGCTACTACGGCAAGATATTGCATTGTTAGCCTTAGGAATATGAATGACACCATAACAAAAAAATAATAGTTTATAGCTTTATTTGCGTTTTATAGTCTTTCGATAATGATTGATATTGCAACCTTATGTTGTTTTGTCAATCATTATCTTTTCACTAACCAATTTATTATAAATCATTTTTCTGTTAGCTGCTATTATTTGAGGGAATTGCACAATTACCTTAATAAACCCTTTGGCCACAATATATAATGACTAGCCCAGATGTATCTATCAATATATTGTGAGCCAAAGCTTAAATCATGAATTATACAATTCCTTAATTAAATATAAACTCCTATGAAATCCATTCGATAAGATTTACTTTCAAAATTGAAAACGTTCTTCCCGAAACAGCTTAATACAATGATCAACAACTTCCGAATCATATAACAAACCGCTATTTTCATCGATTTCTTTAAGCGCTTCATTGAGTTCAAGCGCGGCCCGGTATGGCCGATGGGAGATCATAGCTTCCACTACATCGGCAATAGTCAATATTTTAGCTTCCAATAGAATATCATTTCCTTTAATACCTGTTGGATAACCTGAACCGTCTATTCTTTCATGGTGTTGTAAAATTATCCGGGCGATGGGCCAGGGAAATTGGATATTTATTAAAATATTGTATGCCACTTGAGGATGCTTTTTAATGAACTCAAACTCCAGATCATTTAACCGGCCGGGCTTATTAAGGATTTCCGAGGGGATATATATCTTCCCGAGATCGTGAACAATACCGGCCATTTGAATACACTCAACCTGTTCCGGAGAAAGATTCATCTCCATAGCAATAGCGTGAGCAAGAGCGGCAACCCGATGTTGATGACCGGCAGTATAAGGATCTCTACTTTCAACCGTCAAGGATATTGCCTCAACAATACCATTCATCACTTTTCTTAGTTGAGTTAAGTTTTGTCCGAGATCATCTCTTTGCATCTGAAGGATATCAGATTGTTCCTGGATTTTATTAAATAGATTGGTTACTTGAATTGTACTACTAATAATCCGGCGAAGTTCACTGTAAATACGCCCGTTGAGCGGACCCATTTCAAATATGGCAAATCCTAATTGTGGTTTGAGGATATTTAAAGCAACCAATAATCTAGTAGCTTGACGGTTCGGAAAATTGATCCCATCCGGTAATAATTTTTGAGAAAAAAACAGCGGAAGATCTTGAGTGGATTTTCGTCCAGTTTCATCATAGGCTAAAACCAATTTTGCATTTTCTTGGTTTTCCCCTTCGAACATAGCCAGATAGCAACTATTAAATCCTAATGTCGATAAAGAATTTGATAGTATATCCATGGATTTACTTTGGTCAAGCATGGTCAATAATTGTTCATGTAAAAAACCTAATGATTTATTTATTTGAATTGACTCATTATGTTCATTCATCTCTATTTTTAAAACTTTCTCACTGATGGTCATCATTGCCTGTTGGAATAATACCTCAGCCTTTAACAGCATCGCATGGTCGGTTAAATAAGGAATTAATCGGTTACGTAATGTAGATAAAAGAATCTCCAATGGAGAGGTATCTCTATTTATATTAAAAGCAAAGTCCAAAACTTCATCCCATTTTTTTAAAAACATCCCTTGGGTTCCTTCATATAATTCACTTCCAAAGGCATCGATAAGTTTGTTTAAAACTAAGGAGATATTTAGACGTTTAATATCCGCAAATTGGTTGTAAGTTTCGTATACAATATCCGCTATGATTTTTTCTTTGTCTTCAATCATTGATAAAGTTGGAGTAAGACTTAACTTACAATAATTATTGGCAGCCGAAGGAGAACAGCCGCATGATTGACGGATCACCAATTTGGTAGGTGTTGTTTGATATAAATCGACTGTCTTATTTGCCATCACATCCAATAATACTTCCGCCGATCGCCTGCCTAACTCATAGATTGAATGCCCGACTGTAGTCAGGGGAGGTATGGAGAGCTTGCAAAGGTCAAGATTGTCAAACCCTACCACCGCTACTTCCTCAGGAACTCTAATCCCCCGGGCCTTAAGTTCCTCAAGTGCTCCGGCCGCCATATCATCATTACAAGCTACAACCACTTCAAACGTTCCTTTACGTTCATCAAGCAATATTCTAATCGCTTCTTTTCCTGAAGCGAAAGTAAATCGGCCTTGAACAACCAGTTGTTGATCAACCTGAATCTGGTTCTCGGTTAATGTCTTTACAAAATAATCGTACCTTTGAATTACGTCAACATTTGATTCGGGGCCCTTGATAAACGCATACTTTTGATATTGATGCACCTGGATGAGATGTAGCAACAAATCGCTAATACCTATATTGGCAACGGACAACGAAGGAATGCCGTGAACTTCCATCCCTAAAATAACTGAAGGGATGGGATGATACCTTTTACAAAATTGAATAATGGCGTTATGGTCAGTAAAATTTCCAATAAGCGCTGATAAAATGATTAAACCGTTCACATTTAAGGGGCTGACCAAATCATATACCTTATTACGCTGTACTTCAAACTCATTATTTGCGTTGATACTACCACCTTCAAAACATAAAAGATTAATATCTCTTTCTTTGGCAAGATCAGCAACGCCATGTAATAAATCCAATTGATACTGATCGTCAATCCAATCGGTTAAAATTCCAATTGTCTTTCGTCTATCCATATGCTTAGCAACATTTAAAACTGAAGCTTCGGTTTTTGAAAAGGGCATATTTTTCTCCCATTTATAGGATACTATTTAAACTTAAATCCTTTTTCTCTAAATAATCGCAAACACGTATCAACTACTATAGAATCATACAAAAGGCCGCGTTTATTAATAATCTCTTCTAAAGCTTGATCGATCCCCAGTGATGGCCGATAGGGCCGGTTTGATGACATTGCCTCTACTACATCGGCCACACTTAAAATTTTAGCTTCCAACATAATATCCGCTTCTTTCAATCCGGACGGATACCCTGAACCATCAAGCCTTTCATGATGTTGTAGCACAATTTGGGCAATAGGCCAAGGAAAATCAATGTTTTTTAAGATTTCATACGCAACTTCAGGATGGCTTTTAATCAAGTTAAATTCCGGCTCTTTTAATCGTCCCGGTTTATTTAAAATTTCGGCCGGAATACTTAACTTACCAAGGTCATGAACAATACCGGCTGTCCTAATACCTTCAATTTTGTCGCGAGGAAGTTTCATTTCTGTTGCAATGGAACGGGCCAAATCGGCAACACGGTGCTGGTGCCCCGCAGTATAAGGATCCCGAGTCTCAACTGTCTGCACGATTGCTTCGATAAAACCGCTCATCATTTTTCTTAAATCATTTAGATTATGACTTAGGGATTCCTTCTGGATCTGAAGATGATTAGCCTGGTCTTGAATTTGTTTAAAAAGACTTGCTGCTTGTAGACTGCTGCAAATAATCTTACGCAGTTCGGTAAAAACAATCATGTTTGACGAATCCAGTTCAAACATTGCTAATCCTTGGATGGGAGCTGAAAAGTCTAGCGCCTCAATTAACATGCTATAACGCCGTTTAGGTAATAATTCATAGGGTAACAATTTATTAGATGGCAGATCGGAACTATCACTTAGATCAATACGGCCGTTCTCATTATAAGCCATTATTAGTTTTGAGTTTTGGCGGCCCTCTTCTTTGAACATCATAAGATAACAACTTTTAATTCCTAAATCCGGAATAAGTTCAGCTAAAATATTTAGTATTTGAGTTTGGTCTAAAGTTAATAGCAGTTCCTCTCGCAATGCATACAAAATCTTATTTTCTTCGATATGCTGTTGATAAAAAAGTTCCTCTTTAACCAGAGCCATTTCTCCAATCAAAGCGCGGGCTTGGAGCCAAACATCCCCAATATTAATAGTTAATTTGTCTTCGGTAAGGTATGGCAGTATACGATTATAGATCTTAGTTATCACAGTCTGCCATAAAGAAATATCTCTACTGGACCAAATGTCCTTTTTTAGGACAGCATTCAACTCCTTAATAAATCTCCCGTTTTGTTCGTAGAGTTCCGCGTAAAATCCATCCAAAAGTAATTCTACCAGTTGATTAAAGTCAATTCCCGTTTTACTATTGAATAAATAATGAGTTTCTTGAATAATTTCAGCCAACAAAATCTCTTTGTTTTTTTGAAAGACTTCCTTAAAATCAGTGTCCTTAGAGTAATGTGATTCAAAAGCCAGTTCCATCAACCGGTGGGAAAAACAGCCGCAGGACCTACGCGGTATTAATTTAGCAGGTAAAACTATTTGTTGGGGAACCTCCTTTTTTTCAATTAAATTTAGTAAAGCATCCATGGCCCACCATCCTTGGGCATATAGCGAATAACTTATTGTTGTTAAAGGAGGAGTAATATGTACACTATAATCAAGGTTGTCAAATCCTGTAATAGCAACATCATCCGGGACATTAATCCCTCTGGCTTTTAATTCGTTAAGGGCGCCTAATGCCATATCATCGTTACACGCAACCAATACGTCAAATTTAACTTTCCGTTCATCGAGCAAAATCCCAACCGCGTCTTTGCCTGATTCGGTTTCAAAATCACCCTGAACTATTAGCTCCGGATCCGGTTTAAGATTATAACTAAGGAGGGTTTCCTGGAAGGCTTTAAATCGTTCTTCTGCGTCTTGATTATCTTTTAAGCCTTTAATAAAAGCAAAATTTTGGCACCCGTGAGTTTCAATCAAATGAGCAATCATATCACGCATTCCGCCAAAATTATCGGGAATAATTGAATGAATATTAGGTATTTCCAGAGCAATACTAATCATGGGAAGGGGGGAGAACTGTTCACAGAATTTCTTAATCGTATCATTATCCACATAGTGTCCAATGGTATTACTAAGAATAATTAAACCATCGACAATATTTTGATTAACCAAGTCGTAAACGACATTCCGTCTGGCTTCATACTCAATTGGTGAGTTTATTATGCCTCCCTCAAAACATAAAAGATTTATGTCCCAATTTTTTGCATGATCGGCTACTCCTTGAATTATGCTGGACTGATACTGGTCCTGGGTTCGGTCTATCAGCATACCGATTGTAAGTCGGGAACTCTTTTTTTGATCTATAAGTACATTTGTTTGCATTTTTACTTCATCCTATATATGTCAATTTATTGGAAATTTAATGAAACACAGTAATAATATCGGTTATTTTATAAAATCCGCTTAGCTAAAATCCACTTAAACTGACGTATAAAAAAATCCTTTTCTTCAAAATTGAGAAAAGGGCCTTAGTAAACCGTAGCAAAAGCCCAAAGTTTTCCTGTGGGCTTAAAATTTGAAAACTGGCATATCCTAAAAATAAATGACCATTTAGGAAAAAGGAAATTGGAATTTGAAACAGATCATGGTATATTGTGGGGGACTACCTACAAACTCCGGTTTTGCTTATTCCAATAATGATTGAAATACCAATTCCCTTTAGGCTTCGATTCATTAGGCTCCCGTTTCGCATTTTCAATTGCCTCATTTATAAGTCCCGTTTCTTCCATAAATATCGTTTTTGATAACCCGGCCAGTCTTTCAGCCGATAACTTTTCCGGGATTGCCTCTTCATAAAGCTGCCGAAATTTCTCCTCCAATCGGTCCCGCTCCCCTTGAAACCATTTATAATCAATCTGTCCAGCCATAATTAGCCGGTGTACCCTTTCGCGTAATTTCCAATAATCAATTGCCGCCATTTCTTCTTCTTCCTTAAATAACGGGGCTTCCTCAACTAACCATATTGGCTTGAAAACGGATATACAGGGAGTAGATGCACCGGTTACCCAGTAAGAGCTAATTTTATGCCCTATTGAAGCTATATAACTGCCGGTTGTATGGTCCCCAATAAAACCGCCTCCGTGCATACAAACACTCTGTAGGGAATTTTTACGAAATTGCCTACCCTCGGTTTTTGGATCATGGGTACGTAACACCTTTTTCATTGTGTCGATGGTAATTTGTCCTTTTTCATTTTCAAGCATCGAACGGCAAGTTGTAATTCGCTCATTGGCCCCGCTTAAATGGGTTACCAAATGATTAGTATAACAATCACGGAAATTAAATTCCTTTTCATTACGGCACCATCCTTTGTCTAATGCATGTTTAATCAGGTCCGGATGGCATTTATCAAAATCAATGCCAATAGTGAGAAAATTAGAAATACAATAGATATCCTCCACTTTTTTGGCTGCCCAGTATTGCCCGGCAGTCTCCACTACCCAGGCTGATCGCTGATCGGCAATTAAAAAGGAGTTATGATAAGTGAATGGTTTTTCAAAGCCGCAATTACCGCCTTGACCGTATGTTTCTAAGAGGCCTACAATCATTTTCACGGCTTCATCGGTATTTCGGCAACGTTCCAAGGCGATACGGACCATATCCATGCCAAGTAAGGCCGGAGGGCCGTATTTTTCCTTTGTAAAGACAGCTTCATTTCCGATATTTAACCCAAACTCATTACACCCCATCTCACAACCCCAGATCCAAGAGGGTTTTAAAAGCATTACTTCATATGTATCTTCAGCTTGGGGAATGGTGATATAAGTTGTTTTCAACTTACTATCTTGACTATATTTTCGTCGAGGAACCCGGACCATTATATGAGGTTCATTTGGCTGCCGATCGCTGTTTTTAGCAAACAAAACCGCTCCATCTTTAGTCGAATTGCCCAAGGCTACCATTGTGTCGCACATTTGGAAACCCCCTTTTCTTTCCCGTCTTCGTGTTCTTATCTTCACACAAAGGGCACGAAGAACACGAAGTTTAGACTTTAAATTGTACTATCAATCCCACCCAACCATCTTCAGAGATGTGTTTGGTCATTACAAGACCTTGTTTAGTCAAACATTCCAATACTTCCGGAAATCGTTCTTCAATGATTCCCGAAGCCAAAAACATCCCTCCCGGTGCTAAGACCTTCACCAATTGAGGAGTGATTTCAATAATCGCATTGGCAATAATATTAGCAACCACCAGGTTAAACTTGAAATCCTGCGGCCGTTCCAATAAGTCACTCTCATAAACTTCAATCAACCGCTCCATCCGATTACGCTTGATATTTTCCAAAGCTACTTTAACCGCGACTGGATCAATATCCGTAGCAAAAATTTTTTTAGCGCCCAATTTAGCGCCAGCCAATGCTAGTATTCCGGAACCTGTCCCCACATCAAGCATTTCTGTTTGAGGGGTAATTATTTCTTGAAGTAATTTGAGACAAATCCTGGTAGTTGGGTGAGTACCGGTTCCGAATGCCATACCCGGATCCAGTTCAATAATTATTTCGCCGCTTACAGGAGAATACTCTTCCCAACTTGGTTTAATAACTATCTTTCCGACCTTCTCCGGCTTAAAATACTGTTTCCAGGCTTCTGCCCAATCCTCTTCCCTAACCTGTTGTAACTCAAACTCAACTTCATTGCCAATTACCTCAAAGACCCGTTTTTTGATGATGGTCAAACGCTCACCTAAACGGTCATCCACTGGAAAATAAGAACGGACGCCAAAATGGTCGGGAATAAAAAATTCTTTACCCAGATATTCATCATCCTGAATTAGTCTATCTCTTAGAATATCGGGATCATCAAAAACAACTCCACCGGCGCCTTCTTCCTGAAATATTTCCGCGATAATCTCGCCATATTCGGCTGGGACTTTAACTTTCACTTCGCACCAATTGAACCCGTTCATGGAACCTCCTGCAAATAGGTAAAAAGAGGAGTGCTTACTCCTCTCTTAAAATCGCAATGATTTTCCTTTCTATTTAAACGCGTCTTTCACTTTACTAATAAAGCCTTTATCATCAGCCGATAGGTCTTCGCCGAAAGATAAAGCCAATTTCTTTAGTAATTCTCGTTGTTCTCCGGTCAGCTTAGTAGGAACAACCACTCTTACCTTTACAAAATGGTCTCCCCGGCCATGCCCCCTTAGTTGGGGAATACCATGTCCCTTCATTCTAAAGGAAGTGCCGTGTTGAGTCCCTTCCGGAATCCGTAACTCCACCTTCCCATCAAGGGTATCAACGGAAACAGTAGTTCCTAACGCCGCCTGGGTGACGCTCAATTTTATCTCACTATAAACGTCATACCCCTGGCGTTCAAATTTAGGATGGGCTTTGACGTAGATATAAATATATAAGTCCCCGGAGGAACCGCCTCTGGTCCCGGCCTCTCCTTCTTGTGAAACTCTCAAACGAGAACCGCTCTCAACTCCGGCCGGAATTTTAACTTCAATTTTTCGGTTTTTACGTACCCGGCCGCTACCGCCACATTCGGTACAAGGTGTTTCAATGGTTTTTCCTTCACCTTGACATTTTTCACAGGTTCTAACATTGACAAACCTGCCAAAAGCGGTATTTTGAGTGACCTGGACCTGCCCTGTTCCGTTACAATTTGGACAAGTCTTGATCGGGGTCCCAGGTTTAGCCATATTCCCTTTACAGGTCGGGCAAACTTCAGTCCTGGGAATCTCAACCGTAGTCTCTTTCCCGAATGCCGCTTCTTCAAAAGAAATCTCCATATCAAAGCGGAGATCGTTACCCCGTTGAGGACCGTTGCGCTGACGGGAACTACGTCCGCCGCTGCCACCGAAAAACATATCAAAAATATCCCCAAATCCATCGAATCCGAAATCCCCAAACCCGCCGCCGAATCCCCCGGCGCCAAAGTTTGGATCGCTCGCTGCATGCCCATATTGATCATAAGCGGAACGTTTTTGAGAATCGCTAAGGACGCTATAGGCCTCATTTACTTCTTTAAACTTGGCTTCGGCCTCTTTAGGATTATCCTTATTAACATCGGGATGATACTGCCGGGCCAGTTTCCGGTAAGCCTTTTTTACCTCTTCGTCGGTAGCGGTCTTTGGAACTCCCAATACTTCGTAATAATCTCGTTTTGCCATTTTATATCCCTTCAGTTATATATGTCGCAATAAATTCTTGAATACCCCGGATTATTGCGACATGTTTTACTTTTATTTATCGTCTTGTACTTTATAATCGGCATCAACCGTCGGTCCTTCCGATTGTGGGCCGTACCCGGTCGGGCCTTCGTCCGGTCCGGGGCCGGTTGCTCCGGCTTGGCCTTGGCCCGCTGCCTGATTGTAGATAGTTGCCGATAGTTCGTGAAGAACTTTCTCTAACGCTTCTTTTTTGGATTTTATCCCCGCGATATCCTTGGCAGTTACTGCTTGTTGTAATTCTTCCTTAGCCTTTTGAATCTTTTCAACCTGATTTTTGTCGGCTTTGTCCCCGATATCTTTTAAGGTTTTATCAACCGTATAAATCATGCTGTCCGCTTCATTAATGGTATCGATTTCTTCACGGCGTCGTTTGTCTTCCTCCGCGTGGGCCTCGGCGTCTTTCACCATATTATTGATCTGGTCGTCATTTAAACCGCTGGAAGAAGTAATTGTGACCTTTTGTTCCTTACCTGTTCCTTTGTCTTTCGCCGATACGTGAACAATTCCGTTGGCGTCAATATCAAAGGTTACTTCAACCTGAGGAATGCCGCGGGGCGCCGGGGGAATTCCATCCAACCGGAATTGGCCCAAGGTAACATTATCGGCAGCCATCGGTCTTTCACCCTGAAGAACATGAATGTCAACTGCTGTCTGATTATCGGCGGCAGTGGAAAAGACCTGACTTTTTGAAGTCGGAATCGTCGTATTTCGGTCAATGATTCTGGTAAAAACACCGCCTAAAGTTTCTAAGCCTAACGATAAAGGAGTAACGTCAAGTAAAACAATATCTTTAACATCTCCAACCAATACACCGGCTTGGATGGCAGCGCCGACCGCCACTACTTCATCGGGGTTAACGCCTTTAAAAGGTTCCTTACCGATAATTTTCTTCACCATTTCCTGGACTGCCGGAATTCTTATTGAACCGCCAACCATTATAACTTTATCAATGTCTTTTGGTTCTAGTCCCGCATCTGCCAATGCCCGTTTGGTTGGTCCAGCAGTGGCTTCCACCAAGTCGGCGGTAATTTCCTCGAATTTGGCCCTAGTCAAAGTCATATCTAAGTGACGCGGCTCACCATTGACCGCTGTAATGAACGGCAGATTGATAGCGGTTGAGGTTAATCCTGATAATTCGATTTTAGCTTTTTCCGCCGCTTCCCGCAAGCGTTGCATTGCCATTCGATCATTTCGGAGGTCTACGCCTTGATCTTTTTTAAAATTCTCCGCCATCCAATTAACGACCCGCTCGTCGAAGTCATCGCCACCCAACTTATTATTTCCACTGGTCGCCTTTACTTCAAAAACGCCGTCGCCCAACTCTAAGATTGATACGTCAAAAGTGCCTCCGCCCAAATCA
The DNA here is from genome assembly GCA_023435565.1 of Bacillota bacterium. GTDB lineage: Bacteria > Bacillota > UBA4882 > UBA8346 > UBA8346 > JAAYHS01. Next base: position 132,167 of record JAEYRN010000017.1, read on the forward strand.
AAGACGAGAATTGTATGGTCTTCGCCTTTTTCCAAACCGTAAGCCAACGACGCTGCAGTCGGTTCATTAATAATCCTTAGTACTTCCAATCCGGCGATTTTTCCCGCGTCTTTAGTCGCCTGGCGCTGTGAGTCGGAGAAATATGCCGGTACGGTAATTACCGCTTTCTCAATTTTTTCTCCTAAGTAAGCCTCGGCATCAGCTTTCATCTTTTGAAGAATCATGGCCGAAATTTCTTGAGGCGTATAATTTTTGTCATCAATACTGACTTTATAATCAGTTCCCATTCGACGTTTGATCGAAACCACGGTCCGGTCGGGATTGGCCACAGCCTGTCTTTTTGCGACCTGTCCCACCATACGTTCACCGTTTTTGGAAAAAGCCAATACGGAAGGGGTGGTCCGCCCACCTTCAGCATTTGGAATAACCACTGGTTCTCCGCCTTCCATAACTGCCATACATGAGTTAGTTGTACCCAAATCAATACCTAATACCTTTGCCATCTATAGAACCCCCTGTTTCAATATATATTCTTTTTATATAAACATTGATTAATAAAATTCTTATTCTTATCTATCTTTAAATAATAGCCAATGATTGATTAATGTTAGCTATTATTGTTTTGGGACCGCAACTTTTACTAAAGCGGGTCTTATTAACTTACCTTTATATTTATAACCTTTTTGCATTTGCTCAACAACAGTAGTATGCTCGAAGTTATCCGATTCTTCTTGGAGCACTGCCTCGTGAAGTTGAGGATCAAAAAGTTCGTTGACTGCCGGAACTTCTTCCAGACCGTCGGTTTTAAGTATGCTTTGAAATTGGCGTAAGGTTAATTCCACACCCTCCTGCCAATTGCAGGCGTTTTCACTGGCCGAATCAAAACAAGCGATTGCTCTCTCCATACTATCGAGCACGGGGAGGATTTTTTTCATTAGTTCTTCCCCGGCAAATAAGCACAATTGTTCAAACTCCTGCCGGCTACGACGTTTATAATTTTCAAAGTCAGCCTGAGTTCTTAACATCTGGTTGTAAAAGCCGTCCTTTTCTTGCCTTACTGCAGCCAATTCATTTTCCAATAAGGCAATTTTGGCGTCAGCGTCATTACCCCCAACATTTTCTTCCCCATCCTGTACCGAGTCTTCCAAATTTTGTTGAGACTCAAGAATATCCGGTGTTGGTTCGAGTTGTTCTTGCTTGGACATGATAACCTCCGTTTAGCTTTAATCTTTCATCTTAACTATGGTATTAATTCTTAAAATCGCTTCCGCTACCTCACCTGCCGACTTCAAGGCATAGTATTTAACTAAGTAAGGATCATAAACCCCGGTTTGCATCAAATCTTCAACCTGCCCGGTTTCACAATTCACCCCTATCCCCAATGAATCCGTTTCTTCCTGGCGGGCCCATACTTCAGCAATTTTTTCTAAATTATTAAACCCGGCATTGGAGCAAATTTGGGCGATGGGCTTCTTCAAAGCTTCAACTACGCAGTTATAACCATAACGGTTCATATTTGTAGGTGGTTTTTTACTAAGAAGCCGTGCTATCCCCAGTTCAATACTGCCGCCACCCGGAACAACTCCTTCATGCCAAGCGGCTTGGACCGCCCCGGCAGCATCTTTGACTATACGTTCTTTCTCTTCAACAATTTCTTTTGCATAAGCCCCGACTAAAATCGTAACCATCTTTTGTTCGGGGTAACCCAGAACCCTAATGTTTTTATTATCCTCATCCACAATTACGGCGGCCGTTTTCCCTATTACCGTTCCAAGCTCTTCAGTTGTTTTTAAAAGGTCTTCCCGCTTTATAGGGCGGGCTCCGGTAAGATCCGCCAGACGCTCCCATTCACGCCGGAGTACTCCTTGAACCCCGATGATCCCAAAATCAGTCAAACAAGATTCGGCTTGGTCCGAGATGGACCGATCGGCAAAAACTCCTTTGACCCCCATTTTAGCAAGGCGAATAATACTTTCATGAAGTAGTTCCTGATTATGAAGTTGTCGATTAAACCCGGCTTCGGTACCTAACGCCTGGTGATCAACTTTTATTGGTTCCAGGGCGTCGTCAATGATTAGAATCTTTGCGTCTTCAATCCGGCAAGGCATTACTTTATTTAACGGTTCCCGGTTAATGACAGTTCCCGAAATTAATTCAGTTATACTTCCTTCAAAAGCAAGAACTTGGTCCGCCAATTTAAACCCGGGTTTAGCTATATAATCCTCTCCCAATGTCCGAACTGCTTTAACCACTAAATCCGCCAAACTATGATGGCCACGGGCTGAAATCAATGCAATCCGTTCTAAAAGAGGTGAATCCAACCTGTCAATTGATATTTTTGCTTTTGTTAAAATTTCTAGAACAGCGTCAATACCAAGCTTAATTCCATCGATAACTTTAATAACCGGGACTCCCTTTATTACCTGATTGGCCCCTTCTGTAATCATACCTTCCGTTAAAATTGAAGCGGTAGTAGTTCCATCCCCAACCTTCTCCTCTTGGAGCCGGATTGCATTGATTAGAATTTGAGCGATCGGATGTGTAGTATCAATGGTTTTCAAAATGGTAGCCCCGTCATTAGTGACGATTACTTCACCATTTTGGTCGATTAACATACAATCCAAGCCCTTCGGGCCAAAAGTCCCGGCAACAATTTGTGTTAAAGTCCGAATCGCTTCCAAATTGGTCATTAATGCAGCTAAAGGTTGAATGTTCTCCGATGGTTCCGAACTACGGTTTACTGTCATTATAACCTCCAATTCATTTAATCCGGATATTAGTCAGATATAATCAGATCCGGATGACTAAGGTTATTATTGACAGTCTAAAGCGTTACAATAATACACTTTCCACTTATTATCTGTTACGTTTACAAATTTGGGTTAATAAATCACTCAGAATTGTAGCCGTATATTCAACCATCGGTAATACTTTGGCGTATTCCATCCGGGTAGGGCCTAACACGCCGATTACACCTACCGTCCTACCGGCAATTTCATAGCCGGCTGTTACTACACTACAGTCTTGTATCCCATAGTTCTCGTTTTCTCTACCGATTTTAACTTTAGCGCCTTTTTGAAGGTTATTAGATAAAAGCTTATAGAGACAATCTTCCTCTTCTAAAGCCTTCATTAATGGTTTAAACTTTAAAATATCCGAGAACTCCGGTTGTTCGAGTATTTTAGTGGCGCCGTCCACAAAAACACGTTCCTGAGAATGTTCGGCGATTGATTTAATTAATACTTTAACTGCTTCACTGAAAAATTGATCTTGGAAAACCATTTCCGAACGGAGCTCTTTAATAACATTACTCTGAATGTCCCTAAGATTCATACCCCGCAATTTTTGGTTTAGCAGATTTGAGATCCGGTCTAATTCCAAGTCGGTAATCTCATTTTCAAATTCAATAATTTTGTTTTCTACATATCCGGTATCGGTAACAAGTAATACTAAAATAGTACTTTGGGAGAGTTTTACTAATTGGATATGTCGAAAAATTGCCGTTTGGATTTGGGGCCCAAGCGCCATCGAAGGATATTTGGTAAATTGGGTTAATATTTTCGATGTCTGATGGATCACAGTCTCAATTTCACTATGATGTTTTTCTAGTTCATGATAGATGATTTCCACTTCTTTTTCATCCAATTGACGCATGGACATCAAAGCGTCCACATAATAGCGGTAACCCTTCTCTGAAGGGACCCTGCCGGCGGAGGTATGGGGCTGTTCCAAATACCCGCCCTCTTCAAGATCAGCCATTTCGTTACGGATTGTGGCCGGCGATAAACCAAGGTCATACCTGCGGGCAATTGTCCGGGAGCCTACCGGTTCGGCCGAGGCAATATAGTCGTCGGTAACAACTTTTAAAATCTGTTTCTTTCTCTCATCAAGTTCAGAGGCCATTAAGTGCACCCCATCTCATGCAATTTTGTTAGCACTCTTGTTTAACGAGTGCTAATCTAATTAAAAAATATCACTGCTGACTTGGTTTGTCAAGTGTTTTAATAATAGTTTAAAGATGAAAATAGTAAACAACTAGATATCAACTAACAGCGAACTTATTACGCTATTACTCAACATAATTCCGGTATCGGTCAAGGCTAAATAAGGGCCATTTATGACTAACAATTTTTGGTCCAATAATTCGTTTATATGGGGACTAATTGTCAAATCAATACCATATTCGGTTTTATACTCCAAAAGATTTATCCCTTCGCGCAATCTTAATCCCAACATCAAAGCCTCAATCGCCCTAGTCTTAAAGTCAAGCTTTTCCTTTTCTTTAATAATAGAGCCATTCCTATTAACGGCGTCAATATAATTCCAGGGTTCATCAATATTAACCCAACGCTCATTATTAATAGTTGAATAAGCTCCTGCGCCGAACCCCAAATAATCGTTACTCCGCCAATAACTCAGGTTATGAACTGATTGGAAACCGGATCTGGCATAATTGGAAATCTCATATTGTTGATAACCTTTTTCAGGAAGGTAACCCATTGCCATACTCATCATATCAGCCACTTCATCATCAGTAGGAAGATCTACCAGACCATGTTCAACGGCTGTGGCCAATTTGGTGCCGGGTTCCAGTTGTAACCCATAAGCCGAAATGTGTTCCGGCTTTAGAGAGGTAACCCGTTCTAAAGTCTCCTTCCAATCTTGAAGGTTCTGTCCGGGAAGGCCGAAAATTATATCGATCCCTAAGTTGTCAAAACCGGCAGTCCTCCCCGCTTCAAAAACGTTTAAAAAATCAACCCATGAATGAATTCTGCCGATACTCTTTAAGAGAATGTCTTGAAAGGCTTGGAGACCAATACTCAAGCGGTTAAATCCTATCGATTTTAATAATAACAACTCAGGTCCTTTTATTGTCCCAGGGTTTATTTCAACCGTTATTTCAATATCTAGACTTAATCGAAAACGTTCTTTGATAAAATTTAATAACTCAGCCAATAAATTAACCGAGAGATAGCTGGGGGTTCCGCCTCCAAAATAAATTGAACGGACCAATCGTTCTTCCGGAAGATAAATTTCAATTTCTGTCTTTAGAGCCTTGACATAAGGAACAATCAAGTTTTCCATACCACTGTATGAATTAAAGTCACAGTATGCGCACTTTTGTTTACAAAACGGGAGATGAAGATAGAGCGACAGCTGGTCTTTCAGCCGGAAAAACTCCCTTCTTATTTTCAATATCTTCTGTGAAACACTATTTTTAGGTTTGACGCACGAATATAATTAAGGTATTTTAGTAATATAATCCTTCACTAATTACAAACAAACCATAAATATTACAAAAAAATATATTGCGGAGGATATGCGTGCATGGCGTTTTGCCTAGGCTCTAGAATCGTTAATAACCGGCCCCTTTCAGCCTATCTTCAGGAAGCGGTCCATTACTTCAAAGCAATTGAACTACATACCGACCCTCGTTGCTTATCTTCTCACTTTGCGTTTACCGCTCCTGAGAAGCAAACCATCAGGATTTATCAAGAACGCTTTAAATTCCGTTTAACTATGCACGCTCCTTTTGTCAATCTGCGTTTAGGTGCCTTGGACCAGGAAGAACGAATGGTTTCCATCAATATCTTCTTAAACACAATGTATCTAGCAGCTGATCTGGGAATTAGACTAATCACTTTTCACCCCTGTACCATGGAACCGAAGGCCCCCGATAAATATTCCGAAACGCTATTATATGAAGAAGGCAGTATCGGGATGTTACTTCAAGAGGCAAAAAAGCTAGGGGTAACATTACTGATGGAAAATATGCCCCGTGACCCGCACTTTCACCCCGGTACCTGTGATGGTTCTAGATTTCAAGAACTTCTATGGCTTTTTCAAGAACCGGAATTCGGTCTAACGGTTGACGTTGGCCATGCCTTACAAGCCGGAGTGGCACCGGAAGCATTGTTGAAAATGGATCGGGTCAAACATTTTCACTTTCATGATAACGACCGTTCCGCCGATTTACATCAACCAGTCTCCGCCAACCAAGACTGGTGGAAAAAACTACTTAAAAACATTTCCAAAAAGTTTCCCGATGCAATCGGCATTTTAGAAATGGGCCGATTAGAAGAACAAATCGAGAGCCTAAACCTACTCTCCGGTCGTCCAGCCAAAAGCTCAAAACTCCTTAATAAACACGAACCAATCATTCCGCCGATTATCGGGACCGACCTGTGAATAATTTAATTCAAAATGTTATCAAAAATGTTGTCAAGGGCGATTCAATGAATCGCCCCTACACATTCCTGCATCTATATTCCCCTTCATCAATCTTCGATCTTTAATACGGCTAAAAAGGCTTCCTGGGGGACCTCAACCGTTCCCAATTGTTTCATCCTTTTTTTACCTTCTTTTTGCTTCTCAAGGAGTTTCCGCTTTCGGGTAATATCTCCACCGTAACACTTGGCCAGTACGTCCTTACGCATGGCTTTCACGGTTTCTCTGGCAATTACCTTAGTCCCTATCGTCGCTTGGATTGGGACTTCAAACATCTGTCGCGGAATAATTTCCTTTAGCTTTTCAGTTAGCTGTTTTCCGCGCTGATATGATTTGTCCCGGTGAACAATAGCCGATAAAGCATCTACCGCTTTACTGTTAAGAAGAATATCCAGTTTTACCAGGTTTGACTCTCGATGATCAGTATATTCATAGTCCAAAGAAGCATATCCCCGGGAACGTGATTTTAGTTTGTCAAAAAAGTCCAATATGATTTCGGATAAAGGCAGATCATAAGTGAGCATTACCCTTGTTTCCGTTAAATATTCCATATTTACAAACTGGCCTCGCTTATCTTGACAAAGCTCCATTACTGTTCCTACATAGTCGTTTGGTAAAATAATAGTGGCCTTAACATAGGGTTCCTCCAGATGGTCCAAGTAATTGGAAGCCGGTAATTCGGCAGGATTGGAAATCTGTTTCATACTGCCGTCAGTCAAAAACACCTTGTAAACAACACTAGGGGCGGTGGCAATCAAACTTAAATCGTACTCTCGTTCCAACCGTTCCTGAACTATTTCCATATGCAACAGCCCTAAAAAGCCACAGCGGAAACCGAAACCTAAAGCAGCAGAATTCTCCGGTTCAAAGACCAGTGAGGCATCGTTAAGTTTTAACTTTTCTAAAGCGTCGCGCAATTCTCCATATTCGGCATTGTCAACCGGATATAAACCGCAATAGACCATAGGCTGGACCGGACGGTAGCCAGGCAAGGGGGTAATTGCGGAGTTGTCTACCAAAGTAATTGTATCGCCCACTTGTACGTCTTTGACATTTTTCATGGAAGCGATTACAAAACCCACTTCACCGGCGGATAATTCTTTAGCAGAGGTCATCACCGGCCTAAAAGTACCTAATTCCGTCACTTCAAATTCTTTATCAGTAGCCATCATCCGAATTCTTTGACCGACTGTCAGTTTGCCTTCAAAAAGCCGGACATAGGCAATAACTCCCCGATATGAGTCGAAGAGCGAATCGAAGATAAGAGCGCGTAAAGGCAAGCGCGGATCTCCGCTGGGCGGTTTGATTCGCTGCACAATCGCCTCTAAAATATCTTCCGTACCTAAACCGGTTTTAGCGCTAGACAGAATACACTCGTCGGGGTCAAGTCCGATGATTTCCTTAAGTTCATTTTTAACCCTATCCGGGTCAGCACTAGGTAAATCAACTTTATTAATGATTGGAATGATATCCAAGTCCTGTTCCAAAGCCAGATAAAGATTGGCGATAGTTTGGGCTTCCACACCCTGAGTGGCGTCAACCACCAACAAAGCACCATCGCAAGCCGCCAGCGAACGTGAAACCTCATAAGTGAAATCAACATGTCCCGGAGTATCGATTAAATTAAGCAAATATTTTTCGCCGTTCTTCGCTTTATATTCAAGCCGGACCGCTTGGGCTTTAATGGTAATACCCCGTTCCCGCTCCAAATCCATTGAATCCAATACTTGTTCTGCCATTTCCCGCTGACTTAAAGCGCCGGTATATTCTAACAAACGATCGGCCAGAGTTGATTTACCGTGATCAATATGGGCGATAATACAAAAGTTTCTAATGTTGGTTTGAATCAAACAAATTCCTCCATATTAAAAAATGAACCAATTAATCGGTATTATATCATTTAGCTACTTAAGGAGCAACAATTTCAAAAGGCTAATTGGAAACTGAAACCTTATTTCTTCCTTCTACTTTAGATTGGTAAGCCGCTTGGTCCGCTCTTTCAAAAAACCGCACGGCGCTTTCTCCTTGATAATCAGCTACACCAATACTAACCGTAATTTGAATAATCGAATTTTTGAACTCAATTTTTAATTGCTCCACGCTTTGTCGTAAACGTTCGGCAATAACTGAAGCTTCTGTTAGATTCGTCGATGGTAATAACAATGCAAATTCTTCTCCCCCGTAACGGCAGGCAATATCAATATTCCGTATTGATTTCGAAATTAAAACAGCAATTTTTCTTAGGGTCTCATCCCCGGCAAGATGTCCATAAGTGTCATTTACCTTTTTAAAATGGTCCAAGTCGGCCATGAGCAAAGAAAATGGTAAACCAAACCTGCGCGACCGGTTAATCTCCTTCGCCAACTCCTTTTTGAAGACATACCGGTTATTAAGTCCTGTAAGCGGATCTATTGTAGCCATAGCTTTTGTTTCTTCATTAAGGAGGATCCTATCGATTACCAGCTCTAATTGAGTAGAAACTTTAGTCAATAAATCAAGTTCCTTTGGAGAAAGCGGCGCTCCGGGTTTTTGAAATATTAATAGATACCCGGTTGAACGGCCTTCTATTTTTATCGGCCTAATTATCAGAAAGTTTGTTTCATCCACCAACATTTCCTGCTGTTTTTCCAGATAATCAAAACCGGGTCGGTATGGTTCAAAGCCGGAACTTGTCCATTGAAAATGGCTACTCTCGATAATAAGTTCAACCGCTCCAATTCTCGGTAAGGCTTTAATCAAAGCAGCGGAAAATTTATCGAAAACGGTATTAACTTCGGTTTCCAAAGCCAAGGTTTGAAAGAGAATTAAGATATTTTCATATTCGGAATCAATCCAGGAACGAGTGGTATTGGCTAGTCTTTCACATAGGATTTTCGATAAGTTAAACAATATTTTCGCCGCAGTTTGGGGTAACTTAACGATTAACTCTTGGAGAAAAGATTCGGTAATTTCTAAAACCTCTAATTCTTCAATTGCAACAACATCTGCTGTTCGGAGTGTTTTGGCAACAAAGGCTATCTCTCCGAATATTTGCCCTATATGAAATTTGGCTAGTACCTGACGAGAACCCCCAATAGTTGTTTCAACCCTTACCGAACCGGAAATGATTACAAACATTTCATTTCCATCATCCCCAGCTCGAAAGACGTATTCACCCGCTTTCAGTTTCAACACTTTCCCAGCGCAAATCGCTTGAATAATTTCCGCGCTGTTTAAACCTTTGAACAAAGGAATTTCCGACCATTTAAGATCGTTATTCATTAAGAGCACCCCGTTTTCGATAAACTAAACAAAGTTGTTCAAGTTAAAAAAATTTGAAATACGGAAGGCGGAAAGAAGCATACTCATATCATTAATATTGAAAAAGGTCGCCCCAATCTTCTTTAGCGGCAACCCCTAAATATCATATCATATCTTTTAGATAGTCGTCCACGTCAATCTCCGATTGACACAAGCGAAATTCATAAAATGAATTGACGTGGATCGACAAGCGTCAATATCATTTTCAGAAATTTAATTTAAACCATACTTCTTACATGTTGAAAGAGGTCAATGGTCTGTTCAAATAACCAAGGAATAATCCCTAATAAATGTAAAGCTTCATAAATAAAAAGCAACGCTAAGAAAAACAAAAATAATCCACAGATGAACAATAACCAATGGTAGGCCTTGTCGGAGATAAACCGACGCCCTTTAACCAATGCTCCCGATACAAAACTATACCACCCCAGGTCGGATAGGATATGCCCAATATAAAAACAAACGACCCCAACCCAACCAAACTTGAGAGCCTGAGTAATCATAGCCAGTCCAACCATTACCCACCACATTAACCAATAAGGATTGCTAATCGAAATGACCATCCCAGCCAAAACCGGATTTAAATCTGTCATTTTCACCGCCGGAACAGTTTCAGTGGCTGCGGCAATCTCCAGGGATGAAGAAATACTTCCTTTCCTACTCTCTTTAAAAATCAGATCATAACCCATCCAAACAAGCATTATTCCACCCAATAGCCCAACTATAATCCTAGTTGTCGGGAGCTGTATAAAACGGCCTAGTCCCAAAATTAATCCTAAGATCAAAACAGCTTCTAAAATTGCGTGCCCCAACACCAATTTTGGGCCAATCCAAAAACCCTTTTTACAAGTAAGTTGAACATTATAGGTTAAAAGCGGGCCAGGGGCTATCGCCCCCGATAATCCCACTAAAAACGCTTGCCCGAAAATTTGAAGCAAATCCATAGTACTCCCTCATAGCTTCTTTTTAAATAATTTACCTTTTACTAAACGAATGGACATTGCTAATTCATCCATTTTTAAGAACCATGCGGTTGCGAAAAAAGCTAACATTCCCACCGTCATTCCCACAATTACTATCACAGCCGCTTCCAAATGGCCGTTTAATCCTATTCGGCCACTAAATATACCGGTATATTGTGCGGTCAAAAAAACAGCCAGTCCCATTGCTAAAGAAGCCGTTAATGTTTTTATAAAAGATTTCATAATACCATGACCCCTAATCCCTCCAATTTTACGGCGGAGGATCTCCATTAAAAGCAACATGTTGATAAAACCCATGATTGAAAATGAAAGGGCGAACCCCCCAACACCCAACCTGGTGTATTTGAGAAAGATCCAATTCAGTAAAATACTGATGGAAACAGAAAAAATACTGACTATAACCGGAGTGAGAGTATCCTGTAACGCATAAAAAGCTCTTGGCAGCATTAATATAGCCGCATGGGCAAAGAGGGCCAAACTATAAAAGAGTAACGCATAAGCGGTCAAAGCCGTATCATGGGGAGTGAATTTTTGTCCTTCAAACAGTAACTTGACTATCGGTTCTCTCAAGATAATCAAACCTATTGCCGCAGGCAGCATTAGGAAAAAAATGGAACGCAGCGACAAAGCAAGAGTGTCCTTAAATGAATCCATCTTTTTTTCCGCTACCAACCCTGAGAGTAACGGAAAAAACGCCATTGCGATTCCGGCTGCAAAAATACCGATGGGCAACAAAATCAACCGATTGGCGAAACGGAGGGCGGTAATGCTTCCTTCCGGCAAAGATGACGCCATTATATTGGTAATCCACAAATTGACTTGGGTAGCTGAAAGTCCGACTAAAGCAGGTACCATTAACACCAACATTCGCCGAAATCCGGGATTGCTTAACTCAATATAACCGAAACGGTACCGACCGCCGCCTATCTTCCTTAGAAATATCGTTTGAATCAGAAAATTTCCTATAGCTCCAACTACTACCCCGATTGCCATTCCTATAATTCCATAACGCGGGCCCAACCAAAAAGCCCCAAAGATAATTGCAATATTATAAAAGACCGGACCAAGCGCGGGCGCTAAAAAATGTTTGTAGGAGTTTAATACCCCTCCCATTAACCCGGCCAAAGCGGTAAAGCAAACCGCCGGAAACATAATCCGGGTAAGTTTGACCAATAAAAGCATTTTATCGGCTTTAAAACTTGGCGCTTCCCATAAGGCGACACCCTTGGAAAATATCATTCCCAAAACAGTAAAAGCGGCCAACAATATTATAGTGATATTTATAAAGGTACTGGCGACTTTCCAGCCTTCCTCTTCCTCTCCTTTAGCTAAATATTCGGTAAAAATCGGAATGAAAGCGGCGGAAAGAGCGCCACCCACCAGAAGATAGTACATGATATCCGGAATAACAAAAGCGGCAATAAAAGAATCGGTTTCAAACCGACTAAAAAGGCGACCCGATAGGTTTTCTCTAATAAACCCCAGAATCCGGCTGATTAAAAATAAAAATGAAATCATTCCTGCCGCTTTGGCAGCTCTTTCCATGACATTATCAGTCATTATGGCGACCCCTTTCCGGGTTGACTATAACATTTCCTTTGAATTAGCGGTATAGTTATTCACCATTATTTTCGGAACTCCTTCTCAGGTCTGTTTTTTTAAACCGGATCTGAAGCCGAGGCGCAAATGAAAAAGAGACTAATCCCCGGCTGGTTTTAACTATCCATTGATCATCCCCCGGTATTAGTTGTAACGGAAATTTAAACTTAATTACTTCAACCGAATCTCCCAACCGTAGCCGAACCCCAGCCGGAATTAATCGACAACTGAAATCGGCATTATCGGCGGTTAAAATTGAGCCCAAGTTGGAAAAGACAATATAATAACCCAAGCTCAAAAAAATGAGCACCCACAATAAAATCAAGCTAATCCTGGCTAATAGTTTCATTTTTTCCCGCCTTCGTGGTAAAAATGATGTTTTAGTTGACTTGCGTTTTTATTCATGTCCTAACTTGGCTTATTTTCTTCGAAGTCCAAACCCGACCCTATCTTAAAGGGAACCTGTCGTGGTTCCTTGGCTTTAAAATTAGGATTCGAAGGCTAAATCTCTACATTGGCTTACAATTCCAGCCAATTCCCTTTAAGGGGAAGGGTCGCTTTAGACGACAGCTTGGACTTGCAGGAGTATTTACTGTAGTAGAATCAAAACTAAGGAAGCGCTGATTAATCCGATTTTATGCGAGCAAATATGCGGTAGTAGGCATTTTGCGAAGCACAAAATCGTCACTTATTCAATTAATCAACGCTTCCCTAAAACTGAAAAGCATTATCAAACCTTTTATAGCCTATCGTTTTCCACGTCTCCAATATCACATCTACCACAGCCATCCAGTGGGCGGAGGATACCGGAGGTTTTATAAAGTTTAGCCGATATAGAGAATTATCTCGGGAAGATATTTGAACCAACTGAAACAAAGGCAATTCCGGACGATAGTTTACAAGATTCTTAAAAAGGATGGCTGCCGACGTTTTTGGAATTGTAAAAACAATACTGAAACCAACCGAATCCTCCAAGCCGGTTTCTTTGTCCAATCCAATTAAAAATTGCTGTTCATTTATTAATGATATTATTTGATTTGATTTTAGCCAATCTTGACTGGGGACCGAATAATGTACAACCCAAGCTTTTCCTTGGATTCTTCCTTTAATTTGTTCAACTAAATTTAGATAATGAATTTCCCTGTCGGCGACAAAGCTGGTTAAGACAACCGGTAACCTGCTAGGCTTAACAATTACTTCCCGGCTCTCCTGTGATTTAATTAAACCAACCTCTGCCAACCCGCTTGAAAAATCATTAACAATAAAACGGGTTAACTTCGACAAATCAAACCTACTACCTAAAAATCCGAATAAACCCAAACCAAAAAAAATGGCCCCGTAAAATATGTAAACCTTGTTCCAGCCGTTTAATTGGATTTGCATTGCCGATCATCTCCCGGCAAAAGCTATGATCCAATGTTTCGATTTAGAACATACTTTTTAGATCCATTACCCGTTATGCGTTAAACGTTATGCGTAACGGTTTTAACTCAAATATCTAAAAACCTCTTCCGGGCTTACGGCCGGGTGCAAGGCTATGTTTAGCGCCCCCGAAATTACCCTGGATAAACTGTCAATCATTACGTCAATCTCCTTGGGAGTGACAATTAAACTGCCCATATAAGGAGATAATACTCTTCGAATTAAATCTTTTTCATCAATAGCCCTCATATTAACCATTCCGGGATGGTTTTTAAAAAGTTCCTCCATGGCATCGTGAACAATTGTAGCTGCTTCAACTACAGTAGGGGCCCCAATAGCAATTACCGGCACCCCCATCGTCTGTGAGGTAATACCGATCCTCTTATTTCCTAATCCGGAACCGGGATGAATTCCAGTATCCGCAATTTGAATTGCTCCTCCCATTCTTCCGGTAGTTCTTGACGCCAAAGCATCAATTACTATAATAAATCCAGGTTTTATCCGCTGAACAACACCCATTACAATTTCTCCGGTCTCCATTCCGGTACTGCCGAGGACCCCAGGGGCTAAGGCGCAGACCGGACGAAGCCCTCCCCTTTTTTCAGGCGGCGTCATTGACTTCAAGTGCCTTGTAACTAAAATCTGCTCTACCACTTTTGGCCCGAGAGCATCAGGGGTCGCATCCCAATTACCTAGACCAATTATTAAACAAGTGTCTTCTTCTTTAACTCCGATCCGGCCAATGTATCCTTCAAGTTCTTTGGCGGTTAAAAATGCGATTTCTTCATGTTGATCCCGATCGGTTGATCTTAGACCGGGTGCTTCCAGTGTCACATAAAAGCCGGGAAGTTTATTCATCGCCCTTCCGGCTGCTTCGTTTTGAATATGGACTCTGGTAATCAAAGTATCGCCTTGTTTCTCCGTCTCAGTCCCAACTCCCGGAGGTTCCTGCGCCCCTCCCCGCTGCATAAACAGCTCTTTAGCTTCTAATGCCAGATCCGTATGTATTTCACCAATCAATGCCAAATCCTGAACTTCCATCAACAAATTCCTCCCAACAGTAATAAGCCGGAACCTTTAATCTTTTTTCCAAAACCTTTGGTAAATCAACTCATACCATTCGTTTGGCAGCAACGTTTCTAGTAAAACCACCCCTAAATATGTGACTAGTATCCCCAAGAAGTTAAGCTTCACTCCGGTAAAATGATAACTAAAGAACAGAAGAATTATGATAATACCAATTCCGCAAAGGAGTACTTGTAGTTTTTTGGTTAATCTCCCAGTGGTCATTTTTCGAAAAATTAAAGTCGATAAACCGGACGCAGCAGCAATGCATAAGATTAAAAACCGGCTGCCGGGACTAAACGATGGAATGAGTAACTGGGTAAAAATTAACAATATTGCTATATATGTAAATCTAATGAAAAAGAACACTGAATAAACCCCTACTCCAATTGATTTCCCTAAAGATTTTGACCTTATTTTACCCGAAATGGATAATTTCTATCGCAAACAATTCAAAGATTGGCAAACTTGTTGCTCTTTGCTAATTATGCTATAATTACAAAGGTGTTTGGAATACAAACTTAGTAAAACATGTTGCTAAGCTATTATTTTTTTCATCTTAGGAGGTCTCCTATGAGAAAACATTTATTTTTATGGTTTTCCTTTTTCCTTATAATGGGGTTAATAGTCCTACCGACCCAAGGGGCGGAAAAATATAAAATTGCGGTCTTACCGTTTGACGACGGCTCAATTCAGGACCGTTGGTGGGATAAAAGCTGGGAGCTGGGTAAAGGTATTTCCGATGAATTAATCACTGCTTTCTTGGAAACAGATAAGTTCCGTGTAATCGAAAGGGAACAGTTGGACAAGGTCCTCCAAGAACAGGATTTTGGAACCAGCGGCCGGGTTGATACCAGATCAGCGGCGGAAATCGGTAAGATACTCGGCGTAAAATATTTGGTAATGGGCCGGGTCACCGAGTTCACCTTCAAATCCTCCGGTGGCGGAGCCATTTCCGGCAAAAAAGGGCTCGGTCTTGGAGTAAAAACAACCACTGCCAGAGTAACTCTGGATGCCCGTCTAGTGGAAACCTCCACTGCGGAAATACTCACCGGGGTAAAAGGTTCGGGAGAAAAGAAACAAACCAATCTTGGATTGGTTTATGACTGGGAAGCAATCGGTTTTGGAAGTGACGAATTTCGCAAAACCAATCTCGGAGTGGCCCTTCGCGAAGCAGTCAACGAGGTGGCCCAAGGCTTGTCGGAGAAGGCATACCAAAATTCCACACCAGATGCGTTATTAACCGGTCTGGTCGCTTATGTTAGTGGAAGCAAAATATACATAAATTTGGGTTCCTCTGATGGGGTCCAACCCGGAATGGTCTTTGTGGTCTATCATATAATCGATTTAGTTAAAGATCCCCTAACCGGAGAGGTAATCGATGAAATCAGCGAACCTGTCGCTGAAATCACAGTCACCGAAGTTAAAGAAAAAGCTTCTACCTGTACTATTACCACTAAACTAAGTAGCAAATATGCGATCGCCGTTCAAGATAAAGTCCAACAAAAATAGGGCAAAATACGAAAGGGTTGCAAATATAACCAAACCATGTTAAAATAAATTTTGTTGAAAAATAGGTTGTTTTAGAGATAGGTAATTATACAATTTTCTTTATTGTCTGCAGTATAAGGAGGTGAAAGATTTGCCGAATATTAAATCAGCTAAGAAACGGGTTAAAGTTACCGAACAAAAACGCTCGAACAATACGTCCAAACGCTCTAACCTGAAAACTTTTCTGAAAAACGCCCTCTCCTCCATTACTGCCGGAAAAGCGGAAGCCAAAACGGATCTGTTGAAGGCCATTAAGAGTATTGACGAGGCCGCTAGTAAAGGAATAATTCACAAAAACCAAGCCGCCCGTCGTAAATCGCGTTTAACCAAAAAATTGAACGCCATGGCGAAATAATAAAACAAAAAAAAAGCCTGTGAAGGCTTTTTTCTTTTACCCTATCCCTATAAGGGAATCAGCTGGCCGTTGCAAGTAAGACCATTAAAACTCCATTTCAAGCCAAGCCCTACAAAGACTCAGCGAATTCCCTTTTAGGGATAGGGTGCCCTTAGGCATCCTGACTAACGCAACTACGTTTAATACTGGAACACAGGTCGTTTTTAGACTTCCATGTTCTAGTGCAGTTTTCTCCATTTAAAATAAATTACTCTATCCTCACCGGTATCCCTCGTGACCTTAAATATTCTTTGGCCTGCCTGATGCTATATTCACGGTAATGAAAGATGGAAGCGGCAAGGACCGCATCAGCTTTGCCAAGCTCAATTCCATCCGCCAGGTGTTCCAAATTACCGACTCCACCCGAAGCGATTACCGGAATGCCTACTATTTCAGCTATAGTCCGGTTCAATTCATTGTCGTAACCGTCCTTGGTCCCATCCCGATCCATACTGGTCAGTAAGATTTCCCCCGCCCCAAGTTTCTCGACTTGCCGCGCCCATTCTTTTACATCGATCCCGGTAGGGGTCCGTCCACCATGTATAAAAACTTCCCAACCTTGAGTTGGGTCATCCTTTACCCGACGGCGAGCGTCAATCGCTACGACTACACACTGGGAGCCGAATAATTCCGCCCCGTCGGAGATCAAACGAGGGTTCTGGACGGCAGCCGTATTAATTGCGGTTTTATCAGCCCCAGCCAGTAGAATGGCACGCATATCCTCAGTACTGGCAATACCGCCGCCAACTGTATAAGGGATAAATACTTGTTCCGCAACTCGGCCCGCCATTTCCACCACAGTCTTGCGGCGTTCGTGGGATGCCGTGATGTCGAGAAATACCAACTCATCGGCGCCTTCCCGATCGTAAAAAGCCGCCAATTCAACCGGATCGCCGGCGTCCCGAAGTTGTAAAAATTCCGTCCCCTTAACCACCCGTCCGTCTTTCACATCCAGACAGGGAATAATCCTTTTGGCCAACATTGACATGCTCCTTAAGCGTATTTCTAAATATCGGGCCTATTACCCTATCCCTGAACAGGGTATTCGTTAAGCCTTTGCATGCTGGCGCTTGGACGCCATAATCCTGCGTCGACCCGCAACGCCAGGCTGATCCCCTTTTAGGGCTAGGGTATTCATAATTCAGCGAAGTTTTTCAAGATTTGCAGCCCCACCTGGCTGCTTTTCTCAGGATGAAACTGAAAAGCGTAGATGTTACCCTTAGTAATACCGGAGCAATAATCAATTCCATAGTTGGTGGTACATGCGGTTAATTCGTTTGCGTCTGGCTTAACATAGTATGAATGGACAAAATAAACGAAGCTTTCATTTGCAATCCCATGTAAAACCGAGTTTTCTTTTGTAACTCTAATTTGGTTCCAGCCAATTTGGGGGATCTTTAACTCTTGGGATTGAAACCGAAGCACCTGTCCGGGTAAGATTCCCAAACCTTTTACTTTAGTCATCTCTCCGCCGAAAACTTCGGCGCTTTCTTGAAAAAGCATTTGGAGCCCAAGGCAGATACCGAGAAAAGGCCTTCCGGTCTCAATCACTTCTTTGACCACTGGGACCATTCCCGCCCGTTCCAAGCTTTCCATGGACTTTCCAAAAGCCCCTACTCCCGGAAGAACCACTTTGTCAGCCTCCCGGACGGTTTCCGGATCCGAGGTGACTGACGCCTGGTAACCCAAGTAGGCAAAAGCCTTTTCGACGCTGCGTAAATTCCCGACTCCATAATCAATTATTGCAATCATCTTTATTCGAGAACTCCCTTGGTTGACGGGACTCCTTTAATCCTTTCGTCTAATTGCACCGCCGCGGCCAAAGCCCTTCCAAAAGCTTTAAAAATCGCTTCAGCGCAGTGGTGTAAATTATCGCCATCCAATAGCCGGATGTGCAGGTTCATTCCGGCTTGGACTGAAACGGCCTGGAAAAATTCCTTGACCAACTCCAGATCGAAAGTTCCTAACTGCCCTTTGCCTAAATCGGCTTTAAAATTCAAAAAGGGGCGTCCGCTTAAATCCAAAGCCACCAAAGCCAATGCCTCATCCATGGGAATAATCGCATGGCCGTATCTGCTAATCCCGGTTTTATCCGCCAATGCTTTTTTTAAGGCTTGGCCAAAGACTATCCCGACATCTTCCACGGTATGATGGGCGTCAACTTCCAAATCACCCCGAGCCGATACCTTTAGGTCCAAAAACCCGTGTTTGGCGATATGGGTCAACATATGGTCGAAAAACCCAACCCCGGTTTGTACCTCATAATTTCCCGAACCGTCAAGTGTCAATTCCAGTTTGATCGTAGTCTCTTTAGTGCTCCGTTCAACAATTGCGAAACGCATCGGAATCACCTCATTATCGTTATTGGCTGTTGGCCATTAGCTATTAGCTTTAGGGCTTTGCTCTTGGGCTAGTAACTCTAATAGCTAGTAGCTAGTAGCTAAAAGCCAATAGCCTTTTCCAAGAAGTCACTTTTCCTCGATTCTTATCTTTATCGCATTAGCATGGGCGTCGAGGCCTTCGACTTCGGCGATTTTAATCGCTGCGGGGCCGTATTTTTGAATTCCGGGTTGGTTATAGGATATGATACTGGTCCGTTTGATAAAATGGTCCACACTTAAACCGGAAGCAAACCTGGAAGTAGCATTGGTCGGAAGCACATGGTTGGTTCCGGCGATGTAATCTCCTATCGGTTCGGTGGAATAAGGTCCGATGAAAACCGCTCCGGCGTGTTTGATTCGGCTCAAATGGTTCCAAGGCTCCGATACTAACAACTCTAAATGCTCGGGAGCGGTATAATTTGCTAATTCAAAAGCCTCGTCAAGGTCTTTCGTTATGATTATAGCGCTGCTTTTTTCCAAAGAAGCCGCTGTGGTTTTATTACGGGACAATTGCACCAGCTGCTTTTCCACTTCCTCGGCCACCCCTTGGGCAAGTTTAACGGAAGGCGTAAGTAAAAATGCTCCGGCTTCGTCAACCGGTCCGTGTTCGGCTTGAGAAAGCATATCGGCTGCCAAATAAGCCGGATTGTTGTTTTCGTCGGCGATAATCAAAATCTCGCTCGGCCCGGCCAGCATATCCAGTCCGACATAGCCGAAGACCTGGCGTTTGGCTTCGGTCACATATTGGTTCCCGGGGCCGGTAATTACATCTACCGGGGTGATGGTTTCAGTTCCAAAGGCCATGGCAGCAATGGCTTGAGCGCCGCCAACTTTGTAGATCTCGGTAATGTTACATTCATGAGCGGTTGCTAATATATATGGGTTAACTCCGCCGGACTCATTGGGGGGAGTACAAATGATAATCCTCTTAACTCCGGCTACTATGGCCGGTAATACATTCATTAGTAATGACGAAACCAACGGGGTGCTTCCGGCCACTCCTCCCGGAACATAAAGGCCCGCGGAATCGACGGGTATATAACGTTGTCCCAGGACAATGCCGTCATCTTTGAAGTCCAGCCAGTCTTTGGGGAGTTGCTTCTGATGGAAGGCGAGGATATTTGCTTTCGCTTGGCGGATGGCTTCGATAAAATCAACCGGTACCGAAGAACGGGCTTCTTCAAATTCCTGTTTGGAAACTTTGATCCGGTCCGGTTGGAGTTGGACCCGATCAAACCTGGCGGTGAAGTCCAGCAGCGCCTGATCGCCCCGTTCTTTAATTTCATTGAGAATTGCGGCTACTTTACTGGTGATCTCCGATTGGTTCTGGCCGGTTGCCGTAGGCCGTCTGTTTAAAATCAGGAGCGCTTCATCCCGCTGGTTCTCGGTCCGTAATATTCTCATGACAATCCCTTTCCCGCCAATTTTTCACTTACTCAACTTTCGAACTACAAAAAAGCCTCGCGGCAAAGTCATATCAATTAAAGTGCGAAAGTTGTTTTAAATTTACCATAGGAAATCAGGAAAGTCAATTGAGTTTGCCTAATGTTAAGAGAGGGGAATGAAGGTTCAACCGGTGTATTAATTCATATTATCGATAAACCCCCGAACGCTTAATTTTAAACTTACAATCGATACTCACCCCGACCTTCGGATACTCCGAATCCCAGTCAATGCGTTGCCATACTTCGGGTTTTGTCGCTCGCAGCAGTTCCCCGAAGCCTAAAATATCGGTATTCATTTCTTGTAAACGCCGTATTGTTTTGACCATCCCGTTAGTGATTTCTTTTTCCGTTTTAGTTTCTATCCCTTGGATATCTTTCGGTGAGAATTTACCTTTGGCGCTTGTTAAATCTGCCAGGAACCCTTCAGCCCGCACCTGGATGATAAAGCTAATCCGGTCTCCAACAGCAATAGCCCGTGTTTTGACTTTACTTTGCACTCCCCGAAAAGTTGCTAACCCCCCAACCTGAATGGAAGGATAAGCATTCCTCGCTCTGCCGGATAAAAAACCAAACATTCTCGTTTCAATAGGATTTAGTTGGCCGACCATCCGGTCCTTTTGAAAAACGCCTATTCCATTTATAACATAGGTTTTTTCCCGGCTATCGTAAGATATCACAGGCATATAAGCGTCCTCGAAGCCGATTAAAAATGCGCGCATAATTTCACTTACCCGAAGTGAGTAAACCAGATCGGCTTTGGATGGTGATTCAAGGAAATAGCGTACCGCCAAGCCTGGAATTTCTTTCGAGCCTAAGGTTGAATCGATAATTTCTTTTGCGCTTTCTTCCGTAACTACCATTAATACTTGCGGCGGAATTTCAGGATGCCGATCCAGAAAATCGATTAACGGCTTTAACCCCTTTCTGGCTAATGGAGCGCTGATAATGACCATCTTTAATTGTCCCAAAAACAAATCTCTGGCTGTCTTACTTTGCAAGCCGGGGATAGCTCCAAAAACAGTCTCAGCTTCGCTTGTCTTTACAATAAATGGTTTCTCCGGAGCTTGGCCCCCCAAAGTTCGACTAGCTATATCCATCCAAATAGGGATCTGGGCGGAAGTAAGAATTTTACCTTCGGGAGTAAAATCCAACCCTAATGCTAAGATCACCGCCCGATCGTCGATTTCGTTCACATCCCAACAACCGTTGCAAATAAGCAGTAAACCAACCAATAACAATAAGAAGAATAGCCGCTTTTTACGCCTGATCGACATTTGATCTCCTTCGCTTAAACAAGATGGCGATTAGCCAGAGTAGTATCGGGTAACTAATAATGATAATCCAACCAATACTGATAATAAAATCAAACGCCATTTTTGACGCAATGACCCCTTGCGGCAGGGTTATCATTAATACTATAACCGGTAAAAGAATCCAGACCCAGCGTTTATAATCCAAAGCGCCCGTTAACTGAGACCAACCCAGGCCGACGATATAATATAAATAACCCGTACCAACGATAATCATCGTTACCCAAACGATGAGCATTAAAAGTCCGGCCTGTTCAATCAGGAGATAAGGAAGGTCAATATCCCGTACAAACTCAAGACCGGGCCAAGCCAGGCGTAAAACATATTGATGTCCGAAATTGCCGACGGCTCCAATACTATAAACGGTGAAAAATAGCATTATGAATATGATGGCGCCTCCGGCCAGACGGGGATAATCGGTTTTTCGATTTAAAAACGGTAAAGACATGGCGCTTACTCCGATTAAATAATAAACATCAAAGGTGGATAATCCGCCGTAAATGTAATCTCCCCAACGGGGCGAGGCAAGAGGCAGAATATGGGTCCACTGGAAGTTCTGAAAGCCTAATAGAGTTAAGCCCAAGACGACAATCAGCGCCGGGATCATCACAAAACAAGTCCATCTTGAGATGGTTTCGATTCCCCGGGAGGCGGCATAGGCGGCGACTAATATAAAAATGAAAGCTAAAGCTAGTATAGGCGTCTGATCTAAAAAGTAAGTCCCGACAAGGTTGGCAATATCCCGGGTATACATGGCCACCGCAAATAGATTGAAAAAAAGATAAATCGAACCGGTTAAAAAGCCTAAAACAGGGCTTAAAATATATTTACCTTGTTCAATGATGCTTTTTCCGGGGAAAAGCTTGGCCAATAAATAAATGGCTCCTATCCCGGGCAAGGTCAAGCAAGCTGCCACCAAAAAACCCAGATACCCATTGGCCCCCATCACCCTCACTCCGTAATGGGGCGCATTCATCAGTCCATAACTCATGGTGGGAATGACCAGAATGGACAAAAAGAGCCAGGGGCCAATGGATGTCTTCTCCTTACTCATCCGTTTGATCCTCCTTCTTGGTCCCGCCGCTCCGCAAGCTATCTTGGGGACGATATGTTTTAGGCCTCAGCCACCTTGACCAAAGTGGCGCCCTGATGGGGCCGTCGGCCAATTCCGGCCACTGAAGCGGACTCCACGGGGCCAAATATGATACACCGAAGGACTTTATATCTGCGGCATGAAGCAGAATGGCGGTCCCCGCCACTGACAAACCAAATAGTCCGAAGATTGCGGCGGCAATCAGCAACAGGTATTTAAGAATCCGCCAGGTGATTCCGACGGCAAAATTCGGCCCGGTAAAAGAAGCCACCGCCGTGACCGCAACCACCACCATGGTGACGGGGGAGACCAAACCGGATTGGACCGCCACCAGACCGAGTACGACTCCGGCAACCACCCCGTAGGTCACCCCGATGGTCCCCGGAAGACGCAATCCCGCCTCGCGAAAGATTTCCACCGTCAATTCCATCAATAGTACTTCCACGACCAAAGGAAAAGGGATTCTGGCTCTGGCGCCGGCAATCGATAAAGCCAGCTCAATTGGTAACAGTTCCGGATTGACCGCCACCAGCGCCACATAGAGGCCTGGCAAAGCGACGGCCAAATTATTGGATATTAGCCGCAGCAGCCGTAAAAAGCTCCCCAACCAAAAGTCGAAATAGTAATCCTCGGTACTCTGATAAAGTTCATTGACAGTGACCGGTACGATGATGGCAAAAGGACTCTGGTCAACCAGGATTGTCACCCGGCCTTCGTAAATGGCGGCAACTGCTTTATCAGTCCTTTCCGTATTTTGGGTTAAGGGAAAAATGCTGGCCCGCCGATCTTTAATTAATTGTTCGATATACCCGCTGTCGATGACTGCATCAATATCGATTGCGGACAGGCGGCTATGGACTTCCCTGACCAGCCGCGGTTGGGTGATATCCGCCAAATAGACCACCGCTACTTTTGTTTTCGAACGGCGGCCGATGGTAATCATCTCCACCCGGAGCCGGCTGTCTTTGATGTATCTCCGGACAATGCCGATATTCTCGGTGATGGTTTCGGTGAACCCCTCCCGGGGGCCCCGAATGACCCGTTCGGATTGGGGCTCTTTCAATTCATGTTTGGCCCATCCTTGGGTCGCAAAACTAAGGGCTTGTGATTCATCGGCCAGAAAAAGTATGGTCCGGCCTTGAAGCACATCTTCAACAATGGTTTCAAAATCCGGACAGTATTTAACTTCCGTTTCCGGCAAACTTTGGGCAAGCCGGTTGATGGTAAGGGTTCCGTCAGTAAACATTTTAGTGAGAGGTTGGAGTAAGTTGGATTTAATGTCCTTCGAATCGGTTAAACCGGTAAGATATGCCAACCCCACTCCACTCTTTACCCCATGAGTTTCAACTTTAAGGTCTGATGGGTTCCCCAGCAGATATGACAAGGTTTGAAGGTTATTATGGACATTTTCCGCGAGCTTCAGGGGCATGATCAATCTCCTCGGCCTGAATAATTACCAGTTATTAGCATCCACAAAGATGTAACCGAATATTCACGAAAAAATGTCGCTTTGGTCCTTCCTGTATTCAATAGCGTTTAAATTTTTCACCACGAAGGACACGAAGACGGGGGGAAGGGAAATGTTTAAAGGCAATCTATGACAAGGTTACCGGATAAAATCTTTGCTATAGGGAATAATTTTTATATCTTTAAAAAAGCGAGGATGGGATAATGGGAAAAGATGATTTTCGGGAAGATTTGATAACATTCTCTTTATTGATGGGTATCATAAGTACCTTTATCAAATCGATTATTACCGTGATTCCTTATTATCTAAAGATAACCAACAGCATGATCATCCTCGACATCGGAAAGACTATTTTTAATATTGATAAGGTCCCTACCGATCCGGGCCATATTATCTTGGCTTTTATTGGACACCTCGGGTTTGGCGGAATCTTGGCAATTGGACTTTCTCTTGTTTTATTAAAAACCGGAACTGATTTCTATTATATTAAAGGTGGTTTTTATGGGGTTTTTGTCTGGCTGACTCTTAGAAACGGATTAATTACAGTCGGTATGCCGGGAAGACCGGAACCCCTGGATCTAATCACGGCGGTTTTTTCATTAATCAGCCATGTTGTCTACGGATTGATGCTGGCATACTTAATTATAAAATATAATAAATTCATTCGAGGAACACCAGGTTTGCCAAAGAAATAAGAATTTTCGGATATAACAACGGATACCTCCTCCAGTTTTCCCACCGGATTAATATTGACTTAATGTTTGGAACGTGATATACTTTGCAAGATTAAAATTTAATAAATATCGGCCCGAATTTGGAAGACCGAGTGAATGGTTTAACAATCAGTCACAAAGTAAGCCAATATCGTTAACTACAAAGTTATTTGATATTGGCTTTTTTTATTAGAAAGATTTAAATAAATACAATTTCCTCTGAGACTCTGTGTCTCTGTGGCAAAAAAAATAAACAGAATCCTTTAGTTCATTCCCATTCACGGTCCTAGATTTCCTGATCCAGGACAAAAATGAATACCCTTTCTCCGGATACGGTGCTGATATCCGTATGTAAACTGATAACCGTCCGGTCGGTTATTTCTTTGATGATTTTTTCCAATAGATTTCTGGACTTTTCGATTAACTGAATTCTTACTTGTTTGACAAGGGATTTTCCATCATCGCTGCCGGCCAAATGTTGTTCGGCAGGGGTTAAAACCCCTTTAAGGCGGACTAAAATCATATCGCCTAAAATGAAGGTTTTTACTTCCTCGGGTCCGCGGCCGAGATATTCTTTTTCAAATTTAACAAAGGCTTTACTGATATTGTCTTCCAATTGTCCTTTGGTATTCATGAATACTCCTTTTTTTAACAGACTTACATTGATTATTGGTTTTATTTTACCACAAACTAAAAGAAAGAGGGATGATTTTGAGCATTGAAAATTCCAAACTAGATATCTGTTTAACCGGAAAAACCCCAGCCGCTGAAAACTCGTCTTTAACCCGCTGGCCGATTATTGTTTCGGCCGTCTTGATCCAAATTTGTTTAGGCGCCATCTATAGCTGGGGGGTCTTTTTGTCTCCGCTGATGTCCAGTTTCGGAGTTAATAAGACTAGAGTCTCCTTAGCTTTTTCACTGGCTTTGATCTTCTATACCGTTGGTATGATTATTGGCGGCAAATGGCAGGACAAGGTCGGTCCGCTCCGGGTTATAACTGCATCCGGGTTTTTGATTGGTGCCGGTTATATTTTGACGGGGTTCTCCGGATCAATCGAAATGATCTATCTTACCTACGGCGTTCTGGGAGGAATCGGGCTTGGGCTTGGCTATATCTGTCCGGTGGCGGTTTGCGCCAAATGGTTTCCGGATAAGAAGGGTATGGCCATTGGTTTGGCTGTGGCCGGTTTTGGCGCCGGTTCTTTGATTGTAGCGCCGATCGCTTCCTTTTTGATTACCGTGGCAGGTTGGCGATGGACCTTTATTGGGTTGGGAATGCTTTTCGGTTTAATCATTCTAATTGCCGGATCCTTTATGAACAATCCTCCCCGTAATTTAAGCTCAGGCTTAAACCTGGCTAAAAATGAGCCTACCGGCGAAGGCATTGATTGGAAAAAGATGTTCAAGACCAAGCAATTCCGGTACTTTTGGACTATATTTGCCTTACTGGCCAGCGCCGGATTGATGTTTATCAGTCATTTACCCGATTTTATCAAGGGATTAAAATTTTCAAGGGATGTAGGGCCGTTATTACTGGGGGTATTATCAATTTCCAATGGTTTGGGCAGGATTCTCTTAGGAGCTATTTCCGATAAATTCGGGCGGTTAAATATACTACTCCTGACTGCGCTCCAATTGGGACTAACTTTATTGTTAATAACCAAAGTGGCCTACTTTCCGTTGCTAGTTCTCTTTTGCATATTAGCCGGTTTGTCTTTCGGCGGCATTATCGCCATTTTCCCGATTTTAGCCGCGGACCACTTCGGTTCTAAAAATTTGGGGCTGAATTACGGATTGCTTTTCACTGCTTACGGTATTGGGGGCATTATCGGCCCCACCATAGGCGCGGTTGTGTTTGACTTATGGCGTAATTATTCAAACGCTTTTTTCACTGGGGGATTATTCTCTCTTACCGCTTTAATCCTTATTGTGGTGGTGAAAAAACGGGTTTAAGAACGTAAAGCCCCAGGTTTAACGGGGGGCTTTGCGGACCTCCCGGCCCATTTCGTTCTCCTGAAAGATACCCCGCATTTTCCGGAACAAATGCCTTTTTCGACTATGGGTAAGCATTAAATTATACCTCCGTTGCTACTGAATTATTAAGGCCAAAAAGCGACCTAACTTTTGCTCTTCCCTGGGAGGGAAGAGTAACCATCGCCGCTGAACTCGAAAAGATTTTTGGCCTCGAAGGCATAGGTTACTCTCCCCCTTGATTATGCTTCTATGAAAATCATCAATTGGGGGAGAGCTAGTGAGAGGTCTTCGCCCGAATTCTCGGCTTAACTTCTTTTGCTTTGAACACTAGCAAAACATGATCACGTAATTCTTTGAAGCTACATTCCCGAATCAACCGTCATTTCCATCTCCTGACTCCTGTTTCCTTGCTCCTGACCACTGCTTTTCTTCACCCGTTCATATTCATTGCATAACCTGTCAAGCTCCGCCGCGGCAACCAATACATCCGCGTCGGTCATTTGATACGTCTCCCAAGCGCGGTTTAATTTTTGGCGGGCTTTGGCGATTTGGGTTTTGAGGCGGGCAAGGTTTGTGGTATTTGCTTTTTTTGAAATCATTTTTTAACCTTTATTAATTTGTATCTAACTATATTGCTGTCCCTAATAAGTCTTGATTTTTAAAAAACGGAAGGGGAATGCAATTATTTTAAGCTAATAGACGAATTTTTTCAAAATTATTCATAAATAATATCAACAGTTTAGCTCCGTTTTTCGTCTCATTGCTTAATATTGTTTTGTTTTTCGTCAATTAGCTTATTGAAAGACGTGTTTCTTCTTGCTAAACTGAATTCAATTATTGAGGGAGGGTATAATGTCCGAAAAAAGAAGGAACAACTTACGAAAAATTCGTAACGATAAAAAAATAAAAGTCAAGAATATTGCTGAATACTTAGGAGTCTCCCCTCAATACTACTATGACTTAGAGAAGGGCAGACGGCGTTTAAATATCGACCTCATTATTAAATTGGCGGACTTTTTTCAAGTTTCAATAGATTATCTGCTAGGGAGGAACATTGAGGACCTTATTGATGACAATAAATATTCAGACCTTCCGGAAATAGCTAAAAAAGAAATAGTGGATTTTGTGGAGTTTGTAAGGCAAAAATATAATAAATGAAAATGGGCTGAAGTTATTTCAGCCCATTTTACTATTCTATCCGGCTACCCTTCCTTCTTACACTTCGACCAGATCGTCAGGGTGCTTTTCGTTCCATAAGGCGATGATCTCTTCCTCGCTCTTGCTGAAATTATCGGAATTGATCCATTTGCCTCTAAACCCTGCGTTAATGCGCTTGTCCAGATCGGGGTTGACCCGCACGTCAATATTAATGGAACCGTCTTTTTTACCGGTTGGTTGGAAATGGGTTCCGTTGGGTAGGTGGACGATCCGCCCGCCTTTAAGCGCGGATTCGATCTGCACGTCTAACTCCGACAAGACCGCTTGCACGCTGCCGCGGCTTTGATTTGTGGCAGAAACGATGTTTTCGATTAGTTCTTCGCTTTTCATCGGAGCGACCGGTTCCAGCCGGGGTCTAAACTCTGTCCATGCTTGAATTTTTTTTGCCATTATAATCTCTCCTTTAATATAAAATTGAGCCTAGTAAATTTTGAAATCTCCTATAGTCGATTCTTTGATCTCCTATAGTCGATTTCTTGATCTCCTATAGTACATTCTTAAATCTCCTATAGTCGATTTTTAAATCTACTATAGGACATTTTTAAATTGAGCCTAGTAAATTTAAAATTAAGCCAGTCCAAATCCCTTGTTTATGCAACCGCTTTGATAGCTGTTACCAATACCGCCAGCGCAGCGTTGATCGCTTTTTCCGCTTCAACTTTGACAATGCCTTCCCCGGCAAGCCTAACTGTCTTGGCGGCATTGATCAGGCTATCCGTTAAAAGTTGAGCGGTCTTTTTGTCGATCTCGCCAATCATTCGTTTAGTCTCTACTTTGGCGATCCCCTTAGCCAACCTTTTCAGCTCGGTTTCCACATATTCAAAGGTCTTCGGCAAAGAATCGCCTAAGCTCGCTTGAGCGGCGGCTAGCATTTGGTTGAGGACCTCCTTTCCGTCAAAACTCGGCATCCCATCACCTCCTTTCCCTTGTGTCAAAAGCCGAAAGTCAAATCTCAAAAGTCCAAGACCGGGTCGGTGTCAAGTGTCAAAGGCCGGAAGTCAGGGTTAACGTCAAAGTCAATTAAAAATAACATTTTAAACCTTTTACCACGAAGGACACGAAGACGGGGGGAAGGGAAGGGTTTTAATGTTCAATCCATATGATTATTTTTGTTCTTCCTTCGTGTTCTTCGTGACCTTCGTGGTAGATATCTATAGCCGGAGCTTTGAAACTTCCGATTTTAAACTTTAGAATTTCAACTTGTAACTTTTAACTTTATTCCGTTACTTTCTCCCCGCGTTTCAGGGCGTTTTGGAGTTTAATGATCGCCTTGAACTGGGTATTAAATGCGACCTTCATCGGCTCAATTAGCTCCTTGGAAAGGCCTTTTTCCCCTTGGAGTTCGTGAAGCTTACGCAGGTTCTCCAGGTTCTCTTGAAGTAGTACAATCTGTTCGGTGACGATTTTATTGTCGTCGAGCATTTCGGCGCGGAGCGAAAGAGTGGTAAGTGTCCCCTGGATCTCATCGTAAAAGCCGGTATTCCTCGCATAAGTCCCTTCCGCCGTTCCCGCCAACCGTTCCATTTTGATTAGGAAAGTCCCGATGTCGCTTTGCAGTTCCGTGGCATATTGGTCGATCAGTTGGTCGTAGTCGGAAATTAGTTTGATGGAACAGCCGGTAGTTAAGGTTATGAGTAACACAAGGATTATTGGTAGAAAGAGTCCGGTTTTATACTTTTTAGATAGATTAAGTAAATACATGATTTCACCTCCATTTCTTCTATTTTGTGGGAATAGCAATGAATATATTTTTCTATGTTTGTAAAACAATTCCTGCAAATACAAATAAAAACTTGGAATTAATTTGGATTGTCTGGAAAATTCGAGGAATTGGAAGATGAACAAAAAATCGACTCACCTTGCCTCTCTATCCATGTAGAAACACTGGGAGTTGTGTCAATAGAGAGGAAAGGCTGATCAAGACGGGAATTTGACTGGGGAATTTCCTTGCATCTTTTTCTATGAAAACCAGTTTATTACTAATTGACCCGGTATGGCAATTACTCCAAGTCGGTGTTATAATAAAAAAACAACAAACAGATGTTCGGAGAATAAAACATGCATGTCGAAAAGGTAGCAGATTCGATTGATATGATTGCAGCTTTTAAAAACGGAAAGATAAAGCCGTTGGTTTTTTTGTGGCGGGGCCGGAGGATCAAAGATCTTCAGGTGAAATCGACTTGGGAGGTAAGGCAAGGCGAAGGAAAGCAGATATTTTTTAATCTATCGCATCAAAACGATACTATTTATAAAGTTTATTTGGATACAAGATCTTGGAGATGGACGCTGGAATCGGTGTTTTCGAAGTGGTTGTGATAAGTTGGTTTAATTAAGTTCATTTGGAAAGTCTTAAATATTTTTCCAAATTAGCCGATTAATATAAGGCTGGTTACTTTTTATGTAACCGGACAAAATATTAGGAGGCGTTTTTATGAAAAAGATACTGGTTTGTTTGATGGTAGTGGTCTGTTTGTTGGGATTGGGAAGTGTGGCGTTTGGGAAAAGCGGGAGTGCAATCATTCCTCACTTTGATGCATCTGGTTCAGTTCAAGCTTATTATTTATATATATCTAATATAACGAGTGAACCCATATCTGTTGTAGTCACATTATATAAACAAGATGGTTCAATCGTTATTGGCTCAAATGTATCTAACTATGGGGCAGGTATATCAGATTGGAACATTAACCCAAATAATGCTACAGTTTCATTTACATTAGACAGCAACTGTACTGCTGAGGTATATACTACTTCATCTTTAGTTGGTACCACTTGGGGATATGGAAATATTGAGTGGAGCCAAAACAGTAGAGCTTCACAAGGTTTAGTTGCATATGCATTTGCAGAGTGTAATTCTGCATACCATTTCACAAAAAATGATGTTATGATTAATAATGGTCAACCATTCTAAACAATCCAAATCATTTACTAAAAGGGAGGTAATTAGCCTCCCTTTTCATTTAACAACTCAACTTCAATTCAAGGCCGATAATCTTTCAATCCCCATTTTTTCGGCTTGGGCGTATAGTTTAGCCGGGGATTTGTGGAAGGCTTTACGGACCTTCGAAAGATTTCTTTCGGAGGTCCACAGTTTTTGAAATAGTTCGCGCCGTTCAGGGGTCCAATATTCATCCTCCCGCTTCGGCAGATTGTCGGGATGATAACCTAAAACTTGGGTCCGGTAGTAATATTTGATTTGTTCAACCGAGAAATCGGGGTAAAATTCGGCAAGTTGTTTCCAGCATTTTAATTCCCGATATCGTTCGATCAGTGTTTCGCGTTCTTGTTTCGATAGTATATTTTTCAGTTTCGGTTTCGGGTCCGGTTTGACTTTTTTCCATCTGAAATATTGATATTTTATGTTATGTAATTCAAAACGCGGAAATTGAGCGCCAATCTCTTTCCACGGGCGGGGTTTCCCAGATCTACAATACTGCTCGTCTATAAGGCGCAGTTCGGTTTCAGTAAGTTTCGGATATAGCAGTTGAGTTGGTTTTGCTCCTTTTCGATATCCGCAAATGAGAAAGTAATAAACATATTCCAATTTGTGTCCGGTATAACCCGGAAAAAACACCTCAGCCGCCTTAAAGCTTCCGGTTGATTCAACCACGTTGGCTAAAAGCTGAAATTGTTCGCGGGTAAATTCGATTAGGTATTTGGATTTGTATGGGTAGAGCGGCCAGGTTTTGTTGATATATTTTATGAACATTGACTTGGTTAACCTTTCGGTTTGATAAAGAGGTTTTGATTGCCGATTTCCGCGTGGTCATTCTCAAACATCCTTGTTTTCCATGACTTTGACCTATCCTGGGTCTTAACTAAAACCCTACGGCTCCG
This sequence comes from Bacillota bacterium, assembly GCA_023435565.1. Classification (GTDB taxonomy): domain Bacteria; phylum Bacillota; class UBA4882; order UBA8346; family UBA8346; genus JAAYHS01. Next base: position 164,148 of record JAEYRN010000017.1, read on the forward strand.
AATTTACAATCAACCCGTTTAAAACCGGCTCTTAGGTCTATCATTTAAATTTTAGACTCTACAAAATCAACTAAACCATAATAACTATTATCATTACCCTCAATTAGAATAAGGCGGTAAACCGTCTGGTCCTCAAGAACAACCATTAAATCGGTGGTAGCATCTTCTATTAGAGGTTTTATGGAGAACTTATTATCCGTATATTCACATTTAAAGGCTTCTTCCTCTTTCAATAATGCCAGTTTGATATCGGACTGAAAGACCAAAGTGGTTTCCTTGCCGGAAAGAGTATAAATATTGGTTACGCCCAAGGATGAAGTAACGGTTTTGGTTAGGCATTTGGGGGTGTTTAGGTAATAAAGGATGTATAATAGGGCAAATATCAGAGTGTAATATAATAGATTTTTTAGGGTGAATTTTTTGATTATTGGTTTAAGAATGTTAGTAATGATGATCACCTCTTTTGGAGTCGAACCAAGTCCACCTCATAGGTAATCTAAATACTCGGCAAAAGACCAAATTCGGACGGGACATGTTTCAATCCCTCATAGGTAGACTAAAACCATTTAAGATAAGGTAGGGAGGATTTATTTCTATTCTTTAATAATTTTGGCAAGACGTGATGATGTTTGATGTTTTTGGTCGGGATAATCATTTTTACAGCCCGAACGTAAAATATGATAACCTGCGTAGGTTGTTAATAATATAGCAAAATGGGTTTTACTTTGGCTTTTTAGCATATAAAAGATAACTGCTTGAATAAAATACCATATTATGCTTATTGTTATTGAGATTCCTTTATTTAAGAAATTTCTTACTATTAAAAACCTAATAATTAAAGGTAGCGACAACCCAATACCCCAAGTAATTATAAAACTAGTTATTAATGTTAATGCGAGATCCATTTTGATCACTCCTACTTCTTTTTCCTTTTATTATTCAACTCAACTTTCGCAGAGCGAAAGTTGGAACAAACCCAATAAACAGTAATTATCAGGCATAAAAATGAACAGTAATTGACAAATTAGCGAAAATCATATAAAAACACCCCTTCATTTGGTATAGTG
>JAEYRN010000069.1 GCA_023435565.1 Bacillota bacterium
CCTGGTGACAATGGCGAGGGGGAACCACCCGTTCCCATCCCGAACACGGCAGTTAAGCCCCTCAGCGCTGATGGTACTTGTCGGGTAACCGGCTGGGAGAGTAAGTCGTTGCCAGGATTAATTTTAATAACAAAGACTTCGAGTAATCGAGGTCTTTGTGTATATATGCGCCGGTCCGGCTGGAAGACAAAGGCCTGGATGGCCTAAGCTTACTCAAAATCTTTTTAAATGGTTAAAATCCCATTATTTTTAATCAAATGAAACAAATATAATCCATTAACTAGCAGGATTTTTTTAATAAGAGTAAAATAAATCATATTTATTATGTAAAAGACTTACCCTATGTGTAATTGGAGGTATTAAATATGGCCAGACTTGTGTCAGTTGTTGTTCCAGCTTATAATGTGGCCTTATATATTGAAGATTGTATAAAATCCGTATTAAACCAGACTTATTCCAACTGGGAATTGATCGTGGTCGATGACGGTTCAATTGATGATACTTATAATCTAGCAAAGAAAGCAGCAGGAACTGACCGGCGCATCCGGATTCATAAACAGAATAACCAGGGTGTTTCAGTAGCTAGAAACACCGGTTTAAGTATGTCCAGGGGAAATGATATTATCTTTTTGGATGGAGATGATTTTTGGCTTCCTGAATGTCTAGCTAAACTAGTTACTGCCAAGGAACAAAGCAGAGCCCAAGTGAGTTATTGTGGTTATAACCATTATTATATGAATGGGTACAATCGAAATTACCGTTACGGTTATCCAAATGGTAATATTCTTATTGCAGCTATTAATGGAGAAGTTCGTTTCCATCTTGGGGCACTATTGATAGATAAAAATGTAATCATCGAGAATGATATAAAATTTACTGAAGGATGTTTGATAGGACAAGACCTTGAATTCATGTTAAAGGTAGCGGCAGTAGCTTCCTACAATTCAGTAACCGAAAATTTGCTTATGTATCGGGTCCGTCCGAACTCTGCCATTAAATCTAAGTGGAAATGGGAAAAACACTTTCATGCGATTAAAGGGGTTCGACGTGCTGCCGAATTTATTATTGATAAAAATCAGAATTCAATAGAGCTGTCAATTATACAGCGGGGATTGGATATAAGATTGGGAAAAATGTTAAGCAAGTTTTTATGGAGGATAGTAAAAACAAATTCTTATGAAGATACGGTTATAATTATTAATAAAATTTCTGAAGATCCTTACTATGCTTTAGTCTTACAAAAGCTTTCCCTATATGAACTTGATCTGTTGGATCAGGTAAAATATCTTATTGTATTATCAAAAAACCGTATATTTTGGAAACTTGCAAAATATATGTAGATTTACTAATTATACTTAATATATTATTAAAAATTAGTTATGTTATAATATCTTATATATCAAATAATGAGGATTAATAATGAACAAATCGTCTTTAGTCAGTGTAGTAATACCGACATATAATTCCAAGGAGACAATAGTTCAAACTTTAGCATCAGTAAAGAATCAAACCTATCAGAATTATGAGATTATTGTAGTTGATGATGGCTCTAATGATGGTACAATTGAATTGGTAAATTCACTGAAAGATATTAAAATAATAACACAAACGAATCAAGGACCAAGTGTTGCTAGAAACCGTGGGGTAGAAGAAGCGAAAGGGGATTATATAGCTTTTTTAGACTCGGATGATCTTTGGCATCCTCAAAAACTTGAAATCTTGTTAAAGATAGCAGAATCATTAAAGAATTATGGAATGATTGCTACTTCTTATAAGACGATATATGAAATCCCAACAAATCCGACTTTTCCTGTTTATAATGTACCTTCCGTGGAAACAATTATAGAGCTTAGTTTTTACCGATTTTTTGAAACTACTTTTTGTCTCCCGTCTACTGTATTAATTCCAAAAGCGATATTTGTAGAAATGGGTGGTTTTGATCCTGAATGGAAGTCGGGACAAGACCGAGATTTATGGCTTAAGATTTCTTATAAATATCCAATATACTATTTGCCATTAGATTTAACTTGGTATTATATTAGAAAAGGAAGCCTTTCTCAATCCATTAGAATAATTGGCCAAATTAATAAGATCTTTATGGCTGAGAAGTGGAACCCTAAAAAAGAAGGCACATGGGATGTTAACGGTAAGATTGATTATAAATTGTATAAAAAAATTTTTCGGAAAATTGTTATTCAAGTTGGGCAGTGGATCTTAAAATACCGGACAACCGCTAATTTTCAAAATGATAATTTTGATTCTTACCAAATTTTTAGAATTTATTGGCAAAGGTTTTCTTATATTTTTGGAAGGTATGGTTTTTTAGTTAAAACAAAAATTATTGTAAGAAATATAATAAAGTATAGCTTTAGAAGAATAGTTGGTCTAAAAATGAATGATAAGCTTATAGAAAAGTTATTAACAACTAAATTCGTTAATTAGTATATTTGACATGGAGGCTTTGGAATGTATGATGTTAGTATTTTAGTTTGTACTTATAATCGGGAAAAATATTTGCCAAAATGTCTTAAAGGTCTAGCAGAACAAGATTATGACATTGATAAGTTCGAAATTATTGTAATAGATAATAATTCATCCGATTCAACTGCGAGTATTGTTTCGGAATTCCAAAAAGAACATGATAAACTGATTTGCCGTTATTTTTTGGAAACTCAACAAGGGCTCTCTTTTGCGCGGAATCGAGGGATAAAGGAATCCAAAGCCCCGATCATAGCTTTTATCGATGATGACGCTATTGCTGAACCTGATTGGCTAAGGTTTTTATTAGTACCATTTAACAATCCACAGGTCGTTGGAGTAGGTGGTAAAATAGAACTACAATTTCTAGCCCCATGTCCTGATTGGATTAATAAAAAGTGGTATCTAGAATATCAACCATCAGTTGGAGAACCATTCCCGGCATCCGATGGGAAATGGCCAATAGGCGCAAATATGGCTTTGCGTAGAGAAGCTTTAAAAGATATGGAAGAACCGTTTAATACATCGCTCGGTCGCAAGGGAGAATTATTATTGGCCGGAGAAGAAACAGATTTATTTAGAAGGTTAAATAAGATGGGTGGTTTGATCATGATTCAACCCCAGGCCATGGTCCAACATCTGATTCCTCCGGAACGGCTTACCAAACAATATTTTATGAGGACTAATTTTGGTCATGGTATTACAAAAGTGACCAAACAATTAAAAAAGAACCCGCGAAAAAAGTTACTTATAGGGATTAACGCTATATTTGAGGTCATGATTAGTTATATAATTTACCTTTTTACCATAATTACTTTTAGACAGCGCCAAGTTATTATGCGTCGATATTTTAAGTATTATCGTTATTTAGGAAAACTTTCTGCATTGGGGATTCTCCCTAAATTCTTACGTAAAAGTGTTATGATTAATTGAAGAAAACTTCTTCTTCAAGGTATGGGTCCTTCCTAAATTGAATTTGTTTATAGAATTTGTATATACAATAAAAAGCCGGGATTTCCCCGGATTTTTTGTTAATTAGATTATTTATGTATTCAAATTACTCAGAGGATATTTGCTCGTTTTGGTTTGAATCCTTTTTACATAAGTTAGCAATAATCATATTTAAAGCGATTAAAAACCAGAAAAATCTGATAGTATGGCCATTTCCATAGGTGTGGGTAGTTAACCCCTGAATGTTAAAAGAGATAATCCCGCATAAAGAGGCGAGTGGAAATAAACGCCAATTTGGGTCAGGTATTTGTTTGTAATTCTTATACAGCCAAATTACAACTGAAACCATAAGCCAAATGAAGGCGATTCCTCCTAATGTTCCAGCTTCGGCCATTAGATGAAGGAGATTGTTATGGGCGTGACAGGGATTACCTATATATAGATCCTTTTGCTGATGATGGGCGTGATATTCTTCTTCAAACCTGTCTAAACCTATTCCGGTAATAAAATGCTCGCGGTACATCGAAAGGGCGCCCTTCCATAGGGCGATTCTCACCAAATTAGAATCATTTGTTTTAGTGTCAAAGCTACTTTTAAATCTATCAATATATACTGGTGGCAAAAATAAATACAGGGCAAGGATAAATATTATCATAAGTATTAATAATTTCTTATTTTTAATCCAAGTTAGGGTTATAATTCCTCCTAAAAGCCCAAACCAGGCACCTCTGGCTAAGGTGAATAAGAGGTTTGCACCTAAAAACGGTATTCCAGTGAATAAGGCGATACGCGATTTGATATTAATCTTTCCCCAGAGACTGTAGACTAATAAAAAAGTTATAAAAATCGCTAGAAGGCAACCGAAGGATAATTCAAATGTAAAGCCTTCTATTCTGTAGTGTTTCAAAATATAATGCTGGTAAAGCCCATAAATACCCGAGGCTCCCATCATAATCGAAGCAATGGTTATCAAATTTTTAACATGTTTTAAATCATGGATATTAACTACTACAATATAAAAGAATAGAAATAGCAATAAAAGTTTATGAAATTCGGAAAAAACTTCGGGATATGGGTGACTGATAAATGATATCAACAGAGAAAGAGTATGTATTAAAATCGGTAGATTTAGGGTTTTGTCCTTTATTTTTATAAGTGGGTTCTCTCTCATTATTATCATTTGGAACAAGCCGAATAGGCAAATTAAAAGACCACTAACATTGGTAGTTTTTTGAGAAAAAATAACACCAGAGGCGAAAATATAAAGATTTAATACTACTGCTTTGGTGAGAAAGCTATTAATTTTTAGTTTCCAAATGCCATCCATTTTATCAACCTTTTTTCTTTATTTTTATACCCAAGTAATACATGCTATTTTTGGGGAGAAAAAATTATCTGAAGTTAGCTTTTACACATTAGCTAGGATAGAGCAATGTCATATTATTCAATTTTATTTCGTTATTTTCCTTTTAAAAATGTTATAATTTATTATAGTATTGTTTGGCAATAATTAAGGCTAAGTCATATTACTTTAATTGTTTTATTGCCTTATATTTCTTCCGAATAATGAAATCAGTTATTATGCTAGGTATTAAAAGACGTCATGTATTTTTCCCGGTAATATGGAAAGAAATAAATGAAAAACTTGTTTATAAAAAGTTACCAAACATAAAAAAAACATGGCTGCAGGAATTTAGCTGAATCAAACGAATTATAACTTATTCAAATAAAGGGGAATTTTTAAAATGTACAAAATAGCTATCGTCGGAACCGGCTATGTAGGACTTACTACTGGTATTGGCCTGGCCAATTTCGGATCTAATGTGCTATGTCTGGATATCGAGCAGGACAAGATTAATAAATTAAAACAAGGAATATTACCTATTTATGAACCAGGAATGGAAGAGTTATTACATGAAAATACAAAATCCGACCGTCTTAATTTTTCGACAGATATTAAATCCGGAATTGAATGGGCGGATATAATTTTTATCGCGGTTGGTACTCCTCAGGGTGATAACGGCGAAGCCAATTTGGATGCGGTATTTCAGGTTGCCAAATCTATCGGCGCCAATATCAACCGTTATAAAATTATTGTAACCAAGAGTACCGTCCCGGTTGGTACGAATGAAGAAATAAAAAGAATTGTTTCGACCAATTGCCCTCACTCCTATGAATTTGACATTGTATCCAACCCGGAATTTCTAAGGGAAGGAAAGGCGGTTTTTGACTTTCAACACCCTGACCGGGTGGTGATTGGGACTGACAACCCCCGGCCGGTTGAGGCCATGCGCCAGATTTATCGGCCATTGTACCTTAATGAAGTCCCGTTTGTTTTTACCAACTTAAAGACCGCTGAGCTAATTAAGTACAGCTCCAATTGTTTTCTAGCGATGAAAGTCGCTTTTATTAATGAAATGGCCCGGGTATGCGATACGGTGGGGGCTGATGTACAGATGTTGGCCCACGCGGTTGGCAAAGACGGCCGAATCGGCGGTAAGTTTCTCCATCCAAGCCCCGGCTATGGCGGGTCGTGTTTTCCAAAAGATACGGAAGCTCTGGCGGCTTTCGGCAGAAGCCTTGAGATGCCCTTGAAAATGATTGAGGCTACCATCGAAAGCAATAAAAAGCATAAATTATATATTTTTGAAAAGATCAAAAAACAGTTTGGCGATTTAAAAGGAGTTAAAGTGGGTATTTTAGGATTGGCCTTCAAGTCGGATACAGATGATATGCGGGAGGCCAGTTCGATTGTGATAATAAATGAACTCCTTAAAAGCGGTGCACAAGTAAAGGTCTTTGATCCGCAAGCCATGGAGAACGCTAAGTCGATTTGGGGTGATTCGGTCACTTATTGCCATAATGAGTATGATACTGCTTCTGATGTTGAAGCTATCGTTATTCTAACCGAATGGAGCCAATTCCGTAATTTGGATGTGGGGAAAATGAAGTCTTTAATGAAAGGAAAACTTTTTTTTGATTTTCGAAATATTTATAAAAACGATGAGATTGAAAGCCAAGGGTTGATTTATATAGGAATTGGGAAGTAAGGATATGCACTATAATTTAAAAGAGGTGTTGCAACATTGCGTAGGTTAGTTACAAGCGCCTTGATCTTAAGCGATGTGATAATTTTGGCTTTTTCCGGCTATGTATCATTATTTTTACGTTTTGATGGAAATATAGCCGACTACTATCTTGATAAATGGTTTAATTTTTTACCTGTTGTAATAGTAGTTGGTTTAATTGTATTCTTTCTATTTGGTTTATACCATCGTTTATGGCGTTATGCCGGAGCTAGGGAATTGGTGACGATTTCCGTAACAGTTACTGTATGCTCAATTATTTCTTCATCATATATGTATATTATCGACTCCAGTTTTCCAAGGAGCATTTACATACTTACTTGGGGTTTGAATATTGCATTTGTGGGACTAAGCAGATTAATGGTTCGCTTTTTTTATTATAGGTACCGACCACAAAATGCGAAACGTTCTAGGGTGCTTATAGTCGGGGCCGGGGATGCCGGCGCGATGATAGCCAGGGAAATACTGCATCGATATTTTAGTTCCAAACAATTGATCGGTTTTATTGATGATGATCGATCTAAACATAATCGGATTTTATTTGGGGTTAAGGTACTGGGCAATCGGAAAGCGATTAAAAGAATTGCCGATAGTCTGAATATTCAAGAAATTATCATTGCTTTACCGTCGGCCGGTGGTAAGCAACTGCGTAGGATAATTTATGAATGTAAAAAAACCAACTGTGTAGTTAAGACCGTACCTGGAATTTATGAGTTAATTGATGGCAAAGTTTCGATTCAACAGGTCAGAAATATCGATCTGGAAGATCTTCTTAGGAGAGAGCCCGTTAAATTGGATTTGGCGCAGATAACGGAGTATTTAACCGGAAAAAGAGTCTTGGTAACCGGCGCCGGGGGTTCGATTGGTTCGGAGTTATGCCGGCAAATTGCGGCTTTATCGCCTAATACCTTAATATTGTTGGGTAAAGGTGAAAACAGCATTTATGAGATACACCGGGAATTACAAAATAAATATCCCTCTATTCAAATTGAACCGTTAATTGCCGATGTACGGGACCAGGAGCGAATCAACCGTATCTTTGATCATTACAAGCCGCAGGTAATATTCCATGCGGCAGCTCATAAACATGTGCCGTTAATGGAACTCCAACCGGATGAAGCAGTCCGGAATAATATCTTTGGGACTAAAAATATGGTCGAAGCCGCTCACCGGTTTGCGGCCGAGATGTTCATTCTCATCTCTACGGATAAAGCAGTAAACCCTACAAGCGTAATGGGAGTTACTAAACGGGTGGCAGAACTAATCCTTCAAAATATGAACCGGAGCAGTAAAACTAAATTTGCAGCGGTCCGGTTCGGAAATGTTCTTGGTAGCCGAGGCAGCGTAGTTCCTCTTTTTAAACAACAGATTGCAGTTGGAGGCCCGGTAACCATCACCCATCCTGACATGAAACGGTATTTTATGACTATACCTGAAGCGGTTCAATTAGTGTTGCAGGCTGGCTCCATGGCTCATGGCGGAGAAGTCTTCGTTCTTGATATGGGGGAACCGGTCAAGATTGCGGATATGGTATGTGATCTGATTAAACTTTCCGGATTGGAACCGGGAATTGATATTAAACTTAAATATACTGGTTTACGTCCGGGAGAGAAGTTATTTGAAGAATTACTGACTGCGGAGGAAGGCACTACTGCTACCCAACACCAAAAAATATTTAAGGCTAATTTGAAAGATGTAAACAAAGAAAAACTACAATGGGGTCTAATGGCGCTCCAAAATGCCAGTAGTGTTGAGGAGATTATGATGATTCTTGCCAATCTGGTCCCAACATATCGAAGTACCAATACACGTTATGAAAAGATTGTAAATGACCGGAATTTGAAGAAATTAAGAAAAACTGGTATTCAAAAAGCTTATAAGCAAACTGCGGCCGGAATCGAACATTGACATCTGAATTATAAGTTTATATAAATAGAACAGAGAAAGAGGGATTTCTCTTTTTTAAAAGAAAAATGTGAGTAAAAAAATTACTCAAAACGGGTATGGATTTTATTTAACATTAGTATTTATGGAGGTATTTGTGTTAGATTCGTTAATCACCTCTAAAACCAGATTACAGCTTTTATTATATTTTTTTTTAAACCCCGCCCAGTCTTCCTACTTACGTCGTTTAGCTAAAGAATTGGGAGAGTCTACTAACGCGATACGGGTAGAGTTAAATAGGCTGGAGGAAGTTCAATTATTAACCAGTAAAATAAATGGACGGGAGAAATGGTATACCGCAAATCAAAAACATCCTTTATTCCCGGAGATTAATTCGATTGTCAAAAAGATGATGGGGATTGATAAGCTTATCGAAGAAGTTTTAGCCAATTTGGGTCATTTGGAGATTGCTTTAGTGGTTGGAGATTATACCAGGGGTATAGATTCAGGGATTATTGATCTGGTTTTAGTTGGGACGATTGACCGAAGTTATTTGGAGACACTGGTAAGTAAAGCGGAAAGTCTTATAAAGAGGCGGGTAAGGACTCTGGTGTTGAATAAGGAGGAATATGAAAATCTTTCGCCACGTTTTAAAGCGGAGGGAAGTATAACTATTTGGGAATAAGGAACATTGCAAGGTATTTAGTAATAATCATAAAGAATGGATGTTCAATTTATAACAAGCAGCAGTATAGAAGACAAACATAATTTTTTAGATAACTAATTAGTAGGAGTAAAAAATGAATGAAAGTTTTTATTCAATTGTAATTCCAGTATATAATTCTGAACAATGTCTTAGCGAATTAGTGGAAAGAATCGACTATACTTTTTCAAGTTATGGCTGGAAGTATGAAATTATTTTTATTAATGACCATAGTACGGATAATTCATTAGAAATAATTAAACAAATTTCTAATTGTAATAGTAATATAAAATACATTAGTTTTCGGAAAAATTATGGACAACATTCCGCTTTGCTGGCAGGGTTTAGGTGTGTTGCAGGCAATTATATAATTACAATGGATGATGATTTACAAAATCCTCCGGAAGAAATTCCAAAATTGATAAAGGCGATACAAGAAACTAATTATGATATTATTTTTGCAAAATTTGAAGAAAAAAGACATTCATTATACCGAAGATTAGGAAGTAAAGTCATTAAATGGCTTAATGAAAGAATCTTTGATAAACCTAAAAATATAGTTTTATCAAATTTTAGAATTATAAAAAGAGAAATTGTGGATGAGGTAATTATAAGTAATACCCCCAATGTATATCTGCCCGGACTTTTGTTAATGACCACAAATAACTGCGGTAATATTGTTACAAAACATGACAAAAGAAAACACGGCAAATCCAATTATACTTTTAAAAAATTATTTAAACTAGTTCGAGCTTTGGTATTTGTTTTTTCAGATTTTTCACTAAAAATAATTATAAAGATCGGATTATTTTTCTCAATAATAGGATTTATCTTATCTGGTGTAGTTATTTTAAAAGATTTAATAATGGGGAGTAAGATACAAGGTTGGACTTCAACAATTTTTGTTATATCTGTATTTAGTAGTATTAATCTTTTAGTTTCCGGAGTATTGGGCGAATACTTGCTGATAATACTCAAGAGTGTGAACTCTGAAAAACAGTATGTTATTAAGGAAACCAACATTAGAAACAAATAGGTGTAAATAAAAAATGGAAAATTTATTTATAATTGCCGGCGCCCAAAGAAGTGGTACGACTTTTTTATATCATATTTTAGATGCTCACCCAGAAATATATATGGCGAAACCAATAAAACCCGAACCAAAGTTCTTTTGTAATTCAGAAGAATATTGTTTGGGAAAAGAATACTACATTAATAAGTATTTTAGTGTCAGTGATCAATATAGGGCGTATGGAGAAAAATCGACGAGCTATATGACAACTAAGGATACACCTATAAATATTTATCGGATGTTTCCAAAGGCTAAATTGATTTTTTTGTTAAGAAATCCAATTGAAAGAGCAATCTCCAACTATTGGTTTTCGGTTAAAAATAAACTTGAAACCGAAAGTTTCGAGTATGCAATTAAAAATGAAGAAAAAAGACTAATGGAGAACCCAATGCCTGGATTTTCAAATCACCCATTTGCATACTTAACTAGAGGCAAATATGTTACTTTTATTTATGAGTTTTTTAAATATTTTCCAAGGGAAAATATTTTATTTATAAGGACTGAGGATTTAATGGATAGTTTATTAATTCAAATAAAAAAAATATATACTTTTTTAAACGTTAGTTCTAATTTTGTTCCAAACATTGAAAGTAATAAAGTTAATACTGCTGAAAGAGAAGAAAATGTACTTACAATGGAATTAAAAAATTATTTAATTGAATATTTTAGAAATTATAATCGAGAGTTAGAAAAGCTTATTGATATTGATTTATCAGAATGGAACAGATTATAACTTATTACTAATTAAGATTTAGGGTTTATTTTAAATGTTTGATCTTTTGTTGGAATTACAGTTTCTGATATTCTAAAAGAAGGAGTAAATAGAATAAAGTGAAATTTTGTCTTAAATGTGGCTCATCTGCTCTTAATTCAGAATGGTTATGTAGTTCTTGTGGTAAGAAACCGGAAACAATAAATGGTTTTTTAGCTTTTGCGCCTGATTTAGCCGAAGTAAATGATGGTTTTAGGCCCGAACGTTTTTTAAAACTCTCTGAATTAGAAAAAAATAATTTTTGGTTCTATTCCCGAAATATATTGATAACTTGGGCTTTGAACCATTATTTTCCAAATGCCAAAAACTTTTTGGAAATAGGTTGTGGAACCGGTTTTGTTTTATCTGGTATTGGCAATAGTATCCCACACATTGATTTATCCGGAAGTGAAATCTTTACTGGAGGATTATCGATTGTTAGGCAAAGGTTAAAAAAGGCCAACTTGTATCAAATGGATGCACGAAATATTCCTTTTAAAGATGAATTTGATTTAATAGGAGCTTTCGATGTTCTTGAACATATCAAAGAAGATGAATTGGTTATAAACCAAATATGTAAGGCAACAAATAATAGTGGAGGTATTATAATAACTGTTCCCCAACATCCATGGTTATGGAGTGATGTAGATGAACGTGCCTGCCATAAAAGAAGATATACTGCTAAGGAGATAAGGTATAAGGTTGAGCAAGCTGGTTTTAAAGTAGTTAGAATGACATCGTTTATTTCGTTATTATTACCATTAATGATAATTTCACGTTTAAGAGAAAAACGTTATAATTCATTGGAAGATGTAAACTGTGAGTTAAAAGTTAATCGTTTCCTAAATTACTTCTTTAAGATGGCATTATCTATTGAACGTTGTTTAATCAAACTAGGAGTGTCCCTTCCTTTTGGAGGTTCTTTATTATTGATCGCCAAAAAGTAAAACCAAATGAATTTTGAAATGGAATGTTTACAACAAATATATTCTAAAAAAATCAATTATAAGTGTTTTGTGATTATACCATTTAATGGTTAATTTTTATTAAAGTTATTAATAGGAGATGTATTTTATGAATATCAAGTTATTCGATTTTCGGTCAGCTTTATCTCATCCTAGTATTTACGAGTTTTTTAAAATAATTATCAAAGGAAGAGATGTTCGTTATCTTTATGTAAAAAAATATATTAAGCCTAAGGAAGGCGACCGGGTATTGGATATAGGTTGTGGACCGGCGAATATACTAGAACATTTTCCAAATGTTGAATACGTAGGTTTTGATATCGAAAAAAAATATATTGATTCGGCTATTAAATATTTTGGTTCACGGGGACAGTTTTTTTGTAAAAAACTAAGTAGGGATGTTTTGGGAGAAAAAACTGAATTTGATATAGTAATAGCAATTGGAGTATTACATCATCTTAATGATGATGAAGCAATGGAGTTATTCGAGTTAGCGAATTCTGTAATGAAATCTTCTTCTAGGTTAATTACTGTGGATGGATGTTACACAGACGGACAATCTGGTCTTGCGCGATTTATTCTTTCTAGGGATCGGGGACGATATGTAAGGACTAAAGAGGCCTATATTAATTTAGCGTCAAAAGTGTTCTCTGATATTAAGGTTAATATTCATGATGATCTTTTACGTATTCCATATACTCATATAGTTATGGAGTGTTCTAAAAATTAATGGGTTTATACAAAAAAGTCAAAATAAATCAGTCGTTAGTTAGTCTAGATGGAATACAGAGACAATGAAAAATAAATTATTTAGTTTAGGGAAAATTATTATAAGTTGTGGTTTAATATTTATTTTATTTTCAATTATTAAAACTAATAACTTAACAGAAGCAATTTCTAAAACAGAGTTAATTTTTGTACTATTAGGTATTGCAATGTATGGTTTAGCTCAACCGATTCTAGCTCACCGATGGCTTAGAATTTTGAATAATAGTGAAATAAAAATCTCATTATTTGAAGCTATGCGGTTAAATTTTATCGGTATTTTCACCAGTAATTTTTTACCCGGGATTTATAGTGGTGATATTGTAAAACCACTTTATCTTCTTAACCGCTATCCTGATCATAAGATAGTTCTATATGCCTCAGTGCTATTTGAACGAGTATGCGGTGTAATTACTATAATTATTATGTCATTAATCAGTAGTTGTTGGATAGCATTTGTTTATAATAGATGGTATTTTCTAATTTTATCTTTAGTATTATTTGTAGCCATTGGGGTGGGATTTTCTATATTAAATTGGGTTAGTAAGCCCAGAAGAATAATACCGGGTTTGATAGGTAAATTACTGAATATTGGAAACCAGTTTGCCGGGAAAATTCTTTTCTTTGCTAAAAATAAAAGATTAACTCTGGAAATTGTTCTTTGGAGTATTCTTGCTCAAAGCTTTATGATTTTTATGTATTGGTTATTTTTAATTGCCGTTGGAGTTAAAATAAACCCTTTAGCTCTATCAATTGCAGCATCTTTGGCATGGCTTGTCTCCATGATTCCTGTTACTTTAAATGGTTTGGGATTACGTGAAGGCAGTATGGTATATTTTTTAAATTATTTTGAAGTACCGTCGCATATCGCCTCTGTTGCTATTATTTTAGGTATAGCTCCAACAATAATTTTTTCCATTTTTGGAGCTTTTTTTTCGATATCAAAAATTGAAGTCTTAAAATTAAATAAGAGTGATAAACCAAAAAGAAAAAGAAGTATGTTAAATAAGGGAGAAAAGACTAAGTATTGAAGCTAGTTGGATGGATTAGGTTATAAGGGCGATATAAAAAAAGCTGTTTAAAAAAGGGGCAAGGATTATATGAAGATTTCATTTAACAAACCTTATATTGTAGGGACAGAGGTTGAATATATTAAAAAGGCTATTTTAAATAACCATCTGTCCGGAGATGGGGAATTTACAAAAAAATGTCATGCCTGGTTGGAACAATATATTGGCTGTAAAAAAGCATTATTAACACATTCTTGTACCGCTGCTTTGGAAATGGCAGCGATCTTAGCCGATATTAAACCGGGTGACGAAATCATCATGCCCTCATATACATTTGTTTCAACTGCTAATGCCTTTGTTTTACAGGGAGGAATCCCGGTATTTGTTGATATTCGTCCCGATACTATGAACTTGGATGAAACTAAGATTGAAGCAGCCATTACTAAAAAAACCAAAGCGATTGTTCCGGTTCATTATGCAGGTGTGGCATGTGAGATGGATGTAATTATGGATATAGCCAAAAGAAATAATCTTTTGGTGATTGAAGATGCAGCGCAAGGGATTTTATCAAGTTATAAAGGACGCCCTTTGGGCAGTATCGGCCATATAGCGGCGCTAAGCTTTCATGAAACTAAAAATCTCATGTCGGGTGAAGGAGGGGCTTTATTAATAAATGATCCGCGTTTTATCGAACGGGCAGAGATTATTAGGGAAAAAGGCACTGATCGTAGTAAATTTTTTAGGGGACAGGTTGATAAATATACCTGGGTTGATATCGGTTCTTCTTATTTACCTAGTGAACTGATCGCAGCCTTTTTATGGGCGCAAATGGAACAAGCTGAAAATATTGTTGAACGGCGTATTAATATATGGAAGACATACCATCAAGCTTTTCTGGACTGGGAGAAAAAAGAAGTCTTATCGCGGCCGATAATTCCTACGGAATGTTCACATAATGCGCATATGTATTATTTAGTTTTACCAAGTTTGATTCAACGTACTCGGTTTATTACAAATTTGAAAAAGGCGGGAATTCATTGTATTTTTCATTATATACCATTGCATGACTCTCCTGGAGGTTTGAAATATGGGTGTATAGATGGGGATTTGAAAATAACATCAGAAATGAGTAACCGCATAGTTAGATTACCGTTATGGATAGGGATAGAAGAATATTTACCAATAATTATTCAACAAATTGAAACTGAATTAGTTAATAGCAATTTTATAGACACCTCTTTAAAAGAAATAGCTGTTGCCAACGAAGAATTAGACAAGTCTTAGACTTGAAGTAAGAATATGTTATTTACTTTTCGATAGGCAATATTTAATGTTTCTGAGTTAATCTATTTTTCTTTATTAATACTTTTTATGAATCTTATATAATCGTTGATACTTAACACTAGGAGAAGATTAAAAAGATACAAATTATTTAAAATATTAGCATTTTTTAGGAACGGAAAAGAAAGGTAAAACGAAGTGATGAATTTAAAATATCGAAATATATCCTTATCTTTAGGGAATATTATTAATAATGACAATTCTCTTTTGTGTTTACTATACTTTATATCATATGGTTTAATTTTATTTAATAAAGGTATATTTTGGGATGGTTGGATATTATGCAACGCTAATAAAGATATTATTACCGTCATTTTCCATGAAAGTGGGGCATTTCTAGGGATTAGAGGAATTATTCATAATTTTTTTCTTTCTTTTAATAATATTCTCCTATATCGTATAACTTGTTTTCTTGCATATCTAATCTCGGCAATTTTATTAAATAAAATTTTAAAAAATGTAAAAGAAATAACTTCTACAGCCAGATTTTTTATTGTGTTGATTTTTGCTTTATTTCCGGTTAATAGCGCCCGGATAGCCTTGATAAATATCCCAACTTCGATTTTTTTCTTATTATTCTTTTTGGGATTTTGGCTAATTACCAAATTTATAGAGAAAAAGAACATTGTAACACGAATTGTAGCTTTGTGTTTTTTATTCTTGTCTTTTAATACCTATTCTATTTTAGTCTTTTACAGTTTGGTGATATTATATCTTATCTATATTAGTAGCACACGAAATAAATCTCTATTCACCATCATTAAAGATTTAATGCATTATACAGATTTCATTGTTATGCCGGTTGTTTATTGGTTGATTAGAAATATCTTTTATAAACCTTCTGGTGCCTATGAAGGATATAATTCCATAACCTTGCAGAAATTAATACAAACTCCTTCGATGCTCATCCAGACTTTTAACAGCTCATTCCTGGAAATTTTCAGGATAATAATTGGTTTTTCAATATTAAATATTATCGGCGCTATTATAATAATGTTCTGTCTTCAAAATAAAACTGAAGAACAATCGAAAATAAAGAATGATATATTATTGTTTTTTTTAGGAATCTTTTCTTTTATCGCCGGTGTCTTCCCTTATGTTTCGGTCGGGCTTTTTCCATGTTTATATGATTGGGACAGCAGACATCAGCTTTTAGTTCCCCTTGGAGCCGGTTTTATTATATATTACGGGCTTAAACTAATTATTGATTCTTTACGGCTCGATCGTAAGATTCATATTTTGCTTTGTTCCGTTCTCATAGCTTTATTTATCAATATGAATTTTAGGAATTGTATTGAATATCAAATGGATTGGTATAAACAAGTTTCTTTGATTGAAAATTTTAAGGCTAGTACTGAAATAACAGATCATACCACTTTTCTATTTGAGGACCACACTCCGAATGCTAAAGGGAGAAGTTATAGGCCTTATGAATATGCCGGTTTAATGAAATATGCTTTTGGAAATGAAGAAAGATTCGGGATGGATATTAATGCTTTTAAAGGAACCAACAGTTTTACGCCTTTTATCGGTGAAGCCAATATTACAAAAGATTATAAGATTAGGGAACCGGAGTATAAAATTATTATTGAACAAGGGAACTATTATAATTTTTATTATGATGGAATTATAAATAGAATATTCAAAACTTTTAAGTTAATGTTTTTAGAGTATTTTTCTCCCAAAAAATTTCGGGAATATGCAAAACAAATTATCATATTTAAGTATGATAAGTTATAAATAAATGAAGGACTTTTTGTTATAATGTCGAAAAAAGAATCTGCGAATGAGTAATTTTTTTACTCATTAAATTTATATCTTTGTCAATTAATTGAGGATATTAATAATTCCATAATTATAAAGGTTGGTTATTATATTGAATAATGAAAAAATTTTAGTTACCGGCGCTGATGGATTTATCGGGTCCCATTTGGTTGAAGAACTGGTTAGTCAAGGATATAAAGTACGTGCTTTTGTTTTATATAATTCTTTTAATTCATGGGGCTGGCTCGATGAATCTCCAAAAGAAATTCGGGATAATCTGGAGATTTTTTCCGGTGATATCAGAGATCCGCATGGCGTAAGGGAGGCAATGAAAGGTTGCGATGTAGTATTACATTTAGCCGCCTTAATCGCAATTCCTTACTCTTATCATTCTCCTGATACGTATATAGATACAAATGTCAAAGGTACTTTAAACATAGTACAGGCCGCAAAGGAATTAAAAATACAAAAGGTTGTCCATACATCAACCAGTGAGGTATATGGCACCGCCCGTTTTGTGCCGATTACAGAAGAACATCCTTTGCAAGGGCAGTCACCATATTCGGCCAGCAAAATAGGGGCAGATCAAATTGCGATGTCTTTTTATCAATCATTTGGGGTCCCGGTAGCTATCATCCGGCCGTTTAACACCTACGGACCTCGGCAATCAAATAGGGCGGTCATACCTACCATAATTACTCAAATTGCCAATGGCAAACGTAATATTAGATTAGGTTCCTTACATCCGACTCGCGATTTTAATTTTGTCAAAGATACGGTGCGCGGTTTTATTGCGGCAGTTCAATCGGAGAGGTCTGTCGGCGAAGTTATCAATATTGGAAGTAATTATGAGATTTCAATTGGAGATACTGTCAAAACTATTGCAGAAGTCATGGGAGTTGAGATTGAAATCGAAACCGAACAAGAAAGAATACGGCCGGTGAAAAGTGAGGTTGAACGGCTTTGGGCTGATAATTCTAAAGCAAAATTATTATTGGGTTGGGAACCGGTCTATGGCGGCCTTGAAGGGTTTAAAAGGGGAATAACGGAAACTGTGGCTTGGTTTACTAATCCTAAAAATCTGAAACGATATAAAGCCGATTTTTATAACATGTGATGGAAAAATTAGATGTTGTTATTTTAAATACCCTAAAGAAATGTCTGCCGGATGACCGGGACCATATTGGATTACACGAACCGTTTTTTGAAGGCAATGAATGGGCTTATCTAAAAGAATGCCTTGATACCGGTTGGGTTTCCTCGGTAGGCAAATTCGTGGATGAATTTGAAAAGAAATTAGCTGAATTTACAGAAGTTAAAAGAGCAGTAGCTGTTGTCAATGGTACTGCCGCTTTGCATATTTGTTTAAAATTGGCAGGAGTAGAACCGGAAGATGAGGTATTAACACCCGCTTTAACTTTTATAGCAACCACAAATGCAATTACCTATTGCAGCGCTATACCTCATTTTGTTGACAGTGATGAAAAAACGTTAGGGTTAGATCCATATAAGTTGGATGATTATTTACATGAGATTACGATATTTAAGCCTGAAGGTTGTTTTAATAAATTAACCGGACGCAGAATCAAGGCGGTTTTGCCGATGCACACTTTTGGTCATCCGGTTGATCTTGACCCATTAATGGATGTTTGTGAGCGGTATAAATTAGAGTTAGTGGAAGATGCCGCCGAATCACTTGGTTCTTATTATAAGGGGCGTCATACCGGTAATTGGGGAAAGGTTTCGGCTTTAAGTTTTAACGGCAATAAAGTAGTTACCACCGGAGGTGGTGGGGCAATATTGACAAATAATGAGGAATTGGGAAAGCTCGCCAAACATATGACAACTACAGCTAAGCTTCCACATAAATGGGCTTTTTATCATGATATGGTTGGGTATAACTATCGGTTACCCAATATTAACTCTGCTCTGGGTTGCGCTCAGCTTGAGAGACTTCCCGGATTTTTAGAAAAGAAGCGGAGCTTGGCGGAGCGTTATCAAAAAGCTTTTTTAGGTATAAAAGGAGTTCGGTTTTTTTGTGAGCCGGCAAATAGCCGGAGCAATTACTGGTTAAATGCGTTAATTATAGATAAAGAATATGTCAAGATGAGAGATACAATTTTAGAGATTACAAACAACAATGGCATCATGACTCGTCCGGTCTGGGCCTTGATGCATAAGTTACCGATGTTTTCATCATCTCCAAGAATGGATCTCAAAATTGCCGAAAGTATTGAGGAACGTTTAATTAATATTCCAAGTAGTGTATTCCTATGAAAAAAAGAAAAATTTGCGTGATTACCGGAACAAGAGCTGAATACGGGCTCCTATATTGGTTAATGAAAGATATTCAACAAGATCCCCAGTTGGAACTGGAGCTTGTTGTAACCGGAATGCATCTTTCGCCTGAATTCGGTTTGACTTATAAAGCTATTGAACAAGATGGATTTGTAATCAAAGAAAAAGTTGAGATGTTATTATCAAGCGATTCTGCAGTAGGGATTACCAAATCCATTGGTCTGGCGACAATAGGTTTTGCTGAGGTGTTCGAACGTTTAAAACCGGATATTATAGTTTTATTGGGCGATCGTTATGAAATTTTAGCTGCCGCTCAGGCGGCTTTAATTGCAAGAATTCCAATTGCCCATATTGCCGGTGGAGACACCACCGAAGGCGCTTTTGACGAGGCGATACGCCATAGCATCACTAAAATGTCGCACGTTCATTTTGTTACCAACGAGGTTTCGGCGCGAAGAGTACGTCAATTAGGAGAAAATCCGGATTATATATTTACAGTAGGGAGTCCGGGTATCGACCAAATTAAGCGCCTGAAATTACTCAAACGAACTGAATTGGAAAAAGAACTGGATTTTAAATTCCTTAAGAATAACTTAGTAATCACATTTCATCCGGTTACTTTAGAAAATCATACTTCGGAAAGACAATTCCAAGAACTATTTATTGCTCTTGACAACTTAAATTCAACAATCGGATTAATATTTACTAAGCCAAATTCTGATCCCGACGGCAGAATAATAATTAAAATGATCGATGATTATGTTTCTACCCATTCAAATGCAAAATCCTTTTCTTCTTTGGGACAGCTTAAGTATTTGAGTTTGCTAGCCCAAGTAGATGCGGTAGTCGGAAATTCATCCAGCGGGTTATATGAGGCGCCTTCTTTTAAAATCCCTACCGTTAATATTGGAGATCGCCAGAAAGGGCGGTTACAAGCTTCATCTATTATTAACTGTGAGGCTGAGGCGGCGCGGATTTTAGAAGCAATTAACCAAGCCTTAACTAAGGATTGTTCCGATGCAATAAATCCTTATGGAAATGGAGACAGTTCTTCTCAAATAATAACCAAGTTAAAGCAGATAGATAATTATCAAGATTTACTGAAAAAACATTTCTTTGAGGTCAGTGAGTAAATATGACTTATGAAAAGCATGTTTATATTATCGCCGAAGCCGGAGTAAACCATAATGGATCTGTTGAAATAGCGAAGCAATTAATTGACGTTGCGGTCGATGCCGGTGTTGATGCGATTAAATTCCAGACTTTTAAGACCGACAATATTATCAGCGCCGGTGTTCCAAAAGCGGAATATCAAGTCCGAACAACCGGTTCGTTTGAGTCGCAATATGAAATGTTAAAAAAGTTGGAGCTGGGTGAAGAGGCTTTTCAAGTTTTGAAAGAATACTGTGATAGCCGAAAAATACAATTTTTATCAACCCCCTTTGATTTGGAAAGCCTCGACTTGCTGGTAAAAAAGTTTGATTTGCCAATTATTAAAATACCGTCCGGTGAGATTACCAATGCACCGCTATTATTACTTGCAGCCGGAACCAATAAGCCGATTATTGTTTCAACCGGAATGTGTAATTTAGGGGAGATCGAAGAAGCTTTAGGAATACTAGCATACGGATACCTCGATTCAAATAGTCGGCCGTCTTTGGAATCATTTAAAGCAGCTTATAATTCGAAAGAAGGCCAAAAAACATTAGTGAAGAAGGTAACTTTGTTACATTGTACTACAGAATACCCAGCGCCTTTTGAAGATGTGAACTTACGGGCAATAAATACTTTGAACTCAGCCTTTGGGCTTCCGGTGGGATTATCGGACCATACACCGGGTATTGCAGTTTCTATCGCGGCAGTTGCTTTTGGTGCTAGTGTAATTGAAAAGCATTTTACTTTGGATAAAAATCTTACCGGACCCGATCATAAGGCATCGTTAAATCCGGATGAGTTAAAAACTTTGGTAAAATCAATCCGTGAAGTTGAGCTGGCGATGGGAGAGCGTATGAAAATACCGGCTCCATCGGAATTCAAAAATAAAACTATAGCTAGAAAGAGTCTTGTAGCTGCTTTAGATATAAAAAAGGGTGATTTGTTTACCGAATTAAATCTTACTACAAAACGCCCTGGGACGGGAGTGTCGCCACTCTATTACTGGGAATGGTTGGGTAAAACAGCTGGTAAAGATTATAAAAAAGATGAGATGATAGGTTTATGAGTCTTCCGGTAGTTATTCTTGGCGGCGGCGGACATGCCAAAGTATTAATTGATGCATTGATAAAGAATTCTTTTATGGTCTTGGGTTATACGGATCCTCAACCAGAATTATCCGGGGTAAAAAACCTAGCTATACCTTGGTTGGGAAATGACGAAATAATTTTTGAGTATTCACAACAATCTATTCTTCTGGTCAATGGTATTGGATCAATCAACTCAACATTAAAACGCTGCCAATTATTTAATCGGTTTAAGGAAAAAGGTTATATGTATACAAATGTAATTCACCCTTCAGCTGTTATTGCAACCAATGTATCACTTCAAGAAGGGGTTCAGATAATGGCGGGGGTTGTTATAGAGGTTGATAGTGTTATCGGAAATAATTCAATAATAAATACTAAAGCCTCCATTAACCATGATTGTTGGATTGGAGATCATGTACACATAGCACCGGGAGTAACTCTCTCAGGGAATGTTAGGGTTGGTGAAAGTTCTCATATTGGGGCGGGGGCCACTATCATTCAAAATCTAAATATCGGCCGAAACTGTTTAATCGGCGCCGGTGCGGTGGTAGTAAATGATATACCGGATAATGCAGTTGTGATGGGAGTCCCCGGTAATATTGTAAGATATCAAAAATAAAGAACTGTAAAGTGAGCCAAACCATGCGTGATAAATTAAAATCAGCTATAATTTCGAAAGAGAAAGCAGTACGGGAAGCGATTATTCAATTAAATGATAATATGCTTCAATTTTTGCTGGTAGTTGATGAGCAATCAAAATTGGTTGGGACAGTCACAGATGGAGATATCCGGCGGTCAATTATTAACAATATTTCTTTGGATGAATCGGTTGAAAAAATCATGAACCAAAATCCCAAATTTATCTATGCCGGTGAAGAAGAAAAAGCCAGGCAATTGATGATAACTCATGGGATAAAAACTGTTCCTGTTTTAGATGAGAGTAATAATATTATAGATTTGATCCTGATGGAAGATATTTTGGATCAAACAGAAATTAAAGAAAAGTATCAACTAAAAACCAATACTGTTTTTATTATGGCAGGCGGTAAAGGGACCAGACTTGATCCGTTTACCAAAATCTTACCGAAACCCCTTATTCCAATCGGAGATAAGCCGATCATTGAAATTATTATGGATAATTTACGAAAATATGGCTTTAATAATTTTATTTTATCGGTAAATTATAAAGCGGAAATTATCAAATTATATTTTGCGGAAAATTCCAACGGTTATAATCTAGATTATGTTCAGGAAAAAGAATTCCTTGGTACCGCAGGATCATTAAAACTAGCTCAGGATAGGCTCACCGAAACATTCGTGGTTTCAAATTGCGATGTCATTATTGATATGGATTTTGAAAAGTTTATTAACCACCATCGGAAACAGAAAAATTCGGCCACTATTGTTGGTGTGGTAAAACATATGCAGGTGCCTTACGGTGTTATTGAAGCCAGAAATGGTTCGGTCGTTCAAATGATTGAGAAACCGAGGTATGACTTTATTGTTAATTCCGGGATTTATATTTTAGAACCGGAAATTATTAAGTTGATCCCCGATAATCAACCTTTTAACATGCCTGACCTTCTATTGTTGGCTAAGGAAAACGGTTTCAAGATCGGTGTATACCCAATTAGCACTAATTGGTTTGATATCGGGCAATGGGAGGAATATCAGCATACGCTGGAACATTTCAAAAAACTTGATGGAATAATATATTAGACTTATTAAATTGGGATGCGGCAATCTCATTTAAGGATGGTATAAGTGAAAGTATTAATTATCGGGTATGGTTCGATTGGGAGAAGACATGTCCAGATTTTAACAAGTACCTTTGGTGTTGAAACCATGGAAATAGTTACAGGCCAAGATATTCATGATTATAAATCATATAAAAGCCTTGAGGATATCCGGGAAATAAATCAATACGATTATTATATTATCGCTTCCGAGACATTTAAACATTTTGAGCAACTTGCGTTTTTGGAAGATAGAATCAGCAATAAACTGGTTTTAGTCGAAAAGCCGCTGTTTAATGAATTTAAAGAATTTAAAATCACTAATAATAAAGTATATGTAGCTTATAACTTAAGATTTCACCCGGTCATCCAAGCAATCAGACGAGCGATTTGTAATCAAACCGTTTTATATGTTAATGTCTTAACGGGCCAATATTTACCCACCTGGAGACCAAATAGGGATTATCGCAATTCTTATAGCGCTTCAATGGAGAAAGGCGGCGGTGTCCTCCTTGATTTAAGCCATGAAATTGATTATATTCAATGGCTTTTTGGGAAAATCAATACTATATCGGCTATTAATAAAAAAGTATCGGACTTGGAAATTACGGCGGACGATATTGTAACAGCCGTAGGAATTACGGAAAAGGACGTTATTGTAAATTTTACGATGGATTATATTAGTAAGGTACCGGTAAGGAGAATTTTGGTTCATACCAATGAAATGACCATATTGGGCGATTTGATAGAGAATAAACTGACATTGGGAACGATTCGCACAGAAGTACAAACAGAAACTTATTCTATGGAGAGAAATTCCACTTATATCGATATGCATAGGGCGATTTTAGGAAGTAACAGTTCAGATGTGTGTAGTTTCGCCGACGGCTTGACAATTCTAAAAACAATCGGTAAAATCAAGAAATGAAAATAGAGGAAACCATGACATCTAAGTCGGTATTATGTACTATTTGTGCCCGAAAAGGGTCTAAGGGAGTAAAAAATAAGAATATCAGAGGATTGTTTGGGAAGCCTTTAATCGCTCATAGTATTGAACAAGCTAAAGCTTCCAATCTTTTTGAACATATCGTAATTAGCACTGATTCAGATGAAATTGCCGATATTGCCAAGAATTTTGGCGCGGAAGTATTTTTTAAACGCCCCGATGAGTTAGCGGGTGATTCGGCAGCTAAGATACCGGTTATAAGGCATGCTCTAACAGAAAGTGAACGTTACTATAAAAAACAATTTAGTTTTTTGGTTGATTTGGATGCGACCTCGCCTTTACGAAGTGTTGATGATATTAGAAACGCCTTTTCCCAGTTTTATAGAGATGATAACGATATTTTAATTACAGCAATGCCTTCCCGGAGATCTCCCTATTTTAATTTAATAGAAATGGACTCTAACGGAAAGATATTCTTGGCTAAGAAATTGGACAAGCCTGTTTTCCGGAGACAAGATGCGCCTCAATGTTTTGATATGAATGCCTCAATTTATATATGGAAACGTGAAGCCTTACTGACAAAGGATTGTCTTTTTACTGAAAAAACCGGTTTATATGTAATGCCTGAAGAAAGATCCATTGATATTGATAGCGAATTGGATTTTGAGTTTGTCGAATTTATGATGCAAAAAAGAAAATTATAGATTTTAGAACTTGATGTTGGGAGATAAAAATGTTTTTACTAGAGTTATTTCAAAGAATCTCCTATTGGCAAAAGGCCGATCGAATCGGACCGGATATTCCATTTACACATTGGAAGCTTCATTTTAAGTCGAGCATGCAAAAGTTGTGTAAACGGAAGTTTAAATACTTTGACGATTCGGCTGAATTCAGACCCGGAGCCTATGCCATATGTTGTTCCAAGATTAGTATTGGGAAAAGAGTTGTCATAAGACCAAATACCATGTTATTTGCCGATGACTCCGAAAATGGCGCGGGAATAACAATTCAGGATGATGTTTTGATAGGGGCGGGGGTTCATATTTATACCGATAATCACCGCTTTAATGACCCTAATATTCCAATTATTAATCAAGGATATGGTGAGTCGAGGGAAGTGGTTTTGGAAAAAGGTTGTTGGATTGGGGCCAATACTGTAATATTACCGGGAGTTACCATCGGGCGTAATTCAGTGGTGGGCGCAGGAAGTGTTATAAGTCGGAGTATTCCCGAACGAGTAGTTGCTGTTGGAAGCCCCGGCAAGGTAATTAAGACATTGGGATAATGATTATAAAAAAATAGAGGAGATTAAATAATGATAATATTAGGAATACACGATGGGCATAATGCCACGGCTGCCATTATCAAAGATGGAGAAGTACTTGCTTGCGCTTCGGAAGAAAGATTTAGCCGAATCAAAAACGATGCCGGATACCCTATTCGGGCAATTGAGTATCTTTTAGCGGTAACCGGAATGAAATCAGAAAGTATAGATTTAGTTGCTTTAAGCACAAAAGAACAGGATCCCATTGGGTTAAGAACAAAAAGAGACACATTGTTTAAAATACCGGATTTTGTCCGGGAGATGCATGAATATTGGAAACCTCTTTTATATGAGAATAAGGAGACGGATTTTTGGGAACGAATTGCGGAGGAACCACGGTTTAAAAACAATGGTTCACTTTATAATATTGACTTTATAAAGAATACTCCCAAGGAACAATGGGTTAGCCGATTTAATGAAGAAAGATGCAGATTGATTATAGATCATTTAAAAATCGCAAAAGATAAAATTATATTGGTTGATCATCATACAGGTCATGCTTACTATGCCTATTATGCTTCTCCCAATAGATCTTCCCGGAAAGCAACAATTGTTACTGCTGATAGTTGGGGTGATGGTTGTAATGCAACCATTAGTATAGCAGAGAATGGAAAGATTACCGAGGTTTATCGAACCGCTATGTGTAATATGGCTAGGATCTATCGCTGGATGACCCTCCTTTTAGGGATGAAGCCGAATGAACATGAGTATAAGGTTATGGGATTGGCTCCATATGCCCAAGATTATGTGCGTAATCCAGCTTATAAAATTTTTAAGGAAACCCTAGTTGTTGATGGGTTGGACTTTAAGTGGAAAAATAAACCAACCGATATGTATTTTTATTTTAGAGAAAAGTTTGAGGGATTACGGTTTGACGGTATTGCCGCCGCAGTACAATTATGGCTGGAAGAATTATTGATTGAGTGGTTTACTAATATCATGAAACATACTCAGACAGATATTCTATATTATAGCGGCGGTCTATCTATGAATGTAAAAGCTAATAAAACAATTGCAGAATTGCCTTTTATTAAAGATTTTTATATACCACCGAGCGGGGGAGATGAATCTTTAGCAATCGGATCCGCTATGGTACTGGCTATTGAAAAAGGGGATCAGGTTTTACCTTTGAAAAATGCTTACCTGGGGTATGCTCCTTCAGTAGAGGAGGCAAAAGAAGCCTCTTTACCTTTCCGAAATGATCCCGCGTATCAAGTGTTTGATAACCCGGACGTTGATATGATCGCTGAATTACTGGTACAGGGGAAAGTAATCGGAAGATGTGTCGGTAAAATGGAGTTTGGCGCCAGGGCATTGGGTAATAGGTCGATTCTTTGCAACCCATCAAAGCATGAAAACCTAAGAATTATTAATGAGAAGATAAAATTTAGAGACTTTTGGATGCCGTTTACTCCTTCGATATTAAAAGACCGAGCTAACGATTATTTAATTAATCCCAAAGATTTAGGAGCTCCTTATATGACGTTAGCCTTTGATAGTACTGCTTTGGCTCGCGAACATATTAAAGCCGCAATGCATCCTTATGATTTTACAATTCGCCCTCAGCTTGTCTCACCCGAGTTAAATTTGGATTATTATAATCTGATTAAAGCTTTTGAAAAGAAGACAGGGATTGGAGCTGTTTTAAACACATCGCTTAACTTGCATGGGTCACCAATTGTATGCAATGCGAAGGATGCTATTGATACCTTTATAAAATCTGGACTAGATGGCATGTTATTACCTGGGCTTTTGATTTTAAAGAGGGATTCTGTCACATATTGAAGACGGTGAAACAGATATAAAATAATATATAAAAAAAACGAATAAATAAAGGAAGAACAATGAATCACAGAATAATAGCCAGACTTGACATTAAAGGTCCGAACTTAGTAAAAGGCATCCATCTTGAAGGATTAAGAGTTTTAGGTAAACCGGAGTATTTTGCAAAGCATTACTACGAAAATGGGGCCGATGAACTAATTTATATGGATGTAGTTGCGAGCCTTTATAATCGTAACAGTTTGCATGATATTATCGCCCGGACTGCGAGGGAGATATTTATTCCTTTAACAGTAGGCGGCGGAATCCGAACATTGGACGATATCAAAGAAGTATTAAGGGCCGGAGCGGATAAAGTATCTTTAAATACTGCCGCTATCAATAATCCTGAGATTATCAGGGAAGCTTCGCGGAGATTCGGCTCTTCAACTATTGTAGTATCTATTGAGGCAATTAAACAACCCGATGGCCGGTATTTAGCTTATACGGACAATGGGCGTAATTATACCGGGGTTGAAGTATTTGAGTGGGCCAGAAAAGTAGAGGAGTTGGGCGCCGGTGAAATCGTAATCACCTCGGTTGATCGTGAAGGGACCGGTTTGGGATATGATATCCAACTCACCAAAATGGTAGCTGATCATGTATCGGTTCCGGTTATTGCTTGCGGTGGAGCTGGGAAAAAGGAGCATACCCGGCAGGTAATCACTGAAGGAAATGCCGACGCATTGGCTGTTGCTTCGATTATTCATTACGGATTTATCGAGAGTAATAAAGTAGAGTTCGAAGCCAAGGGAGAAGGCAATATTGAATTTCTAAAAAGCGGCCGTAGCTTTTCAAAGGTAGAACCGGTAGAATTTAAAGAACTTAAGGATTATTTGTATGAGTCGGGAATTCCTTGCCGACATGAAATAAAGGAGCCTTCAAATGCAAAACAATAGCTTTAAAGTAGCCATAATAGACTACGAAATGGGTAATTTGTTTAGTGTTAAACATGCTTGTGAGTTTGTTGGTTTACATCCGGTTATTACTACCAATAAGAATGAAATTTTCGATGCCGATGCCGCTATTCTTCCCGGAGTAGGCGCATTCGGCGATGCAATGATGAATTTAAAAAAATTGGACCTAATTCAGCCGATTCGGGACTTTATTGCCAGTAAAAAACCTTTTTTAGGAATTTGTCTAGGCATGCAGCTATTATTCGATGAAAGTGAAGAATTTGGGATACACCAAGGATTAGGTGTTATCAAAGGAAATGTTTTAAAGTTCCCTACTAAAAACATGAAAGGCCAACAGGTTAAGGTTCCACAGATAGGATGGAATCAAGTTTTTTTCAATAATAATGCCAATGGCATATTTTCACCATTGAAAGATATTCAAAATGGAGAATTTATGTATTTCGTTCATTCTTTTTATGTAAATCCAGCTAATAAACAGAGTATATATACATCAACTATTTATGAAGGTATTGACTATTGTTCAAGTGTTTTGCAGGACAATATTTTTGCTTGTCAGTTTCACCCTGAAAAAAGCGCGGCAGAAGGGATCAAAATATATACCAATTGGGTAAAAATCATTAAAAATATCAAGGAGATGCAACAATGAATGCTAATTTAGATGTTAAATACGGACTACCGCGAGAGGTTACTTTTTGTAAAAGGTGTGTTATGTCTAACCAAAGACCGGCATCAGCTATTGAATTCAAACATACCTTGGCCAGCAAGAAGAAAACACTTAACATCGATGACGAAGGTATCTGTGATGCTTGTAGGCACGCAGAGGATAAAGAAAAAATTGACTGGAATAAACGTGAAGAAGAATTACTAAAATTATTAGATAAATATCGGCGTAATGATGGATATTATGATTGCATAGTACCCGGAAGCGGCGGGAAAGACAGCGCTTTTCAAGCACATATCTTAAAATATAAGTATGGTATGCATCCGTTGACTGTTACCTGGCCGCCAATTCTTTATACCGATTATGGATATCGCAATTTCAAGAATTGGCTTGATATTGGCGGTTTTGATAATATTAGTTTTAATCGAAACGGTAAAGTAATGAAATTACTTACCAATTTATCGATTGAAAATCTTTTACACCCTTTTCAAACTTTTATTTTAGGTCAAAAAAACCTAGCCCCGAAGATTGCTTTAAAATATAATATCCCATTAATAGTTTATGGTGAAAATGAAGCCGAATATGGGAATCCTTTGGCCGATAATGCTACCTCACTAAGGGATAAGTCTTATTATGCAATGAATAATTTAGATGAGATTTACCTGGGCGGGGTTTCAATCAAAGAATTAATAGAAACATATAATATTCAATTATGTGATTTAATGTCCTTTTTACCGGCGGACTACAAGGAGTTGGAGCAATCAAAGATTGAAGTTCATTATTTGGGTTATTATTTGAAATGGACACCGCAAGAGGCATATTACTATGCTGTAGAAAACACGGGCTTTCAAGCGCGGCCTTTTAGGACACAAGGCACTTATAGCAAGTATAATAGTATTGATGATAAAATCGATGATTTGCATTATTATACTACCTTTATCAAATTTGGGATTGGACGTGCCACATATGATGCTTCCCAGGAAATTCGCAATAAACATTTGACAAGGGAAGAAGGTATGGCACTAGTAAAAAGGTTTGACGGAGAGTTCCCGGATGGATATTTTAATGAAATTATGGATTATATTGGAATGAAACCAGAGCGTTTCATGGAGCTTTGCGACCAATTTAAATCACCCCATCTTTGGGCTAAGATTGATGGGGAATGGCGGTTACGTCATACCGTAAACAAAGATGGTGTTGATGATTAATATGTCATAAATCCTAGAATAAACTTATTAGAGGTAAACATGAACTCTCTTTTGGAGAATCAGATTATTGTCGTTACCGGTGGAGCCGGGCTCCTAGGCCGAGAATTTATTAAGTCTATTGTGGAGAACGGTGGTTTAGGGGTAATTGCCGATGTAAATGCCGAACAAGGGAAAAAATGTCTACATTACCTACAGGAAGAGTTGCAAACCGATCGAGTGGATTTTTACAAGTTTGATATTACATCGAAAGAATCGGTAAATGCTTTAATTAAATGGTTATACGAAAAACACGGCCGGATCGATGCCTTGGTAAACAGCGCTTATCCAAGAAATAAAAACTATGGTAAAAAATTTGAGGAAGTAACTTATGAAGATTTTTGTGAGAATATAAATCTTCATTTGGGTGGATATTTTTTATCCTCTCAACAATTCGGACTGGCTTTTAAAAAGCAAGGTTATGGAAATATTATTAATGTTGCTTCAGTATATGGGGTAATTGCGCCTCGGTTCGAAATTTATAATGATACTTCAATGACGATGCCGGTGGAATATGCGGCCATAAAATCAGCAGTAATCCATTTGACAAGGTATATTGCAAAATACTATAAGGGAGCTAATATTCGCGCTAACTCTATAAGTCCGGGAGGGATTCTGGACAACCAACCCCATACGTTTTTGGAGAAGTATCAAGGATTCTCCTTGTCAAAAGGAATGCTTGATAAAACCGATATTCAGGGAACTTTGCTTTATTTACTTTCTGATATGTCCAAATATGTAAACGGACAGAATTTTATCGTTGACGATGGATTTAGTTTATGAATGTTTATAATACATTATACAATTGATTTAGGGGCACTATGCAACAATCATACACTACAAATTATCTAAAAATATATTTCTGGCAAGGGCTCTCGATTTGTCTAAATCTTTTTTCCATGTTTATTGTTGCCCCTAGATTAGCCTCGACTCCTACAATTTATGGAATTTATACCATAACCATATCGGTGGCCATTTTTTTATCTTATGCGGATTTTGGTTTTATAAGTTCCGGATACAAATATGCCAGTGAGCGTTTTGCAAGTGGGGAACGGGAAGAAGAAATTAAAGTTATTGGATTTGTCGGATTTATTTTATTTATATTTATTGTTTTATATGCCTTAATTATTATGATGTTTGCCGTTTACCCGCATCTTATTATTAAAAATTTAAAAAGCATTGAAGAGACAAGAATTTCATCATATTTGCTGTCTGTTTTAGCATTATTTGCACCAACAATGGTTCTCCCTAGAATTTTGCAAATCATTTTTGGGACGAGATTGGAAGACTATATTTTTCAAAGAATTTCAATTGTGTCAAGTATAATCAAGATATCATCGGTATTTTACTTTTTTTACGGTTCAAAATATGATATTGTGGGCTATTTTTTATTTTCCCAAACAATGAACTTAATGGCTGCTTTAATATCCTTTATAGTCGCAAAAAAGAGGTATAACTTTGATCTTGGATTACTGATTAAGTCTTTTAGATTTTCCAATGAGATCTATGATAAAACCAAAAAATTGGCTTTTAGTTCTCTCTATCTAACAGGGACTTGGATTATTTATTATGAAATTGATACTTTGATTATTGGAAAACAATTGGGTGCAAAAATGGTAGCATTATATGCGGTTGGTCTGACTCTTGCCTCATTTTTACGCAGTATTTTCGGAACCCTGTATACTCCATTTTCAGCCCGGTTCAACCATTTTATCGGATTAAAGGATAATAATGGACTTAAGAACTTATTTATCCAGGTTGTTATTTTATTAATGCCAATAGTAGTTTTGCCGATATTATGCATGATTCTCTTAATGAAGCCTTTTATCTTATGCTGGGTAGGACCTAAATATATCCAATCAATTTTAATTGCTCGATTTTTAGTATTAAGCTATATTTTTAGTTTTATTTCTTATCCGGGTGGGATTTTACTTGTTGCCTATCAAAAAATAAAAATGCTGTACATTTCTAGTTCCATTTTGCCGGTTGTTTATTGGATGGGTGTAGCTGTTAGTTTATCTTCACTTGGATTAAAATCTTTTGCAATTTTTAAGTTTTTAGCTTTTGCTGTCTATTCATTCTTCTTTCTTGCATTTATATTAACGTTTCTGAAAATTAAGCTTAAAGATTTTATGATGAAAATATTTGTCCCAATTATAGTACCCTGTTTATTTATCTTTGGTTCATTATTTTTTCTAAATCATTTAATGCCTGTTGAAAAAGATAAAGTTAATTTACTGATTGTTATAGTCACAGGTGGGTTCGTCACTCTAGGGTCGGTTTGTCTATATTATTTATTTTCTCAGCCATTCCGAAACTATGTAAACCGTTTATTTAAATTATTGCTATTATCTTTAAAGTCTAAAAATAGACAAGAGGTTTAATATAAAAATGTCAACTAATTTGTTATCTAAAATATATCGCCATGTTTTTATTGTTCAAAATCGGGACTTTTGGGAGTCGAACCCTTTTCCGTTTGATAAAGATACCGATCTGGTTCTATCATTTGATTTTGCAGTTGTAAATTTGGTTAATACACAAGGTGGTATAGCTGCTTATCTGGATCACTTAGTTGATCCTGACACAATGGAACGTTATAATTATGAAACCTATGACTTTTTTCGTAACTGGTATCGTGATAAAGATGGGAAAGATATTTTTTCTTATCGAGGAGTTGAATTCGGGAATACTTTTAGACAAGAGATATGGAATGATATTACTTATAATGTTAGGCTTTGGATTAATTTGTTATATTTAAGTAATGTTGAGTATGATAATATTTATGTTGGAGTAAGCGATATTTTTATATTCAATATTTTAGACCGGCTTCATGTGGAATTTAAATCCTGGGACATAGAAGTAGAAAAGCATAAAGGATATTATTTTCGAATTTTCCAATGGACTGATGAAAAAATACATCCTTCAGGCTTAAATTTTATTATCAAATCGTACTTTTCTAAAGGATTAGATGTTTTATTCGGCTTTTTTGATTTCATAAGTATATTTAAGAAAAAAAGGATTAACATATATATCCATAATTATCATCCTACCCGTAAAATTATAAAAGAGTTAGTTAAGAATAAGAAAGTTACTATGATTTCAGAAAGCTTTATCAAAATTCTAGGAATAAAAGGTATAACTAGAACAAGGCGTTTACCTGTCAAGAATTCTTCCAATGATTTTATTTCTTTGGCTAAAGACTTACTAATTAATTTTGAGATTAACAAATATACAGAATGGGAAATTTATGGAGTTAATGTCAGTAATTATCTCTATGAACTAATTACCAAACGCATTGAGAATCTTTTACCTGAACATCTTAAAGTTTTAGACATTATTATAAATTTTTTTTCCAAAAGAAAACTTGACTTAATGGTAACTATAACTGAACTAGGTACAACAAATTGCCTAATGCTTAATTACTGTCAAAAAAAGAATATTCCTAGTTATATCATTATCAACGGGTTACTTATTCATTCTTTTGAGGATGATGCTAAGCTCGGGACTTGGATAAACTCATATGGAGAATCAATTAAAGATATTTATTTTGGAAATATGGAGAATGTGGTTTGTTTAGGAGACCCACGTATGGATGATTATATTAGCGAAAATCACATTTCATCCATTAATTTTGAAAAGCCTACTATAGTTATTGGAGCATCAGGTTATAGTCCTATTGATTTAAACTCATATATTGCGGCAGAGTTTGACTTTTTGTATGATATTATGAATGCTTTTAGGGTTCTTATTAAAAAAGGCAGAGAAATGAACTTAATATTAAAGATACGCCCTAATAATTACCTTTATCATTATTATGATTTTTTAAGGGAGTATTTTCCTGAGATTCAAATTGAGATTTTAGACAGAACACCAATGATACAAGTGCTTAAGAGAGCGGATTTCTATATTTCTATATACTCGCAAACGTTATTTGAAGCATCTTGCTTGGGTATACCGGTATTATACTATAAGAAAGATACTCAAATTGTACACCCTCCTTTCGATGGAAGATCGGAGCTGGTAGTTGCTTCAGGAGTTGAAGACTTAATTAGGAAGATTGAGTTATTTTATGAAAACAATTCGATTTATAATTCATTTAAAAATAAAAAAGTAATGGAAAAGTATATTGGACCCCTTGATGGCCGTAATCTTCAACGGAATTTAGACTTTATATATTCCTTGACTTCCAATAATTAAAATGGGAGGGATCAAGATGAAATCTTTTTTATTATTTCAAAATACAACCAAATATTTGTTAAGAATATTTGTACGGCTAAACAGACTTACTAAATTACAAATAAAGTGTCCTACTTGTTGTTTTCATTTGGGGGCTTCAGTTGATGACGAGTCTACACTCGGTAATTATAATGTAATTTTCGAAGATGTAGCGATCATTAATTCATCGATAGGTGCTCATACTTATATTCAGAGAAATTCGGTTATTACAAATGCTGATATTGGTAAATTCTGTTCAATTGCTATGGGGGTCAGTGTCGGGTTGGCACAACATCCTACCAATTTTGTCAGTACTCATCCTGCGTTTTTTTGGGGAACTAAACTTATTGCAAAGACATATAGCCGGTCTGAATTTTCTCCTTTTAAACGGACTACCATCGGACATGATGTATGGATAGGTCAGAATGCATTAATTATGTCCGGTGTAAACATCGGAACTGGTGCTATTATTGGGGCAGGTGCGGTTGTAACAAAAGATGTCCCTGACTATGCTATAGTTGGTGGAGTTCCAGCTAAAATTATCAAATATCGATTTGATGAAAAAATAATTAGTAGTCTACTTAAAACAAAGTGGTGGGATATGCCGGAAGATTGGTTTGAAAAAAATCATGAATATTTCATTGACCCGAACCAATTAATTAATTTCATAAATAACAGTACTTCAAAAAATTAATACCAACATATAACGAGGAAGTTAAGGATGAAATTTAAATATCTAAGTTTATCTTCTATAATAAGTAGATTGAATTTATTATCATTCTATTTTTCAAACGTTGGTAAATTTAAAAAACTTGAATTCAAAGCGCTAATTATTAAACCTTTACGGATAGAAGGGAAAAAATATATTTCAATTTATAAAAATTCTGTAATTAAAAATCTTTCTTGGCTGATGGCTTTAAAAATCGATCAGCAAGAACCGGAATTAGTTATTGGCGAAGGATGTATTATTGGTGATTTTAATCATATCGTTGCCGTAAGAAGAGTAATTCTAGGTAAAAATGTATTGACTGCAAATCAGGTATATATATCCGATAACCTTCATGGATATGATGATATTAATACTCCTGTTATGCATCAACCTATTCGGTTTAAGTCCGAGGTCAATATCGGCGATGGTTCCTGGATAGGTGAAAATGTTTGTATCATTGGCGCTAATATTGGTAGAAACTGTGTGATTGGTGCTAATTCGGTCGTAACGAGTGATATTCCCGATTATTCTATCGCTGTAGGTGCTCCGGCAAAGGTGATCAAGAAATATAATCTTAAAACAAAGGTTTGGGAGAAGTGCGATGAAAATGAAGTTATACATTAAAAAAATATTTTATAAAATTGTTCAAATTGCACGATACCCGAAAGTTATTTACTTTAAAATAAGATTCTCGAAATTCGGTAAAGGTTCATATATTTTAAAACCGATTATAATTTCTAACCCTAATAATATTGAAGTGGGAGATCGGGTTTTTATCTGGCCAAATGCAAGGTTGGAAGCTGTAACAGAGTATGTTGGAGAACAATATAAACCAAAGATAATTATATGTGATGATGTTGGAATACAGCAAAATTTTCATTGTACTTGTTCCGAAGAAATTTATATCGGTAAAGGAACGTCGATTACTCAAAATGTAGGAATATTTGATATTATTCATCCTTATGAAGATATCAATGTTAATCCACGGTTTCAGAATATCCAAACCAAAAAGATATTTATAGGTGAAAATTGTTTAATTGGGATGAATAGTGTAATACTTCCTGGTACAAAGTTAGGAAAACATAATATTGTAGGTGCCTGTTCTGTTGTGCACGGGGAATTTCCCGATTACTGTGTTATTGCGGGTTCACCGGCGAGGATAATTAAAAAATATAATTTTTCTGATGGTAAATGGGAAAAAGTCTCAAACTAAACAGGAGAAAAAATGATTAAAAACGTTTTAATAACTGGTGGAGCCGGTTTTATAGGTTCCAATCTGGCACGAAACCTCATAAATAAAGGTTATAATGTAACTGTGCTTGATAACCTTTCTCCCCAAATCCATGGTGTCGATTTTAAAAACTCACCATTGTATTTATCGATCAAAGATATTGTTAATTTTATTCACGGGGATGTTTTAAAGCAAGCAGACTGGAAAAAAGCTTTACATGGACAGGATGTCGTTGTTCATCTGGCTGCTGAAACAGGAACCGGCCAGTCAATGTATGAAATAAATAAATATTCGAATGTTAATATTCAAGGGACTGCATTATTATTGGACATTTTGGCAAATGAAAAACATTCCATAAAAAAGGTTATAGTGGCTTCTTCCAGAGCAGTTTATGGTGAAGGGAAGTCTCACTGCAAAGAACATGCATCAGTTTATCCGTTGCCTAGAAGAGAACAAGATATGTCACGCGGCGATTTTGCGGTAAAATGTCCTTATTGCGGAAGAGATGTGGAAGTTCAGCCGACTGATGAAGATTCCAAATTACATCCCACTTCAGTATATGGAATTACTAAGCAAACACAAGAACAAATGGTGATGACGGTTGGGAAGAGCTTAGGTGTTCCTACGGTAGCTTTTCGATATCAGAATGTTTACGGCCCGGGCCAATCGTTGTCAAACCCTTATACCGGGATTCTTTCTATTTTTTCAACCAGAATTAAAAATGGCAATGAAATAAATATTTTTGAGGATGGAAAGGAAAGTCGAGATTTTGTTTATATTGATGATGTGGTTGAGGCTACAGTGCTAGGAATTGAACAACAAGCCGCCAATTTTGAAGTCTTTAACGTAGGATACGGAGTACCAATTGATGTTTTATCAGTGGCAGAAACTTTAAAATCCAAATATGGATCAAATACAAATATTAAAATAACAGGTAATTATCGTCTGGGTGATATTCGGACCAATTACGCTGATTTACGAAAAATTCAACGTTTGTTAGGTTTCAAACCAAAATATGATTTTGTGACCGGTATCACAAAATTTACCGGATGGGTAGATAACCAAGATATTAAAGATGACCAATATGAAAAAAGTATTCAAGAAATGAAAGCAAAAGGATTATATAAATAGTCAATTCAATATATTTTGGAGAATAATTATGATTAAAGAATTTCCTAAAGTTGGAATTGTCGTTGTAAACTATAATGGATTAGAGTATTCGAATGAATGTATCAAATCTTTATTAGAGATAGATTATCCTAATTATACGATTATTTTTATCGACAATGGTTCGACCGATGGTTCCGGTGAAGCAATACGGAAACAGTTTGAAAACCGAATTGTTTACCTTACATTGCCTAATAATTTAGGTGTAACAGGAGGCAATAATTTAGGAATTGATTATGCTTTAGAGAATAATTTTGATTATATTTTATTTCTAAATAATGATACTACTGTGGAAAAAACGTTTTTAAGTAAAATGGTGCGGTCTTCAACGCCAGATGGACAGGCTTTAATCGTACCGAAAATTATTTGTTATTATGATCAAAAACGCTTAGATCATTGGATCGGACCGGAATTTAATTGGTGGACCGCCAAACCACGGGGTTTTAAAATTTATCCATATGATCATAGTAATTTAAATATTAAAATCTCTATTAAGGTAGCCTCAACTTGTTGTTTGCTGGTTCCCAGGCAATTAATTAATAATATTGGCAAAATGGATGAAAAATACTTTATGTATCTTGATGATGCTGATTTTACGATTAGAGCGGTTCGGGCAGGTTATCAAATGATATATGAACCTGAGGCAATAATATATCATAAATGTAATATGACTACCAGAAATAAGCAAAGCTCTTTTTTTCAACATTATTTAATTAGCAGGAACTACTTTTACTTTTATCAAAAATTATGTAGGAATAATTTTATTAAGTATTATTTTTTAACAAAACAAATCACATTGTTATTTTTACATCTATTAAAGGCTTTTATAACCGGTGATTCCATCAAGCGTAAGGTCGACTATGTAATTTTCAAAGACATTTTTTCTGGTAAGATGGGTGCGCCACCCAATTTTAATAAGATTTGAATATAATATTATTAAAAATTATAGTGATAAGGTGGTAACCAATGAAAGGAATAATCTTAGCCGGCGGAGCCGGTACCCGGCTATATCCCATCACCAAAATAATTTGTAAACAATTATTGCCTATTTATGATAAGCCAATGATTTATTATCCACTTTCCACTTTGATGTTAGCTGGGATACGGGATATTTTAATAATATCAACTCCAACAGATCTTCCTAAATTTAAAGAATTATTTGGTGATGGAAGTCAGTTGGGACTTAGTTTTACCTATAAAGTCCAAGAAGAACCACGTGGACTTGCCGAAGCTTTTATATTAGGTGAAGATTTTATTGGTGACGATTCAGTTTGTTTGGTTCTTGGCGATAACATTTTTTTTGGACACGGGTTGCCGGAGATGCTTCAGGAAGCGGCTAAAACTAAACAGGGGGCCACTGTCTTCGGATATTACGTTAATGACCCGGAGCGTTATGGTATTGTTGAGTTTGATGGAAAAAATAATGCTGTTTCCATTGAGGAGAAACCACAATGCCCTAAATCCAATTACGCAGTGGTAGGTCTCTATTTTTATGATAATCAAGTTGTAGACATCGCCAAGGCCTTAAAACCTTCTCCAAGGGGTGAATTGGAAATTACTGATGTTAACCGTGTATATTTACAACATGGAAAATTAAAAGTTAAGGTTATGGGGAGAGGTTTTGCATGGCTGGATACTGGAACTCATTCATCGATGGTAGAGGCTACTACCTTTGTTAAAACAATTGAGGACCGGCAAGGTTTAAAAATATCCTGTATTGAAGAAATAGCTTATAAAATGGGATATATCAATATTGAACAATTAAAACAATTAACAGTTCCTCTTTTGAAATCCAGATATGGGGAATATTTAATGAAAATAATTGAAAATACAAAGGTTGATACAAAGAAAAACAAATATGAATTAGGTTACTAAATGGGGGTCAAACATGCCTTTTACCTATACTAAGTTTGACATACAAGATTTGATATTGGTTAGTCCAAAAGTTTTCCCCGATGGGCGGGGGTATTTTTTAGAAACATATAAAGAGTCTGATTTTAAGACTAACGGGATCGATTATGTTTTTGTACAAGATAATCATTCTCGATCCTCTCAAGGGGTTTTACGCGGGTTGCATTTTCAATTGGCTCCCAAAGCTCAAGGAAAATTAGTCCGTGTTGTAAGGGGAAGGATCTGGGATGTTGTTGTTGATATTCGGCAAAGCTCTTCAACTTTTTTAAAATGGTATGGAGTTGAATTGAGTGATCAGAATAACAATATGTTATTTGTGCCACCGGGCTTTGCCCATGGCTTTGTTACGCTTTCGGAAGAAGCGGATTTGGTTTATAAATGTACAGCGGAATATGATCCGGATTTAGAGAGGGGAATTCGTTTTGATGATCCGGAGATCAATATTTCTTGGCCAATTAAGGACCCGAATTTATCGGAGCGGGACTTAAAACAACCTTACTTGAGTGATGCAAAAAAAGATATAGAAATTATAGGATTTTAAAATTTTGTTTGGAGTAGATAGTATGATTTGGCTGATTGGAAATAGAGGAATGCTCGGGACTGAATTGGAAATTCTTTTACGAGAAAAATCCTTTCCATATGTGGGTTCTGATCGGGAGCTTGATATAACAAACTTGGAAGAACTTATCCCCTTTGCATCAGGGAAAGGGATAACTTGGATTGTTAACTGCTCCGCATACACAGCAGTCGATAAAGCCGAAGATGAAGTTGATTTGGCTTTTGGAATTAATTCGCGTGGGGTTTTAAATATTTCCCATATCGCAAAACAAATCCAAGCAAAAGTTATTCATATTTCAACAGATTATGTTTTTGACGGGATGAAGGATGGTCCTTATCTTGAAAATGATATTCCTGCCCCATTGGGTGTTTATGGGAGGAGCAAATTAGAAGGAGAGTTCCATCTAAAACAAAATCTTGAGAGGTATTATATTATCCGAACTGCATGGTTATATGGGTTAAACGGCAGTAATTTTGTAAATACAATGTTGCGGCTCTTAAATACCAAAGATAAGCTTGAGATAGTAGCGGACCAATGGGGTAGTCCTACTTATGCCAAGGATTTGGCTGAAGTATTGATTAAGGTTATTGAACAAGACTCCGGTGCTTATGGGACTTATCATTTTACTAATGAAGGTTTTACAAATTGGTACGAATTTACTAAAACCATTTATGAAAAGGGAAAAGGTCATAATCTTGTCTCCACCGATGTATTATTAAATCCAATAACAACCGAACAATACCCAACTAAAGCCCGGCGGCCAAAAAATTCAGTTTTATCAAAAGATAAAATCAAACAAATTTTTGACTTAAAAATAGATAATTGGGAAAATGCTTTAGAGCGATATTTAATTGAACGAAAGAGAAGGATTGCGAATGACTAAACGAAAACTTCAAAATATCATGGTTACTGGTGGTGCGGGATTTATTGGCGCTAATTTCATTCATTATGTTTTCAATAAACCGGATTTTTCCGGACGAGTCATTAATGTTGATAATCTAACTTATGCAGGTAATCTTGAGAATTTAGAACCGATCTATAATAAATACTGCAATAATCGTTATTTTTTTGAAAGAGCCAATATCTGTGACCGCGACCGAATTAGCGATATTTTTAAACGGTATGAAATTGATACAGTTGTTCATTTTGCCGCAGAATCTCATGTTGATCGATCGATTATGGGTCCTCAGGAGTTCATTAATACGAATATTCTTGGAACATTTGTACTTCTGGAGTGTGCCCGTGAATTATGGAAAAATAGAGATGATGTATTATTTCATCATATTTCGACGGATGAGGTTTTTGGCACATTAGGCGATAATGGTTATTTTTATGAAAATACACCGTATAACCCTCGAAGCCCTTATTCGGCTTCCAAAGCTTCGTCCGATCATATTGTAAGGGCTTATAATCATACCTATAATCTTCCGGTCACTGTTTCAAACTGTTCAAACAATTATGGTCCATACCAATTCCCCGAGAAGCTTATCCCGTTAATGATTTTAAATATGTTACAAAAAAAACCGCTTCCCGTTTATGGTGATGGCAAAAACATTCGTGATTGGGTTTTCGTAGAGGACCATAATAGCGCGGTTTGGCTTATATTAAACCATGGTATAGCCGGTGAGGTTTATAATATTGGTGGAGAAGAAGAATGGGAGAATATTAAGTTAGTTTACACACTATGCAAAAAAATGGCGGAGATTACCGGTAATGACGTTGGCGAATATACGAAACTAATCACATATGTTCAAGATCGACCGGGACATGATCAGCGATATGCGATTAACTGCGACAAAATAAAAAAGCTATTAAGTTGGAAACGGCTTGTTACTTTTTCTGAAGGGCTTGACAAAACAATCAGATGGTATATCAATAATGAAGATTGGGTTCAGCGAGTTTTAAACGGTGAATATCGGAGTTGGGTTGCCCAGAATTATGGATATCGAGTAAAATAATTAAGAAAAATATTAAACTTTTCGTAGTAGAGTTAACCGAAAAAATAACGGCTTAATCTATGGAGGTATAATAGTGAAAACAGTTATTTTATGTGGAGGTTATGGTACCCGTATCCGTGATGTTGCGGATAATATACCTAAGCCAATGATTCCAATTGGCAATAAGCCGATTTTATGGCATATTATGAAATACTATTCCCATTTTGGTAATAATCACTTTGTGTTATGTTTAGGGTATAAAAGCGAGGTCATTAAGGATTACTTTTTGAATTACGAAGTGAATGCTAATGATTTAACTATTTCTTTAGGTTCAGACAAACCAATCATTTATCATAATAAGAATATTGAGATGGATTGGACTATTACTTTAGCTGAGACGGGTTTGAATGCCATGACCGGTGCTAGGGTTAAACGAATTCAAAAGTATGTTGGTTCCGATGAAAACTTTATGCTTACTTATGGTGATGGGGTTGGAGATATTGACTTGAATCAATTGATGGAATATCATCTGAAACATGGGAAAATTATGACAGTTACCGGAGTGCGACCTCCGGGAAGATTCGGTGAATTAATGAGCGATGAAAGCGGTAAAGTAACCGAATTTAATGAAAAACCACAGGCTACGGCCGGTAGGATTTCAGGAGGCTTTTTTGTCTGCCGTAGAGAACTTTTTGATTATTTGGATGATAGAGAGAACCTTGTATTCGAAGTTGAACCGATGCGGCAATTAGTTAGAGATGGGCAGATGATGATTTATGAGCATAACGGATTTTGGCAACCAATGGATACAAATCGGGAATATAATTTATTAAACGATCTTTACAATAATGGAAAGGCTCCGTGGATAAAATGGTGAAAAGGAACTATTTATCGGTATTTCAAGGGAAACGAGTGATGATTACCGGAGATACCGGGTTTAAAGGTTCCTGGCTATCTTTATGGATGCATATGTTAGGAGCTGAAGTCCTGGGGTACGCATTACCTCCTTTAAGGGATCATGACCACTTTCATCTTTTAAGGTTGGATAAGCTAATCCGACATATTGATGGCGATATTCGTGATTTATCATTATTAAATAAGGTTTGTACCGAATTTCAACCGGAATTCTTATTTCACTTGGCAGCCCAACCATTAGTAAGATTATCCTATGAGGAACCTAAACTTACATTTGATACAAATATCGGAGGTTCCGTTAATGTTCTTGAAACTGTTCGAATGACTTCTTCCTTACGTTCGGTTATTTATGTAACATCCGATAAATGTTACAAGAATAAAGAATGGGTTTGGGGATATCGGGAAAGCGATGAATTAGGCGGACATGATCCTTATAGCGCTTCAAAGGCAGCGGCAGAGATAGTTTTTTCGGCTTATCGGGATTCATTTTTTATAAAAAGACCCGAGTTAGGTATTGCCAGTGTTAGGGCTGGGAATGTAATTGGCGGCGGAGACTGGGCAACCGATCGAATAGTACCGGATTGTATTAGGGCCC
This sequence comes from Bacillota bacterium, assembly GCA_023435565.1. Classification (GTDB taxonomy): domain Bacteria; phylum Bacillota; class UBA4882; order UBA8346; family UBA8346; genus JAAYHS01. Next base: position 43,200 of record JAEYRN010000069.1, read on the forward strand.
TTCAACAGAACCAGCCGATTATATTACGTAACCCAATGGCAACCCGCCCGTGGCAGCATGTTTTGGAGCCGTTATATGGATATATGTTACTGGCTGTTCATTTATACGAAAAAGCATCCCGGTTTTCGGGTTCGTGGAATTTTGGGCCAAATATCGAGTCCAATCGGACTGTACGAGAACTAAGTGAAGAAATTATTTTCAATTGGAAGCAAGGCGAGATTCAAACGAGTTCAAATGAGAATTCGGTACATGAGGCAAATCTATTACAATTGAATTGTGATAAGGTCAAACAATTATTAGGTTGGCGCCCCAATTGGAATTTTAAGAGAACTGTATCCGAAACGGCTAATTGGTATAAAGAGCTAATGGATGGCAAAGAAGCCGTTGAACTAACCGGAAAACAAATAAACATGTATATGGGAGATGTGAATCATGATTGAAGGAGTAAAGATAACTCCGTTAAAACAGATTTTGGACGAACGGGGAAAAATCATGCATATGTTACGTTGTGATGATGAACACTTTCAGAGTTTCGGAGAAATTTACTTTTCGTGTATATATCCCGGGGCTATTAAGGGTTGGCATATTCATACTCGAATGGTTCTAAATTATGCAGTTCCCCATGGGCATATTAAATTCGTGCTTTATGATGACCGAAATGACAGCTCAACAAAAGGTGAAATCCAAGAGATTTTTATGGGTCCGGACAATTATTGTTTAGTGACAGTTCCTCCAATGGTTTGGAATGGATTTAAAGGAATTGGATCTGAGTTGGCAATTGTGGCGAATTGTTCGAGTATTTCTCACGATTCCACCGAAATTAAGCGTCTTGACCCGTTTGATAAATCAATCCCTTATAACTGGGAGATTAAAAACCGATGACTGATACCGTCTTGATAACCGGAGGACTTGGGTATGTTGGCGGCAGAGTCGTTAGTACTTTAGCCGATTATTCCCAATATAACCTAAGAATTACATCCCAAAGAGACCAAAGAAATTTGCCGGGATGGCTGAAAAAAGGCAGTATTATCAAGTTTGATATATGTTCCGAACAGAATTTAGATCAGCTTTGTCAAGGGGTCAAATATATTATTCATTTTGCGGCGCTGAATGAGATTGACAGTGCTAAAGATCCCCAAAAGGCTTTATTGGTAAATACACTCGGTACATTAAAATTGTTACAAGCTGCGGAAAGGGCCGGAGTTGAGCGGTTTATATATTTTTCTACGGCCCATATATATGGGGCGCCGTTGGTGGGTACCATTAGCGAGCAATCGGTTGCAAAACCGGTTCATCCATATGCAATAACTCATTACGCAGCTGAACATTTTGTTTTAGCTTCGAATCATTATCAAAAACTTCAGGGGATTGTATTAAGGCTTTCAAATGGAATAGGCTCGCCCACAGATCCAAACGTAAACCGGTGGACTTTAATATCCAACGATCTTTGCCGCCAAGCCGTAACTGCCGGAAAATTGACACTTCGTTCCTCCGGCATGCAGCAGAGAGATTTTATTACATTACATGATGTTGGGAAAGCAGTGGTTCACTTTTTACAATTATCCCCTATACTCCTTGAAGACGGTTTATTTAATCTTGGAGGGAAAACTTCCATGAGAGTTATTGATTTGGCTAGGCATATAGCAGATAGATGTTATACGGTATTAGGATTTGAACCAAAAATTGAATATCCTGAACCTCAAGAAGGAGAAGTATCCAAAAATTTGGATTATCGCATAAACAAATTAGAGAGTACCGGTTTTACTTTAAGTGGTAATATTGACGATGAAATTGATGCAACGCTTCGTTTATGCCAAAAAGCCTTTGGAGGTTAAGTTTATGATTGACGGCTCACCTGCTGTGACGGTTGTTATACCAACCTACAATCATGCTCATTTTTTAAAAAACGCTCTTCAATCGGTAATTAATCAAACCTTTATGAATTGGGAAGCAATAGTAATCAATAATTTTTCGGAAGATAACACCATTGAGGTTGTCAATGGATTTGCCGATCCACGAATCCGATTGATTAATTATCATAATCATGGAATCATAGCATCTTCCCGTAACGAAGGTATCCGAGCGGCAAAGGCGGATTTGATCGCTTTTTTAGATTCTGATGATCTTTGGCATCCTTTGAAATTAGAAAGATGTTTGGAGAAACTGACTCCCAATATTGATTTGGTATGCCATGGATTGCGCTTTATTAAAGATGGGGTGTTTTGGCGGGAAATGAAATACGGTCCCGAAAAAAAAGCTAGATTCGACAGCCTGCTTTACCGCGGGAATGCCCTTACGCCTTCGGCTGTGCTTTTAAGAAAGCAGTGTTTGCTAAAGGTGGGAGGATTTACTGAAGACATTAATTATGTGACTGCAGAGGACTATGATTTATGGTTAAAATTGGCTAAAGAAAAGATTCATTTTCATTTCATCGATGATATTTTAGGAGACTATCAGTTACATAACGAAAATGCCAGTAAAGCCGTATTAAGGCAAATGAAAGCTTCATTGGAAGTTGTAAATTATCATTTCAACACCAATACAATTACCTTTTGGAGACATATTAAAATTAGATATCGCCGTGGCTTAATTCTCTATGGCGCAGCCCGTGGTTTCCAAAAGAGTGGGCAATATATTGAGGCCTTACAATATTTAGGGAAGAGTTTCATTATGTTTCCTTTTATTATACGCCTATATGCGGCATTAATAATAAATGTTTTTTTAATAATTAAGACTAAATTCCATTAAATAGTAATGGGATAATAGTGTGCATAGCAAAGTAGGTTAATTTTGAAATCAACAAGAAAAATTTAGTATTAAAGGAAAGATGATGGAAATTAAAAAATATATTGACTTAAATTATCTACTAAGGTTTGCTCATTTAATAGTAGTTGTTTTTGCATTATTTGTTTATAAAGATAATAATGATTATGTGAACTCTGATACGATTTTACTTTTAATTGCTTTTTCTTTGGTTAATCAATTGATTTTGATTTTGGAGAAGAAGTACTCTGATCCATTTATTATGGTGTTAATGATCAATACATTTTTATTTTATATAGTGAGAATATTGACCCTAACCATTTCTCCCTGGTCAGTTGCTTTATCCAGATTTCCCTTTTCACCCGAACAATTAAATAGTTCGATTATTTTTATTATGATTGCTAATATTGCCATTGTTTCAGGGTTAATTGTTGCCAAACGTAAAAAAGTCAGCGATATACAGAGTGAAAGTACTTTACCGGCTAGCCCAGGACCAATATTTATTATTTTATTAATTTCATTGTTTTTAAACTTTTCTACTGTCCTTAAGGTTGGTTTATTATCCAGACTGGCCGGTTTTATTAATTCTTATTTTATTAATATACAATTATTATTGCTTTTTACAGTTATCTATCTTTTTGTTGGATATAAGCATATAGGGAAGATGTATCGATTTATTCTTATTAACTTAATTATGGTTTATATAATATTGATTACTTTGACCGGAAGCAGGTCGGCGTTATTAACAATAAACATCTTTATCCTAATTGGACTGCTGGTTGTTTTTCAACGAATAAAACTTAATACCAAGATTTTAGTCATAATTCCCATTATAATAGTGGGTTCGGTTGTATTATTCTTAATTGCTACCCATATTCGAAAGCAAGATATTGAGCGTCTAATTATCTCAACTAAACAGTTGGATATAGTTAAAAATTATTCTATTGATAATAGCAATGATAATAAAGATCTGTTTGAAGAACTAAAAACTAAATTAAGCCCGGTATTCGACCGAGCCGGTTACCTTGATTACACTGCCGGCATTATATCCAACAATGAGAAATATAGTAAAGTCATTAATGTAGAATATTATTATAAAAGTTTTATTGACAATGTTATTTCCCCCGGATTTAATATATTTAATGCCCCTAAGGTTTCAAATGCCCTAAGGGGTGTTTATGCTGGTTTCTCTGAATTTACCTATAAGGAGCTATCCGTTGCCTACCAATCGGATATGTTGACTTTATATGGAGAGTATTACGTTATGTTCGCCGGATATTTTTCAATATTTGTAATGTTTATTTTTTCTTTAATTTTTCAGAGAATATATTTGTCTATAAAGTGTCGTGATATATATATTAAATATATATATAGAGCTTTATTATTATTTGTTTATTATACTTGGATTAACAGTTTTGGAATGGACTGGCTTATTGCGGATTTAGTTAGTGTTTTAATTACTATTATTTTATTTCAAGGTTTCTATAAAATGAGGATTATTAATGCCAATAATGAAATATGTGGGGTTAATAATCGATGATTAATGTAACAGGAGTAATTTTATATGAGTATTGATAGAAAAATAGCCTGTGTAACGGGCGCTTCCGGAATGATTGGGAGCCGAATTATTTCCAATTTGATTAATAATGGTTATCGTGTCAGGGCGTTAAGTAGAAGTAAGCATTTTGATAACTCAGAAGTGGAAAGTTTTATTGGTAATCTTGAGGACCGGGAATTGTTAAAGTCCTTTGTAAAAGGGGCTAGTTACTTGTTTCATTGCGCCGCTGAACTTAATGATGAAACTAGAATGTGGGATGTCAACTTTGAAGAAACTAAAATATTACAAGAAATCGCCGAAAAATCAAGTATTGAGTATTTTTGTTATATAAGCAGCGCCGGAGTAATCGGTTTAACCAATCTTACCTGGATAGATGAAGATAGTCTTTGCAGACCACAAAATACTTACGAAAGAAGTAAATGGGAGGCTGAAAAATTTTTACTTGAAAGTAGCGGGACTTATAAATTAGTTATTCTCCGTCCAACTAATGTAATCGATGACAACCGCCCCGGAGCTCTTGGATATCCAATTCGGCATACACTAAAGGATCGGTTATTGGTGTTTCTAAAAGGTGGAGAATGCGCTCATTTAGTGCATGCAGAAGACGTAGCCACCGCAGCGATATATTTTACATCCTACCCCCTTAATAAGCCCGAATGTTTTTTTGTCTCTTGTGACAGTGAATCATTGAATACCTTTGCCGGATTGTGGTCTTTATATAAAGCTGTTCGAAGAAAGGATTCAACTAAGGAGGTATATCCGGTATTACATCTCCCGCTTTTCATTCCCTGGCTTCTTCGTTCGATATGGAGAGGTAAACGAAATATGGGAAATGTACGTTATTCCTCTCAAAAGTTATTATCCACCGGTTTCAAATTTCCACTTGGAATAAAGGGAGCAATAGAACGGATTTGCGAAACCGATGTTTTGGCTAAGGAACAATCATGAAAATATTGAATGTAAATTATGTGCTTGATCCCGTAAGTGGAGGTGGCACGGCCCAACGAACTATTCAAATGAGTCAGTTTTTAATTAAAGCCGGTTTGCAATGTACAATCCTGACAACCGATGTTGGATATGGTAATTTTCCGGACTTAATCAGCGGAGAAATTATTGCTTTACCAACTTTATGGAAGCGTTTTTATTTCCCTCAAGTTTCTTATAAAAAAATAGTTAAAATTGTTAAAAATCATGATGTGATTCATTTAATGGGACATTGGAATGTTATTAATGTTTTGGTCTATTTCGCGGCAAAAAAACTAAACAAGCCGTATATTGTTTGTCCCGCAGGAGCGCTACCAATTTATGGGAGATCCAAAATTATTAAAAAAATATATAATTGGATTATTGGTAAAAGAATTATTCAAGAGGCTAATGGACATGTTGCGATTACTATGGATGAGGTTAATCAATTCGAGGTTTATGGTGTTTCTCCCGACAAAACCACCGTTATTCCTAATGGGATTAATCCACAGAACTTCTTGGTAAAAGAGGATAAGGAATTTCGCTCTAAATACCATTTAGGTATGAATCCGTATATATTGTTCATTGGACGTTTAAATATAATCAAGGGTCCGGATTTACTATTAAGGGCTTTTGGCAATTTAAAGGACAAAATTCCAGGTATTGATTTAGTATTTGTTGGGCCCGAAGAAGGAATGCTGCCGGTTTTAAAAGAAATTGTTATGGAGTATGACATTAAGGATAGAGTTCATTTTTTAGGTTTTTTGGGTGGAACCGATAAATCAATGGCATACCATGCTAGTGAACTTTTAGTAATACCTTCCCGGCAGGAAGCAATGTCAATGGTAGTATTGGAAGCAGGTGTTACCGGAACGCCTGTTTTACTTACTGATCAGTGTGGTTTTGATGAAGTGGCTTCTATTGATGGGGGAAAAGTAGTTTCTGCTTCCGTAGAAGGGTTAGAAAAAGGAATTTTAGAATTGTTACATGATACGAAAAGATTGAAGGAAATGGGTTTGAATTTGGGAAAATATATTTTAAATAAATATACGTGGGATTCTATTGTCCAAAAATATATTTTTCTATTTAATAAAGTGTATTAATAAAAATGTCTTTCTTTTTTGCCTGGGAGGTAGGATGAGAGTTCTGATAATATCACAGTATTTCTGGCCGGAAAGCTTTCGAATAAATGATCTTGCCTTGGGTTTAAAGGAAAGAGGCCATGATATTGAAGTTTTAACGGGGATACCAAACTATCCCAGTGGAAAAATTTTTCCCGGATATGGTTTTTTTAAAAAACTAAATGAAGATTATCATGGAGTAAAAGTTCATCGAGTTCCCTTAATTCCCCGATATAATGGAAAAAGCTGGAATTTAGTATTAAATTATATATCATTCACACTATTTTCGTGTTTTAGCGTTTTATTTTATTTAATAAGAAAATATGACCTGATTTTTGTTTGTCAGTATTCACCCGTTACAGTTGGTTTACCGGCAGTAATAATAAAAAAAATTAAAAAGACCCCCATTTTATTTTGGGTTCAAGACCTTTGGCCGGAGAGTCTTTCTGCGACAGGAGCTGTTAAATCCTCAATAATTCTGAATATAGTAAGGAAGTTTGTTTGTTTTATTTATAATAATTGCGATCGTATTTTAATTCAATCAAAGGCTTTTCTTTCATATCTAAAAAACGAAGGAATACATGAAACCCGAATTTGTTATTTTCCTAACTGGGCGGAAGAACTTTATCAACCAATATTGCAAGAAGCCGAAAAGTTGCCTACAGAAATCAATTTACCGGGAGGTTTCCGGATTATGTTTGCCGGGAATATTGGAACTGCCCAAGACTTTCGAACTATCCTAACTGCTGCCGAATTACTTAGGGATAATTCCAAAATACATTGGCTGATTTTAGGAGAAGGACGTATGTCAAAGTGGGTGGAAGAGCAGATATCAAAAAGAGGATTAAGTGAAGTCTTTCATATGCTGGGCAAGCATCCGGTTGAAGAAATGCCGTCGTATTTTTCTTTAGCTGATACAATGTTGGTAACACTTAAACGAGAACCTATTTTTGCCTTAACAATTCCTTCAAAGGTTCAATCTTATTTAGCTTGCGGTAAGCCCATAATTGCCGCCCTTGATGGAGAAGGCGCAAGAATTATTGAGGAGTCGGGGGCAGGGTTAGTTTGTCCGGCTGAGGACCCCGAACGTTTGGCCCAAATTGTATTGGAAATGTATAGGAAGAGCCATAACGAACGTATCGAAATGGGGTTATTGGGTAGAAAATATTATGAAACAAATTTTGAAAGGAAAATGTTAATAAATCACTTAGAGAATTGGATGCAGGAAATGGTTACAATTTTATAGAATATGGCTGTTAAATCTAATTTAATTGATGTTCTGGGGGCTAATAATGGACACCACAAAAGTTTTGATTCTTGGGGGAACTGGAATGCTTGGACACGTTCTATTTACCCAACTTTCCCAAAATCCAAGTCTAAATGTTTTTTCTACTGTGCGGAGTAGCTCAGAAGGTTTTTCTGATAATTTACCTCCAAAATTAGTATCAAAAATTAGACCGTATGTTGATGCCAATGATTTTGATACGGTAACCCGGGCTTTGGCAGCAATCCAACCGGATATTGTAATAAATTGTATTGGACTAGTGAAACAACTTCCGATTGCCGGAGATCCTCTTTCTGCAATCACGGTAAATTCACAAATGCCTCATCGAGTATCATTGATCTGCCGTGCCGCAAAAGCAAGATTAATTCATATCAGCACCGACTGTGTTTTTGATGGCCGAAAGGGAAATTATACCGAACAAGATTTAGCTAACGCAACTGATCTATATGGGAGAACTAAGTTCTTAGGAGAGGTTTCTTACCCTCATTGTGTTACATTACGGACTTCCATTATTGGACATGAATTAAGAGGTAAACATGGTATCGTTGAATGGTTTCTAGCTCAGAAGGGGAGTATTAAAGGTTATACAAAAGCTATATTTTCGGGAGTCACAACACTGGAAATGGCTAAAGTAATAAATGACTATGTAATCCCGAATCAAGATTTGAATGGGGTTTATCAAGTGTCTACATCTCCTATTTCAAAATTTGATTTACTGAAGCTGTTAGCATCAGTTTACAAGAGGGATATTGAAATTGAACCTTATGATGGTTATTGTATTGACCGTTCTCTGAATTCATCACTCTTTAACCGAAAGACAGGATATATGCCTCCTTTCTGGCCGGAACTTATTGATAATATGTATAAGGATTTTATTGCATCTCCTTTATATCGAAAATAAGGGTATTTATTTTATAGTCTTTTATAAGTATGCTATTTAAAAAACTATATCAATAATTGAGGTATGATAAATGAATATTTTAGAAAACAAATCAATTTTAATCACCGGAGGGACCGGTTCCTTAGGTAAGACGCTTGTGCGACGGATATTGAGCGGAGAATTGGGGACGCCTAAGAAAGTTATAGTATTTTCGCGTGATGAGGCCAAACAGCATGATATGAGAGTATCGTATTTAAATAAACTGGTCACTACAGATGAAGTAATTTATCATAATTTCAAGAATATATTGGAGTTTCGAATTGGTGATGTCAGAAATTTCGGAGATATTTGTTCGGCAATAAAAGATGCGGATATTGTAGTCAACGCGGCGGCATTGAAACAAGTGCCGACATGTGAATATTTTCCAATGCAGGCTGTTTTGACGAACTGTACTGGGGCATCAAATATAACACGGGCTATTGAGGAAAACGGATATCAGGTTGATACCGTTGTGGGAATAAGTACTGATAAGGCTTGTAAACCTATCAATGTAATGGGAATGACCAAGGCGATTCAAGAAAGAATCTTTATTTCGGCAAATATTCTTAACCCAAAAACCCGGTTTATCTGCGTTCGTTATGGAAATGTTTTAGCATCCCGTGGATCCGTAATCCCATTATTTCTTGATCAAATTAAGAATGGCGGTCCCGTAACTGTAACCGTTCCTGAGATGACTCGATTCTTATTAACTTTAAATCAAGCTGTTGATACGGTATTTGCAGCCTTAGAACATGCCGGACGGGGTGAGACTTTTGTCCCAAACGCTCCCTCGGCTAAAGTTATCGATATCGCAAGAGCTTTGATTGGCAACCGAAAAATTGATATTAAGATTACTGGTATTAGACCTGGTGAAAAAATGCATGAAATTATGGTTTCCGAAGAAGAGGCAAATCACTGCATTAAAAAAGATAATTATTACGCTATTTTATCTATGTTACCAGAACTTAGTGATAATAGCACTGAGCTCAAGAATGCCTTATCAAAAGAATTCAGTTCGGGTGATTCAGTGCTTGATTTGGAGGGAACTATTGAACTGCTGGACAGAAATAAATTGAGGCTTGAAGATAATTTTTCGCAAACGGAAGAATTATTACGATAATATTTATTCAGCTTGGACACTCTTTAAAGAGAGGAATTATTAAAATGGCGCCTAAAGTGATGACGATTGTAGGGACTAGACCGGAAATTATTAAGCTTAGCCGGGTAATTTTCGAACTTGAAAAATATACAAACCATATTTTAGTACACTCGGGACAGAATTACGATTATGAGTTGAATGAAATTTTTTTTCAGCAGCTAGATATAAAAAAACCCGATTATTTTTTAGACGCAGTAGGTAAAACCGTAGCTGAGACAATTGGAAATGTCGTCGCAAAATCCGATGAAGTTTTAGAGAAAGAAAAACCTGATGCGGTTTTGTTTTACGGTGACACGAATAGTTGCTTGGCGGCAATATCTGCTAAACGGCGAAAAATACCAATTTTTCATATGGAAGCTGGTAACCGGTGTTTTGATCAGCGTGTTCCGGAAGAGATAAACCGGAAAATAATCGACCATATTAGTGATATTAATATGCCCTTGACTGAGCATGCAAGACGTTATTTACTGAATGAGGGCATAAAACCGGAAACAATTATCAAAACCGGTTCCTCAATGAAGGAAGTTTATAATTATTACATGCCCCAAATTATGGCTTCGGAAGTCTTGAAACAACTGAATTTGGAAGTTGATAATTATTTTATTGTTAGTGCACATCGGGAAGAAAACATTGATTCAGAGGTAAACTTCGCTAATTTTTTAAATTCTTTAAATGCTATTGCAGCTAAATATGATAAACCAGTTATCGTGTCAACTCATCCACGTACCAGAAAAAAATTGGAGAGTGTCGGTATAGCCAAGCTTGATTCCAGAATTCAATTTCTCAAGCCTTTGGGTTTTTTTGAATATATAAAACTACAAATGAATGCCTTTTGTGTGTTATCGGATAGTGGAACAATTACTGAGGAATCTTCAATACTTAATTTTCCAGCAGTTATGATTCGACAAGCCCATGAAAGACCGGAGGGTATGGATGAAGGAACATTAATAATGTGTGGATTGTCGGAGGAGGCAGTCTTAAATTCCGTTGAGGTTGTTGTTTCTCAATATTCAAAAACAGAACGTAAGTTTAAAATAATACCTGATTACGAAACGGAGAATGTTTCAAAAAAGGTTCTTCGAATTATTATGAGTTACACTGATTATATAAATCGTACGGTTTGGTATAAATATTGAAAGTCGCTTCTTAAGTGTCTAAGTTACTTTTTTATAATCCCTAAATTATTTAATTATATTTTAAAAAAATGAATGTAATTATTGAGATTTAAATATTAATTGTAATAATGGAGGAAAGAGATGAAACAAGAAGGCCAACAATTTCAGGTTAGCAATAATAGTCAGGGTTCTCAAAACGGAGAGATTAGTTTTGTAAATATTTTATTGGTGATTATTAAATGGAAATGGGTTGTTTTATTAGTCACTTTGTTCTCTATTTTATTATTGGGGGTAAAGACTTTTTCCACCAAACCCTTCTATCAAAGTTATGCAGTTATTCAAATCGGTAGAATTAGTCAATTGGGGGAAATAAATAATAATGTAGCAATTGTTAATATTGAAAACGTTAATACTCTAAAACAGCGTTTAGTTGAAGGATATCTAACTAAAAATATCTCAACAAAGACAGCGTTTCTTTATTCAGTTAATGTTGAGTCCACTTGTAGTGATGTATTAAGACTGATTGTTAAGGCAGGTACGCCTCCTGAAGCTCAGAATTACTTGAATGAAGTTATTAACAGAATAATGGTAGATCATGACTCTTTATATAATGGTATTCATAATTTACAACAAGAACGTATGGTTTTGTTACAGAAACAAATCAATTCCACTAAACTTAGTGAGGAACTGCGTCTGGATTTGGGACGCCAATTAAATGAGCTTAAAATGTCAAGTTTGTATTCGAGACCAACCCGGTTATTGTATGGACCAACTACTAGTAGTCCGGTTCAGTCGTCAAAAAAACAAAAGGTATTTATTGTTTGTTTTTTAGGACTGGTTTTAGGATTATCTTCGGCTTTTGTTATAGAATATCTATTAAGTCTGTATAAGCAGTTAAATAGAAAAGGAGTATTTAAAATTAAAAATGGATAGTGTGAATTGAAAGAAACCTTTAATATTTTGGGAAAAGGTGGTAATATGTCTAAAAAGGTCTTAATTACAGGAGCAAATGGATGTGTTGGATGTGAAATTGTTCGGTTATTACGGAATAATTACAAAATAATTGCTGTCGATAAAGCAAACGATAATTTACTTGAGTTCGGGGATTCCATTTGTTTTAAAAATTTGGATATAACTAATGTTCAGGATATTGAATCCTGTTTTAATGGTGAAAATATAAATTTAGTCATTCATTTGGCAGCTAAAGTTCATACTATATCTCAAAATGAACAAGATATTCAGGATTTTTTTATAGTAAACACTGAGGCTACTAAAACTATTTTTGATTTATGTGTTAAGAATAAAGTCCAAAAAATAATATTTTTTAGTACTTCAGCTGTTTATGGGACTAGTACCGGATTATTGGATGAAACTAGTCCTGTTTTTCCTGTTACAACATATGCAAAATCCAAATATGAGGCTGAAATAATCGGTCAGAGGATGGTTAAAGAAAACGGTTTGCCCTTAATAATATTAAGGCCTGCAACGATCTATGGAAAATATGATCGAGGTAATTATAACACATTAATTAAACTCGTAAAAAAAGGATTAAGTGTAATTCCTGGAAATGGAGATAATTTTAAATCGGTAATTTATGTTAAAGATGTTGCTAGAATAGTTGAAAGATTTTTAAATCAGGATTGTTCTGCAGGAGAAGTTTTTATAATAAGCGAAGGAAATTATAAGTTAATTGAAATAATTAAGAGTATTGAAACATCTTTTGAGGTAAAGTCCATAAAAATTAGGATACCGCTTTTTTTAATAAACTGGTTGAATCAATTTTTAAAACATAAGTTAATCAATAAACTAAAAACACTTTCAGATTCAATATGCTTAAATAATAATAAAGCAATTGGCGTAATTAACTATAAACCAAATTATGACTTTTCTAAAGGTTTAAATGACTGCAAAAAGTTTTATAAATAGAAAACTTTACTTGTTTACTTTCAATTTAATTTATATAGAAAAGCTAAGGAGTTAAATTAGTGGATGTTTCTATAATAATTATATTATTTTTACTATTTCCTATAAGTTGGTTGCTATGTAAATCGGTTATTAAGTATACATTAAAAAAATCAATTCTCGATATTCCAAATGACCGAAGTTCTCATTTAAATGCTAAGCCCAGAGGAGGCGGGCTTGCAGTTGTTATTACTTTTTTAGCTTTCGTTTGTGTAATGTTTATATTGAAATTAATTTCTTTAAGATTTTTTTTAGCTTTCTTTGGCGGCGGGGGGTTAATTGCTTATATTAGTTGGATTGATGACAGAAAGAACGGATTATCAATAAAAACGCGTCTTTTAGTACAATTTATGGCAGCTATTTGGTCAGTTTATTGGCTTCAGGGATTACCGCAATTAAGCTTTGGGATAAATATAATTCCGTTGGGCTTTTTTGGGACTTTATTAAGCATAATTGGAATTTTATGGGTTACTAATTTATATAACTTTATGGATGGAATTGATGGACTTGCCGCTTCTGAAGCAGTTAACATTGGAATATTTGCCGGTTGTTTGTTATTAATTGCCGGAACTGGAAGTTTAGCGTCTATTTCCTTTGCTTTGGCTTTGTCCAGTCTAGGTTTTTTAGTTTGGAATTGGCCTCCATCTAAAATATTTATGGGTGATGTAGGTAGCAGTTTTCTGGGATTCATATTTGCCGTATTAGCTATTGCCTCTGAAAATAATGGGGGAGTACCTTTAGTAATTTGGACTTTATTACTAGGAGTATTTTTAGTAGATGCGACTGCAACCCTAATTCGAAGAATATATCTTCGTGAATGTTGGTATCAAGCCCATCGTTCTCATGCTTATCAATGTGCAACTCAAATAGGATTTACACATAAACAAGTAACATTGGCAATAATTTTTTTGAATATAGTTTTAGCAATTTTTGCTTTAACAATTTGGTATTATCCATGTTTTGCCACACCAATAATCATTGTTGCATTTTTAGGACTATTAATAATACATTTTAGTGTTTATAACAAATGGAAATATTTAATCAAAAAAAATGATTATTAATGAAATCAAAGCAATTTTAGCATTGAGGTTTGATGTAAGTCATTATTATGAGTAATTATCTTTATGTTTGAATATTTGTTGATATTAGTGTAATTCAAAATCATTCCACATAAATTTCTTAGAAGGTAGTAGGGGGTATAAGTAAGGTGTCACAAATTCTTATGTAACTATACAACATAAATTTTGGCAACTTATTTTTTGTTGGAGATCAATGTTTTGACTAGGCAATAACGCTTCTAAAGTTTTTATACTCATGCTTCAAACGTTGTATTAAACAAATTGAATAAAAATGTTATCCTATTAACATGGTTAAGTGAAAGTTTTTTGCCAGCTTCTAAAGACTTATCGACCATGAAAATGTCATAGTTTCAGTAATATCATCCCAGCCAAAAGATAGAGTAAAGCAGCATGTATCTCTGGTTATTCGGTAATTACGGTCAATCCATAAGTCTTGGGTTGAATTATAGGAACCATCTAAGTCAAAATAGTAATCTTTCCAAAAAGGCACGCGAATATTATACATATAATTGGAACCAAATCGATAATTATAATCACTTAATAAGGACTCGAAATCTCCTTCGGGTAAAGTTGACAGCGGATCTATCCGAAGGAAATTGAAAGCTAGGTATCGATTGAGGCTATAATTAAGGCGATAACCTCCATATACTCCGCCATACCTATCGGAATCGGATAAGGCAGTGATTTCTTGTGCTAGAATTCCCACTTGCCAGTTACCTACAGGGCTACGCCAATAATTTCCATATAAATTAAATCCGTATTGTGTCCGTTCCGAGTCGTCAAATCTATAAGAACCGTTAATTATTAAATAACATAACGGCATACTATACGAAATAGTATCCGCGACAGTCCAGTATTTATTATCCGCTAGTTGGTCATTAGTATAATTAACGGAAATTTGGTTATTTAGATTATTTTTGTAAAGTCCGAGCCCAGCTCCATAAGTGGAAGTGCTCTTAGTACTATAATATCCGTTAAAAAACCAATTATGCCCATTTTCGACAGGAGTCTCGAAAGAATAAGTAACAAAGAGCCCGTCTTCATCATTGTAACCGGGTTTAAGATTGGGTATTTTATTTGCACCAACCTTGAAAGAAAGGTATGGAAAATAAAAAATTGGAATACCGTGTATAAATATTATTGAGTTCCATAACTTGACACGGTCTCCTTGATACACGATCCGAGTGGCAGTTATAAAATATTCCGGGGTAGGTCTATGACAACGGGTGAAAACATTATTTTTCATTTTTACCGTTTCGTCTGTAATCTCCATATTCCGACCGGTAAGTTTCATATCCTTGGCTCCTTTACTATCTAAGAGACAAGTGGCTGATTCGGAAAATCCCTGATGTGTCTTAAGATTGTATTCAAGTGTTTCGCTTTGATATACATCCTGCTTCTGTATAATCTCAACCCCGCCGGATGCAACCGCAAGTCCGGTAGTATCACAGTAAGTGAGTTGCTCAGCGGTGATGGTTATGCCATCGCTTGAGGTCAGTTTGACAGATCCAACTGCATTTAATAAACCTTCACCGTCATAAGTCAATTGATCGGCTGTTATTGTAATTTCATCTTGGTTTTGTACTTCATCGATGGCGGTAGGATTATTAGAGTTAATATCATGATTGACATTGCTATCAGCTTCAATAACCGTTTCGTTGATGTTAGCAACTGCAGCATTTCTATTAAATATAAGCAGGCTTATTGTTATCATTAAAAGAACAAAGATATGTTTATTAATTTTAATCTCCTCCAGCTAATAAAACCGATAATACGGATTTGCAGTCTTTAAATCTGTAAGTATACTTAAGGTAGTTTTATTCGCACTAATTTCGCTATTTTGCGTTTAAATCCTTTTTTGTTAATGCTATATGGTATATATTTACGGATTTTAATTTATTAGTTTGATAACATTACCTGAAAACTCCAATATCAAGTATATAATAGCTAACCATAATGTCTCTTGTTTTAATTATTACAAATATTTTTGTTTTATATACTAATATGACGTTATTTACGTTAAGATTAGGTTTTTTAATGTATTAAAAAAGCCTTTTTTAAGACAATCCCAACCGGAAAAGCTTCATTAATTGTATAAATATGTTATAATAGGGCATATACCCATGAAAGAGGTTCGATGGGGCAGGGTATATAGGGTATATATTGTAAGCTGCTAAAATCCAGGAATAATTATTGAGATAGATATCTCTTAAAATTAAAGATAAGATTTGGTAACAAGAGGCGAGTCTATTATGAATATTAATGTTTTACATATGGCCCATCTTACCATAGGGTATGGTGTCGAAAGGCAGTTGTTGGATCAATTGGCCCTCGCCAATCAAAAACCCAATGAGATTAATCATCATGTCTGGGCATTAAGGATTAGCGAACCGTTATTAAAGGAATTAAGAAACCTAAAGATTCCCTTCATCATTAACCGGTTATGGCCTTGGGATTTAGGCAAATTATCTAAATTTATTAAGACATATAATATCCATATTCTCCATGTTCATAACCAATTACGATTCCCTCTGCGTTCCAGGGTTCTCCCCAAATTGGCCGGCGTCTCCCATATTATTGAACATGAGCACGGCATGATTTGGAATACTTCTTCAACATGTTTGATCGGGATGACTAATAGATTGGTCAGTGCTAATATATGTAATTCTACTGCTTCTAAAATAATGTTAAAGCAAAAGTGCGGCATTGATGCTAGAGTAATTTATAATGGAGTAATTATTCCTTCCGAAGAAAAAGATCACGGTGAGAACTTAAAGGACAAATTAGGAATATCAGATAGCTCAAAAATTGTCGGTTTTGTAGGAAGATTGAATACTCCCAAGGGGGTTGAGGCATTCATCAGAATGGTTCCATTAGTAAAACAATCCGTTCCCCGAGCTAAGTTCATAGTATTAGGAGATGGACCAATGCGGCCTGAACTAGAAGAAACCGCTAAAAATTTAGGAGTTAGTAATGAGGTCTATTTTGTGGGTTACCAAAAAAATGCCCGTGGGTTTATGAAACAGATGGATGTTCTGATAGTGCCGTCCATCAGGGAACCATTTGGTAATGTTGTTATCGAAGCAGCCTTGGCGAAAAAACCGGTAATTGGCTCGAATGTGGATGGGATTGCTGAAACAGTGGTCGACGGCGAAACCGGCTTTTTGATTGATTGTACGGAACCTATTCAGAAACGTTCGTCTGGAGCCAGCAGGCTTCCTGAATTTGTGGTAGATGGGCGCACTCAGGAACTGAGGCCTCCGCGTCTACCAAATGTTGAAATGATGGCGGAAAAAGCGATCGCCTGTTTACAAAATCCGGGAATGTCGGTCTCGTTAGGGGAAAAAGGATATTTAAGAGCGGTAAATTATTTTTCTTTCGAACGTTATCGGGATGAATTGGATAATATATATCTGGACCTTTTCTCAAGGAATTAATGACATTATAAGATGGAGGGGACACTTAGGGGTATGAAAGGTATTATCTTGGTAGTGGAAAAGGGACAAGGATCCATCTGTTGACAAAATTTATTATTTATAATTTGGTTAGAATGTATTAACGTTTTAATGACTAAGGAATTAGACTAATTCAAAAAATAAATAGGTGAAATTATGAAAATCGGTATAATTACATTTCATTGTGTAACCAACTATGGCGGTGTACTTCAGGCCATCGCTTTATGTAATAAGTTGAAAGAAATGGGACATGATGCCAAAATAATCGATTATCGGCCCGCTTTTAAAACGAATCGCTATAATCCATGGAAAGTATATCGGAAAAGTATGAAACATATGTTTTATGAAATTTGTGCGATACCGTATAAGGCTGTTAAAAACCAACGATTTAAAACATTTAATAAGGAATATATGGAAACAACCAGAGAATCTTTTTTTACAAGTCAAGAAATTTATAAAGCACCTCCTAAGTTTGATGTTTATATTACCGGTAGTGATCAAGTCTGGAATCCTCAACTGACAGGCGGCAAAGTAGATAATGTCTATTATTTGGGTTTTGCGCCAGAAGGAGCAAAAAAGATTTCATATGCAGCCAGTTTTGGGTCAACTAAAATAGATAAGCGTTTTTGGGACGAGATAGCGTCAAATATACGGAAAATTGATCATGTTTCGGTTAGGGAGTCGGATGGTCAAAGATATATCAAAGAAATAGTCGGAATTGAAGCGGAACAAGTGCTTGATCCGGTTTTTTTAATGGACAAATCCGAATGGAATAAATTTACAGAGGATACAAAATCGGATACTAAGCCGTATCTTTTACTTTATGCTTTCGGTGATGATAATTTACTAAATAAAACCGCTAAAATGGTAGCTAAAACAATGAATTTACGTGTTATAATTGTTGGTAAGCCATTAACCGGTAATAATAATTATGATCAAGAATTACATTCCTGTAGTCCTGCTAAATTATTGGAACTATATAAAAATGCTACAGCGGTTTGTACAAACTCTTTCCATGGGACAGCTTTTTCTATCGTTTACGAAAAACCCTTTTTGGTGATACCAAGTACATCGAGGAATGAAAGAATAGACAGTTTACTAAAAACACTTGGATTGTCCTCTCAAATGGTAAGTAATTTCTCACAATTAGAAGAGATCTCTGTTGAAGGGGCTTTAAAATACGACATGAATAAGGTATCATCATTATTAAATGAAGAACGAAAAAAATCTTTAACTTTTTTACAAAAAGCGTTAATCTAGTAAGAATAATTTATTGTGAAGGTGACAAATTGAATGAATATTATTATAGATAATGAACGAGAAGCTTGCATTGGTTGTAACGCTTGTGTTCAAGTCTGTCCAAAATCTTGTATAAATATGGGACTTAATGAGGAGGGCTTTTGGTATCCTTTTATTGATGAAGCAAAATGCAATAATTGTAGGCTTTGTCAAACATGTTGTCCCATCAATCAAGAATCTTTTGCTCCAAAGTTGCAATACCCGGAAGCTTATGGGGCTTGGAATCTGGATAATGATATCAAGGAAAAGAGTACTTCGGGTGGTGTATTCACTGCTTTGGCAACTTCAGTTCTTGAAAAAGGCGGTGTAGTATTTGGCGCGGCATTTAACCAAAATATGCAGGTTAATCATATTATGGTTGATAGTATTGATGATTTGATTCATTTACGGGGTAGTAAATACGTTCAAAGTAATATTGGAGATACCTATACCATAGCTAAAAAATATATCAAATTAGGTAAAAAGGTTTTGTTTTCAGGGACACCTTGTCAAATCGCAGGATTATATTCTTTTTTGAGATCCGATTTTGAAAATCTCTTAACTTGTGACTTGGTATGTAAAGGAGTTCCTTCACCAAAAATATTCGAGGACTACCTTAAGCATATTGAAAAGAAACATAAATCCAAAATTATTAAATATTGTTTTAGAGATAAATCTAAGGGCTGGAAAGAGTCTACTGTTATTGCGGAATTTTTAGATGGTTCCAAGTATTCCAATCTATTAAGAAAAGATCCCTTCGGTTATGCTTTTAGCAAAAGTTTAACCCTACGTCCGGCTTGTTTTAATTGTAAATTTTCAAAAATTCCACGTGTTGCGGATATTACTATTGCCGATTTTTGGGGTGTAGCTAAATTTTATCCCGAGCTTTATGATAATAGAGGTACTTCTCTACTAATAATAAACAGCGAAAAGGGACAAAATGCTTTTGAGCAGTGCGCTAACATGATATTTTTTAGAAAAGTTGAACTTCAAAAATCGCTAGAGAATAACAAAAATGCAACAAACTCTGTTAATCGTCCGCTTGAAAGGATACACTATTTTAGTGATTATCATAACAAGGGTTACAAATACGTTTTAAAAAAGTATATGACTAAAGCACCGGCTTTAATAAGAACATTCAAACGGTTGTTCAAAAACATGAAATTCTAGCTCAACCGTTTCTAAAATAGAACCAAATTTTTTTATTGGCTTAGTTAGATTACTCAACATGCGTTTAAATCAATTATTTTTGACAGTAGTTTTTTATTTTTAATTGAAAGCTTATCTTTTCTTTTTAGTAGTTTTGCTGTTCCATGATATAAATATTTATATGCCTCATCGATCTTAATTGCGGGATTATAAGTTTTTAAAAATATCTCCAAGTAGAACAGTACTTTTTCGCGGGAGCATTGTGCTTCATCATTTTGGCTTACCAAGAAAGCAAAAAAAAGATAAAAGAATTTGCTAAAAAAATAAAAGGTTCTTTTTGGGGAAACCCACTTTTTATATATTATTGAATCAAAATCGAGAAAGACAATCTCATAAGGTTTTTGATTTGGATCTATAAAGAAATTGGTTAATACCGGGTCGTAATGGGAAAACCCGCTTTTATAAAAAGCGCCTAAAGTAGATATAAGCCGATTCATTATCTCATCTTTATCGGAATTATTGATCTCGCTTTTTAGAAACTCCTTAAGATCGATTCCACTATTTTTTTTAGTAACTAATATACTCTCATGTTTCCACTTCCTTTGGCAGTTAAGAGCAAATACTGTTTCAACGCTCTTAAAGCCGGTAGCGCGAAGTTTGTTTGATATATTTAAGCAATTGACGGCTTTGCTGTTTCGAAAATGGTAACTAAGTTCTTGCTCAATTGTAGGTGGGGTAAATTTTTTGGCGTAGTAAACTTCTGAGTTGTGCTCTAATAAGTAGACTTGGTGACGGTGTTTTGTTTTGAATGGTTCTATGGAACCAGTAAAAATCAGACTAGCTTTTTTAACTAAATCCAAATCAGGCTCTTTTATTGAATAATACAGTTTTATTTCCGGAGAGATTCTTACCTGTTTTAACTTCATTAGTTCCTCCAAACATAAAGCTGTTTAAGCTTAATATAAAAGGCGGCTAAAAAAACTGAAAAAAGCGTCATTGAAGTGTTTAGAAAGAAGCGGTACCAAATAAAAACAAAAAAATTATAACATGATTTGAAGGGAGTGTCTATTAGTTTAGTAGTTGAGAGTTTTAGATCGATTACAATATAATTCCTTATAAAAGAAGAAATAGGGTTTTGTAACTAACAGGCTTTCGAATCTTTAATTATAGATAAAAAGGCTTTATTATCCTTTTTACGCTCTTTTTTGCTTTTTAGTAATTTAACTGTTCCCTGAATTAAGTATTTATATGCGCTATCAATTTTTATCTTAGGGTTATACGACTTTAAAAAGATATCTAAATAATATAATATCTGCTCGTGAGAGTATGATATTACATTATTCTGTCTTAAAAGAAATTTATAATAAAAAAAGAAGAACCTACTTAGGGCAAGGAAAGTGCTTTTTTTGGAAATTGTTTGACTATATGTAATGGAGTCTAAATCCAAAAAAATAATCTCATAAGGGTTCTTATTTTTATCAAGGAAAAAGTTAGCTAATATTGGATCATGATGAATAAAGCCGTTTCTAAACAAAACGCCTAATGTAGAAATAAGACAGAACATTACCTCCTTTTTTTTTGAATTATCAGTTTCATTAATTAAAAAATCATTAATACTGATTCCATCATATTTTTTTGTAATAAAGAGACTTTCATGTCTCAAATTTTTTTTATAATTAAGAACGAAAATTGGTTCAATAACTTTAAAGTTAGTTGTTATTAGTTGGTTTGATATTTTTAAGCATTTTATAGCTTTGGTTTCATGAAAACGGTCGCGAAGTCTTTTCTCCAAATTATTTATGGCAAATTTCTTGGCATAAAAAACATCATTATTATGTTCAAACAAATAAACCTTATGACAGGGTTTTCTTTTTAAAGCCTTAATGTTACTATCAAATAATTGACTAGTCTTGATAACCAAATCCCAATCCGGTTCCTGATCCGTATAGTACAATTTTATTTCCGGAGTAATTTTTTTTTGTTTTAACTTCATTTTAATTTTCCCTTTCAAACTGAAGTTTTTATCAAATAATATAGTAATCAAAATGTTTTATTGATACTGTTGTTTTATTTCGGTGCTAGAAATAAACGATATGCCAAAACAGGAAAATTATAGCATGATAATAACAAATTGTCTATATTTTATGGATCTTTTTAAGTAATAGAAGAAAATTTACTAACAATCCATTGTAGATTAGTCAACTTTTAATAAGTGAAAATATAAAGATTAACAATGACTTATATTCACAAGAAAAAACTCAAAATCCAGTTGACTTCCCAAGAGTGTTTGTGTTATGATAAAAAACGTCAATTAAATAAGCTTTTACACTCCTCGATAGCTCAATGGTAGAGCACCCGGCTGTTAACCGGGTGGTTGTTGGTTCGAGTCCAACTCGGGGAGCCATTTTTTTATATATTTCATATTTACTCATATTCCCTCCATCTTTTGGCATACTATGAAACAATAGGTTGTCTATATAAGTTGAATTAAAATTTCGATTAAGAAATTTATTTCATCCTATATTGATGGAGGGATTATTATGTCAAAAGCGACTCAAGCCAAAACTTCATTGGATAAAGACCGGTACTGGAGTGGAGTATTTACCGGAGTTTTTTTAGGCTGTTTCGTCATTTCAGTTACAATTCTATTGGTTGTAAGATTACAGGGGTTAAAGGTCGCTATTAACCCTCAAAAGATCGCCCAATTAATGCAGGCGAAGATTCAATCCGAGGTCAAACGTGAAATCCCTAAGGTGTTGGAACAATTAGAAAAAGAATTGCCGGTTGAAATTACCGAAAATTTGGAAAGCCTTGAGGATTTAACGATTGGGATTGGTAAAAGCCAGGTAAGCCTACCAGTGGAATTAGTAACAGCAATTAGAGGGGAATTTAACCGGGTTATTGAAGAGGCTATTATCAATACCTTTAATAACTATAATACTTCGGAGTACGAAGAAAGAATCGGAAAAAACGCCTATGAGATGATCGAGACAATGTTGCAGCAAGATATCATTGGGAAAACATATTTGATTAAAACTAATGACTGGTTTTCCGTACCAATTAAGATTGTCGGCACATCAAGGCATCAAGTGAGCGTCGGTATCTGATTGGCCCTTTATTAATTTCGGGCGCTAAAAAAGCGTCCGTTTTTGTTTTTGACTTCAGTCCTTTTCCACCCCCATTTCATCCATTTACCCTTGACTAACTAAGATGATTGTGTTAGGGTTCTTATATGAAAATAAGAATATTCAAAAATGCGGAATACATCTGTCATAAATAGCGGTACCGGGCGTATTATTCAAGCTTTTTTAATTGTAACATTGTAAATCAAATTGGGAGGCTTCTTTTGATTCAGGTCATTCCTTTCACAGCTGAACTTGAACCAAAATATTTGCCTTTATTGGCAAGAGGATTGTCTGATCTTTCCGCTTTAAGGTTGAATGCTGTAGAAATACAGGCCCAGGTTAATACGGAGCTGGAATTAAGCCAATGGGAACAAAAACCGTATCAACCGAGGAGTTTTTCCGAGTGGAATAATGAGCAAGAGTTTTGGTTTTCCGGTAATTTACGGGTAGAACGGGACATTTCTTTAATTGTAATTCTCTATGATCCTGAGGAACAACAAGTGGTCTACCGTAATCAGATTCAAGTCACGGAAGACAAATTTCTTATTGAATGGGAAAAGTGCTTCAGTGATTTGCTCCATTATTTAAAAAACAATAATGAACCTTTTGTTCCCCGGATTTATACTAAGTCCTTAGAGGCCTTTTTGTCTTTTCGGAAAGGGTTGGAAATTTTAGCCCAGGCAAAAACCGCTCAGATCCGGGAAGAAGGTTTGGAGAATTTACTAAAAGCAGTGGCGTATGATCCTGAATTTAACGAAGCCATTGATATTCTTTTACTTTTTTTGATTCAAAATGATTTGGTTTATAATTTTGATTTTTCAATAGATATCTTGGAACGGTTACGGCAAATCTCCAATAAACACCCCCGAATTCCATTGGTTCTAGCTGAAATTTATAGCCAACTTGGTAATTATGAAAAGACAATCCAATTATTGAAAGAGCTGACCGACTCTTTTCCGGAATTTGTAGAAGGTTGGATCCGTTTGGCTTTATATTATAATAACACCGCCAATACCGACCAGGCATTACAAGCACTTCAAAAGGCACTTTCTTTTGAGCCCGATAATACCACAGTCTTAGATTTGCTAGGAGCTATTTACGCTAGTATGGGTGAACGTAAAAGGGCGGAAGAGATGTGGCTTAAAGCATTGGATTTGGAACCTTCACGAGTAAATTTGCTGGTAAACTTAGCTTTACTCGCCGAAGAAAAAGACAATCTACAACTTGCGGAGAATTACTATCAACAAGCAGTCCGAATAGATGAAGAATGGTGGGGAGCTTTCTTTTATTACGGTTCGTTCTGCCAAAGACAAAAAAGATATGAGGAAGCAGTTTATTGGTTGGCAAAAGCGGCAGGTAAAAATGATAACCATTTTCAAACCTTTCAAAACTTAGCATCAGCTCAGTTAGAGCTGGGTAAATATGATGAGGCTCAGGATAATCTATTACATTTGCTTAAGTTGGCCCCTGATAATACAGTGAGGCGTCAGAGTTTACAACTTTTGAATCAACTGAGTAATCCCAGGATTAAGACTGAGGCCCGGATCAGAAAATTAAAAAGGTTATGGGAAGCGGGCAAATATTGGCTAGTGCTAGTTAATTTACTTAATTTATACTGGAAAGGCAAGAATCTTTGGTATTATTGGTATCTATGGGGGTTAGTCGTTAACAATCTAAAAATGAAACGGCTCCAAACCGCTTTTTGGTTAAGGGGGTTAAAGTATCAACCAGGTTTTCCATTATTAAAAGAAGTTGGATTATATTATTGGAATAAAGGAAATTATGCAAAGGGCCTTCCGTTGTTGCGTCAAGCTTTTAAACTTCATCAAAACGATCCAGAGATAAACCGGGCTTACTTTCAGACTTTAGCCAAGCTAGGCAAAATGGAGGAATTACGGTCCCATGTGAAGGGCTTAAATAATCAGGAAAAATCAGAACAGACTTAATGTCTCCGGAAGGAAGGGGTATTTCAATGGGTCGTCCTCGTAAAGATGGTGAAGGGGATACCGTACAAGCAGTTACTAGGGCATTATCTTTATTGGAAATAATCGCTAGGGAAGATAGGGCAATTACCATTTCGGAACTGGCTAAAAAAGCTCAACTAAAATTGGCTACTGCCCACCGGTTGTTAGCTACAATGATGAACCGAGGATTTATTGAACAAGACCCGGTCAGCTTGCGTTATCGCCTAGGAATAAAAGCTTTTGAAATTGGTAATGCAGCTTTTAGCGTAAATGATCTACGTATGGTTAGCCGGCCTTTTTTAAAATCCCTAGCTGAACATATAAATGAAACTACCAATTTGGCTATTCTAGACGGTGCTGAAGTGGTGTATATTGATCAACTCGAATCAACCAATATTGTCATTGTAAAGATGTTTGCCCGAGTAGGTAGCCGAGGGCCGGCATATTGTACCGGAACCGGTAAAGTCCTTTTAGCGGATTTACCGGAAGAAGAATTAAAAAAACGACTTTCGAGAGTTGATTTTATAAAATTTACCGACTATACCATCACTAATGTCGATGAACTAGTTAGGGAACTATACCGGATAAAAAAACAAGGTTACGCTTTAGATTTTTCGGAAAGAGACGAAGGAGTAACTTGTGTTGCCGCTCCGATTCGTAATTTCGAAAAAAGGGTCCAAGCCGCGATTAGTGTTTCCGGACCAGCCCAAAGGATGGGGCAAGAACGCATTGATGGGGAAATTTTACCCTTTGTATTGGAGGTTGCTCAAAAGATTTCGGAACGGTTGGGATTTCATGACAACAGTTTTGCAGGAGTTTCCATTAAGATGTAAGAGTTTACTTGTCAAAATGGAATAATTGTGGTAAACTAGTTTAAAGAATTACGCGTGGAAGGAGTGGGGAAACCCACTCCTTCAGTTTCTAGATGGTCGTCCACGTCAACATCCTGTTGACCCACATTGTAAAATGAAAAGTTGACGTGGATCGACAAGCATCGATAGCGTTTTCTAAGTAGTCGTCCACATCAATTTACTAGTATAAAGAGAGGGATTAACAGAGCTTGGCGAAAGAACGAGTTGAAACAGTGGTTGAACGGTTGGGTAACCAAGTTGCCTCAAATTTGGGTTATGAATTGGTCGAGGTAGAATACCGTAAGGAAGGTCCTGATTGGGTCCTGCGTTGTTTCATTGACAAAGACAGTGGAATTGAAATTGATGATTGTCAACGTTTCAGCGAAGCGCTTGACACAGTCTTAGACGAGAAGGATCCCATTCCTGGAAAGTACTTATTGGAAGTTTCTTCGCCTGGAATTGAACGTCCTTTAAAGAAAGATCATGATTTTATTCGGTTTGCTGGAAAAAAGGTTGAACTTAAGTTAATTAAGGCCTTTAATAACCAAAAAACATACCGTGGAGAATTAATAGGAATGGTTGGGGACGATTCGGAGCGGAAGATAGCGCTGAAAATCGATGAATCAAATATAGTGGAAATTCCCCGGAATGAAATTGCTAAGGCAAACTTGATTTTTGAAATTTATGGTGAAGAAGGGGGTAAAAAACGGAAATGAACCACGAGTTTATGGATGCCCTTGAGCAGATTGAACGCGAAAAAGGAATTAGTAAGGAGATCTTACTTGATGCTATTGAAACCGCTTTAGCGTCTGCTTATAAAAGGGATCAAAAAGTCGCGCAAAGCATCGAAGTCCGAATTGATTCGGGTACCGGCGCTTTTCATGTGTACACCCATAAAACCGTTGTCGATGAAGTTGAAGATGACAAGAACGAAATAAGTCTTGAAGAAGCCCAGAAAATCGATGTTGTCTATGAATTGGGAGATTTGGTTGAATTCGAGATTTTTCCGAAAGAATTTGGAAGAATAGCGGCCCAAACAGCGAAACAAGTTGTAGTTCAGCGGATCAGGGAAGCTGAACGAAGCCTTATCTATGATGAATTCATCAACCGGGTCGGGGATCTGATCACCGGTGTAGTGCAACGGTTTGAACAACGAAATATCTTTGTCGACCTGGGTCGGATTGAAGGAATTCTTCCCGCCAACGAACAGATGCCGAATGAACGCTATGAGCAGGGGACGAGGCTTAAAACTTATGTGGTTGAGGTTAAAAAAACTACTAAGGGGCCTCAAGTATTGCTTTCCAGGACTAGAACCGGATTGTTAAAACGTCTGTTTGAGCTTGAGGTGCCCGAGATCCAAGATGGAATCGTTGAAATTAAATCAGTAGCCCGTGAACCTGGCCACCGCTCCAAAATTGCCGTTTATAGCCGTGACCATCAAATAGATGCGGTTGGAGCTTGCGTTGGAGCTCGGGGTATTCGAGTCCAGATGATTGTCAGAGAGTTAAAGGGTGAAAAGATTGACGTTATTCCCTGGAGCACCGAACCGATTGAATTCATTATTAATGCATTAAGTCCTGCCAAAGTTAGCGATGTTAAAATACTACCTACCAAGAAAACCGCGATTGTAATTGTCCCGGATTTTCAACTCTCTTTAGCTATCGGAAAAGAAGGCCAAAATGCCCGTTTGGCAGCTAAACTTACCGGTTGGAAGATTGATATTAAAAGTGAGTCTCAAGCATCCGAGCAATCGGAAGAAATTGAACGCCTTGTATATGAGGAAATTGGTTTTCGGGAATCTGTTCAGGAAGATACTCCTACGGAAGACGATATTTCTACCGAGAGTGAATATCCGGCTGAAGTTAAAGACTATAAGGCAGAAGCCGAAACTGAAAAGGAACCGGAGGACCAACTTGAACCTATAGTCGACAGTGAAGAGGAAGAGGAAGAAGAAGAAGAAGAAGAAAAAGTCGTCGTTAAGAAAAAGACTAAAAAGAGTAAGGCGGTTTCCAAGCAACTGGCCCGAATTGAACTGGATGATGAACCAATATCTTTAGAAGACGGGTATTTCTTCAGTGATGTATTGGAAAAACGGGAGGCAGAAAGTAATGATAGTCCCAAGGAGAAAAAATCTAAAAAAACTAACGTAAAAGATAATTTAACACCATCGGCAGATGAAGGGGGCTTCACTATCGGGCAGCTTTTTGGGGATGAACTAAAAAAGGTGTCAAAGGCCAAGAAAAAAGACAAGGGGGAATAAATTTTGAAAATTAAAAAAATCCCCCAACGGACTTGTTTGGGTTGTAGGACCGTAAAACCAAAAAAGGAATTGGTAAGGGTCGTTAGAACTCCGGATGGAACGGTGATTGTCGATCCTACCGGTAAAAAGGCTGGTCGAGGCGCTTACATCTGTCTAAGTCCGGAATGTCTGGAAAAAGCATTTAAAGGGGCTTTGCTTGCCCAGGCGTTGGAATTCGAAATAACCACTGGAATTAAGGAAGATTTAAAGAATAAACTTTCAGATTTAATAAAATGAAACAATTGCAAACCTTACTTGGTTTTGCCGCCAAAGCCGGTGTGCTGATTAGTGGTAGCGCTGCTGTTGAGGCGGGAATCAAGAAGGGACAAATTAAATTAGTTATTTGCGCCGCAGATCTTTCTGCCAGGACTATTAAAAAATTTGAATATTTATGTAAGGAAAACCTAGTTATATTTTATTGTTTCGGCGCCCTTTCCGAATTAAGCCATTGGATTGGTAAGCCGGGACGAGGCGTAATCGGGGTTTCTTCAAAACAATTTGCCGGCGCAATTGGTTCGTTATTCAATGATGGGGGTGAGCACCATTAATAAAGTAAGGGTTCATGAATTAGGTAAGGAATTGGGGATATCACCCAAAGAATTAATGCATTATCTGAATGGTATAGGCGCTAACGTCCGGAATCATATGAGCACTATCGAAGATAAATTTGTTGATCAAGCGCGACTGGCATTTCCCAGTCAAAAACAGGCAAGATTTCCACAAACTACACCATCGGAACCTGTTAAAACTGAAGCTATTCCGGAAACACCTAAACAAACATCGGTAGTTAAATCTGGTCCAAAAGAAATGCCTATGGCGCCGAGTGCTCAAAAAGCCGTACCTACCGGATCGACAAATCCTAAAACCGAGCACTTTCCACTAAAAGGAAGTCCCGAAAAGGCGTCTCCTGCTTCGGCACAAGTTGAGGAACGGTCAAAACCGAATCAGTCGGCCCAGGCAAAGCAAGTTAAACCGGGCTTTAAAACTGAGCCGAAACCCGGACCTAAACCCGGAGCAAAACCGGAAATACACCCCGGTGCAGTTAAACCTGGAAGAATTGAAGATAATGGAAAGCCCAGACCGACCAGGAATGATGCTAATTCTAACCAAAAGCAACAAAGAGGGAGTAATCAGCCACAAAAGACATTTAATCAACAAAATCAAAAACCCTTTAATAAACAGCGTAAACCCGGACCAGAGGTGGCGGCGCGGGGACCGGTGGCGCGACCTAACGGGAACCGTCCACATTCGAGACCAATCCAACATCAACCTGCTAAACAGGTTAAGCCGAAAGGTCCGGTTACCAATGTTAAATCGGTCCAATTGCCGCCTTCAATGACGGTGAAAGACTTTTCTCAGTTGATCGAAGTAGCGGCCGGCGATGTAATAAAAAAGTTAATGAGTTTAGGGGTATTGGCCAATATTAACCAAGAGATTGACATGGATACAATGATTTTATTGGCTGACGAATATAAGATTAGTGCTTCAGCCGCTCTTACCGAGGAAGAAAAACTACAGGTAGAAGAAATTGAGGATGATCCGGAATCTTTAGTCTTAAGGCCCCCGGTGGTAACAATCATGGGCCATGTTGATCATGGAAAAACATCGTTGTTGGACGCGATTCGGGAAACAAATGTTATTGCTCAGGAAGCTGGTGGTATCACACAACACATCGGAGCCTACCAGGTTGAGTTAAAAGAGAGAAAAATTACTTTTTTGGATACCCCGGGTCATGCGGCCTTTACGGCGATGAGGGCTCGTGGGGCTCAGGCCACTGATATCGCTATTTTGGTAGTTGCCGCCGATGACGGGGTAATGCCTCAAACCGTGGAAGCGCTTAACCATGCTAAAGACGCCAATGTACCAATTATTGTAGCTGTTAATAAGATGGATAAACCGGGAGCAAATCCTGACCGAGTCAAACAGGATCTGACTGAATACGGTTTGGTCGCTGAAGAGTGGGGCGGAGATACTATTTTCGTTCCGGTTTCGGCCAAGAAACGTGAAGGCATTGAGCATTTATTGGAAATGATCTTGCTGGTGGCGGATATGAAAGACTTAAGAGCTAATCCGGATCGGGCAGCTAAAGGGACGATTATCGAAGCCAAATTAGATAAAGGTCGGGGTCCGGTCGCGACAGTGTTGATTCAAACCGGAACTTTGGAAATCGGAGATACGATTATTGCAGGGGCTGCTGCCGGTAAAGTTAGAGTGTTGATTAATGATAAAGGTAAAAAACTTAAAAAAGCAGGTCCTTCGACTCCGGTAGAGGTTATAGGATTTGATGAACTCCCGGAAGCCGGAGACATTCTCCATGCTGTTACCGAAGGTATGGCGCGTGGCTTAGCTGACAAAAGAATGCAGCTGAAACGAGAAAACGAATTAAAACAAAATCAAAAGGTAACCTTGGATGATTTATTCACTAAGATTAAAGAGGGCGAAATAAAAGACTTAAAAATTGTTCTTAAGGCCGACGTCCAAGGTTCAGTGGAAGCGATTCGCCAATCGCTGGAACGCCTAACTAATGATGAAGTCAGGGTTAAGGTAATTCACGGCGGAGTTGGCGGTATCGGTGAAGGCGATGTAATGTTAGCTTCAGCATCAAATGCGGTAATTATTGGTTTTAACGTTCGCCCTGATCCGATGGCTAAGCGGATTGCAGAGAAAGAAAGTGTCGACATCCGTCTTTACCGAATTATTTATGAAATCATCGATGATGTCCAAAAGGCGATGGAAGGAATGTTGGCTCCCGAATACAAAGAGGTAATCGCCGGTCGGGCTGAAATACGGGTGGTTTATAAAGTTCCCAAAGTTGGTAATATTGCCGGGTGTTATGTCTTGGAGGGTAAAATAAACCGAAATTCCAGTGTTCGCCTAATCCGTGACAACATTGTTATTCACGACGGCAAAATTGATTCCTTAAAGCGGTTTAAGGATGACGCCCGTGAAGTTGCGGAAGGTTTTGAATGTGGTATCGGTTTAGAGAAGTATAATGATATAAAAGAGGCAGACATTATTGAGGCCTATGCCATGGAGGAAATCAAAAGGACTTCTGCTAAATAGTTAAAATATTAAAAGAAATTTTACCTCTTAATATAAATACAACTTTCGCACCTTGATTTTTATGCAGTAAAGCGATGGTTTAAAGGAAACCAATTCTTGAAAAATCGTTAAACCATCGATATTTTCAAGAATTGATTTTTATTGATACGGCTATACTGTAAGGCATTTTTGAAGTGCGAAAGTTGAGTATATAAGTTGAATTGAATTTCTATTTAACATCCGGCCATGAAGAAAAAATAATGAATGTAATTCAACTTATAACAGCTGTAATAGGATGAAATAACGGAATGCAAGTCTCAGAAATTTATTTCATCCTATATAAAGGGGGATATAATAATGGCGGAACATCGTACCGAAAGATTACGCGAGTTAATAAAATCGGAATTCGGGTCCATTTTACAAAGGGATTTAAAAGACCCGCGGATCGGGTTTGTAAGCGTGACCGATGTTGAAGTATCAAATGATTATAGTCATGTAAAAATATTTGTTAGTATTTACGGAGATGATGAAACTAAAAGGTTGACCATGGAAGGATTGGAAAGCGCTAAGGGGTTTATCCGTTCCGAATTGGGTCAGCGGATTAGATTGCGTCATACTCCTGAGGTCCATATTATTGCTGATAATTCCATTGAAAGAGGTTCGCGAATTTTTGAATTACTGGAAAAAGTAAAACAAGGCAAAGAGGAGAATCCTAATTGAATCTGGATTGGCAAGGTTTTTTTAGACTTATCAAAGCTAACGACCGCTTTATAGTTACCTGTCATGTTCACCCTGACGGAGATGCAATAGGTTCATTATTGGCTATTGGCTTTGTATTGAAAAAGTTTGAAAAAAAATTCGAGTTAATTTGCTCCGAAGGGATCCCCTCCGTATATTCATTTCTTGAGGGGAGTGAACTAATCAAAAAGGAACGGGACCTTTCTTTTTCGCCTGAGGTTTTGATTTCAGTGGATTGCGCGGAAAAGGACCGTTGTGCTATTTCATGGGAAACGTGGAGCATACCTGGTCTTACCGTTGTTAACATTGACCATCATATCACTAATACCGGTTTTGGTGATTTAAATCTTAATCATCCTCAAGCTGCGGCTACCGGAGAGGTTATTTATCGTTTATTCAAAGAGGCCAACTTTGCCTTTGACCGGGCTGTTGCAACCGCATTATATACGGCGGTTGCAACGGATACTGGTTTTTTTAGATACTCCAACACTTCGTCTTTTACTTTGGAATTAGTTTCGATTTTGGTGAAAGAATACGGCATTGAACCATCGAAGATAGCCGAGCAAGTTCATGAACAAAAAAGTTTTTCTTCTGTCCGATTACTGGGCGAAGTATTATGTACTTTAAAAACGGGTATTGGCGGTAAAGTCGCCTGGATGGTCCTGGATCAACCAATGATAAACAAGTTTCAGGTGGAAAACGAGGAAACCGAGAGTTTTGTGAATTATGCCCGCTCCATCGAAGGAGTGGAGGTTGGAATCTTATTTAAAGAATTGCGTGCCAATGAGGTTAAACTAAGCTGGCGTTCATCAGTAAATGTAGATGTTAGTAAATTAGCCGCAAAATTCGGTGGGGGCGGTCATGCCAGAGCAGCCGGATGTACGATAAACGGTCCGGTCGATCAAGTTGTTAAGGATGTTCTAAAGTTTGTCTCAGAGTATTATGAGGCTCGTTGACCATGTGGCATGGGATTTTAATAATTAATAAAGAGCGGGGTTTAACTTCCCACCAGGTTATCGCTAAATTACGCAGGATTTTAAAGCAAGCGGAGATTGGTCATACCGGTACTTTAGATCCGGAGGCAGAGGGTGTTTTAGTGGTGGGGTTGGGACAAGCAACCCGTTCTTTTTCTTTTTTGGATGAATCCATCAAAGTATATCGGGCTGAGGTAGTTTTAGGCCAGAGGACTGATACCCAAGACGCTTCGGGAATGATTATCTCCGAACATCCCGAAACTAATTTAACGATTAAAATTATAAATAAGGCAATTACGGAACTCACGGGGGATATCCAACAGGTTCCTCCAATGTATTCAGCGGTTAAGGTAAAAGGACAAAAATTATACGATTTAGCTCGTCAAGGCATTATGGTCGAACGTAGCGCACGTCCGATTAAGGTTTATAAATGGGACATAGAAGGGGCTAAAAGCGTTTATGGTTTTAATGATCGGATGATTTCCCTAATTACCTGTTCTAAGGGTTCCTATATCAGGACATTAATTGATGACCTTGGAGAAAAGCTTGGTTGTGGGGCACATATGGGCAGCTTACTTCGTTTACAATCCGGTATTTTCAGTTTGGAACAAGCAGTATCTCTAAACCGGGTCAGTGAATGGGCTGAAGCGGGCCGATTGGATGAACTGATCTTACCCATAACTGAAGTTTTAGGCCACTTACCCTCTATTTATCCCGAAGATTCAGACCTTTTAAAAGTTAAAAACGGCGGTAAGTTATCTTTTTATAAGTATGATAAAGTTGAAACCACCGGTAGCCTGGTCAAAGCATTGGAAATTGGTACCAATAAAACAATTGCCATATTAAAGTTAATAGATAACAATTCTTATCGATTTTGGCAACCGGTAAAGGTATTTCAATATAATTAGGGTTAGAGATTAAACGGAGTAAAATATGAAACTTTGGAATTCTATTTTACAAGCGAGACAGGAAATCAGTAAATCAAAGAAGAGTTCGGTGGTAACCATTGGTAATTTTGACGGAGTACACCGCGGTCACCAAGCTATTATTCGGCATACAATAGCCAAGGCCAGTCAATTAGATAGTTTAGCAATTGCCTTAACTTTTTCCAAACATACGGAAAGTGTATTGGGGGAAGCTCCATTATTATTGAATATGCCTATAGTTCGGAGGGAACTATTAACCAAACAAGGATTAGATGCCCTTTTGGAGGTTGAGTTTTCTGAAAATTTTGCCGGTTTGGAACCGGAAACTTTCTTTAATGCTTGGCTGATGGATGGTTTAAATATTCGAGCTTTGGTGGTTGGGCATGATTTTCGTTTTGGTTCAGCCGGGCGTGGTGACTATCTGTTGTTAGAAGAAATGGTAGTTGATAAAGGGATTTATTTAGAAAAAATAGCCCCGATTAAAGAAAACGGCGCAATAATTAGTAGCTCAAAAATTCGGCAACTATTGGCTGAAGGCCATATTGAACAAGCTAATCGGATGCTTGGGTATAATTTTTTAATTGAAGGTGAAGTTATTGAGGGGGAACGGTTAGCCCGGAAGTTAGGCTATCCTACAGCCAACATTCGTTTGGAACCGGAATACTTATTGCCCTGTTACGGTGTATATTTAGTGAGGATATTCATTAATGATCATTTATATTTTGGCATTGCCAATGTGGGGATCAAGCCTACCTTTGGAGATTACCATCCATTAGTAGAAATTTATCTATTCGATGTTGAGCTTAACTTATATCACAAAAACATCCGTGTTGAATTTCTTAAATTTATAAGACCGGAAAATCGTTTTGCCGGCCCTGAGGCTTTGCGTACCCAAATAGGGCGGGATGTAGAGGCTGCCAAAGACTTTTTAAATGAATTAACGGAAGGCTGATTTTCTTAAATGGAATGTTAATGCAAATATTATGGTTAATTTTTATTTACTTTGTAGCAGGGTTAACCGGTAATACTTTTCAAAGAAAAATGTCGAGTCAAAAGAAGAATAATCTTTTGGGCCGGTTTAAATCGGTCCTAGCACCATTCTTCATTGGGCTTGGTGGGGTCTTAACTGCAGATTTGCTGAGTGAAGGTAATCCGCTTTGGCCAGCCTTGGGATTGGTAAGCGGTATGGCTGGAGTATTATACCCCCTTTGGCGTCAATCCGAACAAGGTCCTGAAGTGGGTTTGGCAGTATATTTTGGTGGGGTATTTTATTTAAAGCCTGTTATTGCTTTGACCGGTATTGGTTTTGCCTTAGAAGTCCTGTTATTAAGTAAGGATTGGGTGTTAACTGTTAGCTTATTTTGCGGCATTTTACCGGTTTTATTTAGCTTTTCTCAGGTAAATCCCTTATTTTTCTGGGCTGCGGTTGTGATTCAATTAATCTTTTTATTTAAGTTTAAAAATGAAATTCAATCGAGAATTAAAGGGTTCTTCAATCCGAATTAATCAATCGGATATATCTTTTCTTCATCCCACCTAGAAAATGCTATCGATGCTTGTCGATCCACGTCAACCCATTTTCATGTTTTCGCTTGGGTCAACAGGAAGTTGACGTGGACGACTTTTTACTAAAAATTTATGAATCGAGGGAGGAACTTAAATCAAAAATCGCGAATCATACTTTTCGGATTAACGTTCTTTTATAATAGATACACTATCAATACTTAGGAGGTAATTAGATGGCAAAATACGTTTACTCTTTCGGTGGCGGAAAAGCCGACGGAAATGAGTCAATGAAGAACCTGTTGGGTGGAAAAGGAGCAAACTTGGCGGAAATGGCCGGACACTCCGCGCTTCGCCTGCCGGTTCCTCCCGGATTTACCATTACTACTGAAGTTTGTACATACTATTATGAAAACAAACAATCTTACCCCAAGGAACTTCAGGCCCAAGTCAAAGAAGCCCTTGAAAAAGTGGAAAAATTGATGGGTAAAAAGTTTGGGGACACTAAAAACCCGCTGTTGGTTTCTGTCCGTTCCGGAGCCCGAAAATCGATGCCCGGAATGATGGATACCGTTTTGAATGTTGGGTTAAATGATGAAACTGTTAAAGGTATAATCGAAAAGACAAATAACCCGCGTTTTGCTTATGATGCATATCGGCGTTTAATTATGATGTATGCCGATGTCGTCATGGAAAAAGCCGCAGGTATCGAACCAAAAGATGGCAAAGGTGTTCGAAAGATTCTTGACGAGCGTTTGGAGGAGGTCAAGAAGAAAAAAGGTTACAAGAACGATACCGATTTAACCGCCGACGATTTGAAACAATTAGTAACCGAGTTTAAACAGATTGTCAAGGATGTTCTTGGCAAACCTTTCCCTGAGAATCCCGAGGATCAACTTTGGGGTGGAATCGGCGCTGTTTTCATGAGTTGGAACGGTAAACGGGCTGTAGAATACCGTAGGATTGAAAAAATTCCCGATGAATGGGGCACTGCGGTTAACGTCCAATCGATGGTCTTTGGTAATATGGGTGAAGATTCAGCAACCGGTGTTGCTTTTACCCGAAACCCCGGTAATGGAGAAAACCAATTTTACGGCGAGTATCTAGTTAACGCTCAGGGCGAGGATGTGGTTGCCGGTATCCGTACTCCGGCCCCAATCAACGAATATTCCAAGAATGATCAAAGCGCGCATCTTCCTACTCTAGAACAAACAATGCCGAAGATTTATAAAGAGTTATACGATATCCAAAATCGCCTGGAAAAGCATTATCACGATATGCAGGATATTGAGTTTACTATTGAAAAAGGTACTTTATACATGTTGCAATGCCGGGTTGGCAAACGAAATGGTGTCGCAGCCGTCCGGATGGCTACCGAGATGCAGAAAGAAAAATTAATTGATGCTGAAACCGCAGTAATGCGGGTAGCACCGACCCAATTAGTCGAGTTGCTTCTACCGATGCTTGATCCGGCTGCCGAAAAGAGCGCCAAAGCGATTGCCAAAGGGCTTCCTGCCGGACCCGGCGGCGCTAAAGGACGCGCCGTATTTACCAGCGAAGACGCCGTAGCATGGGCCTCCAAGGGGGAGAGAGTAATCTTAGTCCGTGAAGAAACTTCTCCTGAAGATGTCGACGGCATGCACAAAGCCCAGGCAATCCTAACCACCAAGGGAGGTATGACTTCCCATGCCGCTTTAGTCGCCCGTGGTTGGGGCAAATGCTGTGTGGTAGGTTGTTCAGAGATTGAAGTCACTGGAAAAACTTTCATTACTAAGAATGGTCAAATTATCAAAGAAGGCGATTGGATAACTATCAACGGCACTAGAGGCTTGGTATATGAGGGAGAGCTTCCGTTGGTTGACGCTGATCTCGAACACAACCCATCATACTTAGACCTCATGAAACTTTGCGATCAGATTAAAACATTAAAAATCCGGACTAACGCCGACGCTCCGAAAGACACCGCCAAGGCGGTCCAATTCGGTGCCGAAGGTATTGGGCTCTTCCGGACTGAGCATATGTTCTACGGTGAAGGAAGCGATAAGCCGTTATTCCTGCTCCGAAAGATGATTATGAGTAAAAGCGCTGAGGAACGACGGTCCGCTCTGAATGAACTATTCCCATTCGTAAAGAATGATATTAAAGCTACTATGGAAGTATTAAATGGATTGCCGATCACAATCCGTTTGCTGGATCCGCCGCTCCATGAATTCGTGCCTCATTCCGAGGACAAATTGGTCGCTTTGGCGAAAGAACTTGGTGTAGATTTGGCCGAAGTTAAAAAACGCGGTGAAGGATTACGCGAGAACAACCCAATGCTTGGCCACCGCGGAGTTCGTTTGGGAATCACCTATCCCGAAGTTTCCGAGATGCAGATCAGGGCTATTCTTGAAGCTGCCGGCGAGCTGGTCAAAGAAGGCAAAAAGGCTTATCCGGAGATTATGATCCCGGTTACCTGCACTGTTAACGAATTAAATGATCAAAGAAAGATGGTTGACAGAGTATATAGTGAAGTATGTCAAAAACTCGGTCTTAAAGAGATTCCCTATATGTTCGGAACCATGATCGAGATTCCGCGCGCTGCCTTAACTGCCGGTAAAATGGCGGAAACAGCCGAGTTCTTCTCTTTCGGAACCAATGACTTGACCCAGATGAGCTTTGGTTTCTCCCGTGATGATATTGGCGGTTTCTTACCGGATTACCTGGATAAGAAAATATTAAAGGATGATCCGTTCCAAACTATCGACCAAGAAGGTGTAGGCGAGCTAATTAAGTTTGGTATTGATCGCGGCCGGAGCACCAGAAAAGAATTGAAAGTCGGTATCTGCGGCGAGCACGGCGGTGATCCCGACTCGGTTAAATTCTGTCACCGTGTTGGAATGAACTATGTTTCCTGTTCACCGTTCCGGGTTCCTATAGCTCGGTTGGCTGCAGCCCAGGCTGTGGTTGAGGGTAAAAAGAAATAAGTAATTTACATCAATAAAGAAAGCGGGAGCTTAATGGTTCCCGCTTTTTTGTTTTTTGATTTAAGATTTGTTAATTATTGAAATAATTAACTAAAAGGTTTTAGATGATTATGTTGAAGATACTCCTAAAGTAAAAGTAACAGTCCCTTATTTATAATCGGACTTAAATATTCTATCTGTCGATGAAATTATTGATTTATAAAATCCGTGTCAATCCCATATTCTTGTCAAAATAATATTCTTTATAGACAGGATTAACACGGATTTACGGGATTTCTTTTTTAATCCTGTCAGTCATTTAAATCATGTAAAGATAATAGACTGTCTCTGTGAAAATTATTATTGAAAAATCCGTGTTCATCCGTGTAAATCCTGTCTAAAGCAAGGTTTTAAATAGGAATTAACAGGATTTTCATTATTATCAACAACCATCTGAGAGAATTGCATAATATAAAATTTAAGCATCAGCTCACAATATATTGATAGATACATCTGGGTTTGTCACTATATATTGTGGGCCGAAGGGTCAACTAAGGTAATTATGCAATTCTCATATCTAATATAAGATTAATAATTAAGCGGAGGTTATAAATGAGGGTATTTTATGTTTGGATTGCGGTAATTGTATTACTCCTATTTACTTCCATTTCTGCGATAGCTTCACCTGTTTCTAACGAATTTGACAAAATTTTGTTTTACGGAATTTATAATGATTTTAACGGGGGAGATATTAAAGGAGATACCATGGGGTCTTTTGCCGGCTCCGGAATCGGCATTTTAGTTCCGTTATCTTCTAACGGTAGTATTGGCTTGGAGTACTCGTCCAAGGATTATGACAATCTTTATTATGAGTTACAAGCGTCAACCCTATTTCAGGAAGAGCATTTGTTACGGTTCAATTTTTCCAGATATGGCAAAGATGGGACCATTTCCCATTTTGGGGCTTACAAGAATTATCCGGTCAATGATATGTTTCAAGCCTATTTTGGCGCTGGATTGTCAATGGTCTGCTTTGATGAAGAAAAGGACCCGGAAGATTGGGCCTATTTTTCTTTGTATTTCGAAGCTCAAGGCCAAATGAGGGTTACTGAAAATATGTTCTTATACGCCGGGGCTTTGTATGATTACCATTTGGATAGCGCCAGTATGGAAGCAGGATTGGGAGTTAATTTCTAATCGGGAT
This sequence comes from Bacillota bacterium, assembly GCA_023435565.1. GTDB lineage: Bacteria > Bacillota > UBA4882 > UBA8346 > UBA8346 > JAAYHS01. Next base: position 82,577 of record JAEYRN010000069.1, read on the forward strand.
TTATTAGAATCTAATTGACTTACGTTTGTAATAATAAATAAATATTTTTTTTGCCACAAAGTCGTCCACGTCAACATCCTGTTGACCCACGTTATATAATGAAAAGTTGATGTGGATCGACAAGCATCGATAGCATTTTCTAGATAAGCACAGAGACACAGAGAGATATTAAAACAGTAGGTAAACTTGAAAACCTACTGTTTTTTCTTTTTTTGGGTGTATTGTTAAAATAATGAAGGTAAAAATGAGATAATTAGCGAATCACAAACAATAAATATTTGGTATTAAATATTTTTCAAAGACAGAAATGGGAGGAATTATTATGAATCAAAAAAGAATTAAAGCCGTACAACAGGGGTTGATTGTTTGCGGAATTGGATTTTTGCTTTTATTTTTATTCCGGTTCGGTTTTGAATTTAACCGCCCGGCATACTCGTTAAGTAATTATTCTAATGTTTACTCCGGTTGGGACCGGTTTGAATATAAGGTTAAAAATGTAGCCAGCTCCAAAATGGTTTTGCAAGAAGGGGGACACTCCTATAATGTCGATCAAAAATATCAAAAAATCGCCGATATAAATACAAGTAGTAATAATTTTGAAAAAGACGAACAAAAGATTAGGTCTGCTATTACTAAGTATAAAGCATTGATTCAGTTTGAAAACAACTCAGGCCTGCCGGGAACAAGGTCCTTACAAATGGCGATTGGTGTCCCTCCCCATGAATTCGATAATATAATTCCTGAGTTGAAAAAGATCGGCCATTTACAGTCCTTAAATATAAATAAAGTTGATAAGACCAATGAATTTAAGGAATTAAAGGGAAAGCGCCAGTCCCTGGAACAAACCCGGTCTGCATTACTTGCTTTAAAATTAAAAGGCGGCAAAATCGATGAATTTGTCAATCTCGAGAACCGAATCCTGGAGATAGAAGAACAGATCCAAAATCTCGGCGTCCAGCTAGGCGACTATGACGCTACTAATGAATTTTGTACTGTAAAAGTGTCTTTAATAGAAAAAGCGCTTCAAATTAAATCTTCAGTGGCGCAAAAAATAGTTTCCGCTCTGGAGTGGACTTTCAAATATTATTTTTTGTTCATCCTTACGATGTTTATTGCCGGTTTAACTATTTTGATCGGACTTACGGCGTTGGAGAAGTTAAAATCCGTGTTTGAGATTGGTGGGAAATCAGCAAGTTCAAAGTAAATATTTAGGATAAATGGGTTGTTTAACATAATTCTTCATGTTATGATTATTAATGGCTTATTAAGGAAAAATGGCTTTAATTTTTAACCGGAGGTTAAATCGGTGAGAATAAGACAAAGATTGATAAAAAGTTTGGTTTTTGGAGTTTTATTTTTAGTATTGGTTTTTGGGCTAGCTTCAGTTAGTCGGGCGGATGATGAAAAGTACTATTTTGGATTAATAAATGTAGAAAATAGTTTAAAAGGTGACTTTAATGGTAGGACAACATATGATTTCGTAGAAAGTTCGACAATGTGTCGGGTACCAAAAGTCGATAGCGGCTCGGGTTATGGGTTTTTAATTGGCGGGATTAAACATAATCTAGCTGGGGAAATTTTTTATATTCGTTCAACCCACGAAACGTCGTTTCTTGGCGTTTATGATTTTGATGGTAGTGGTGATTTTGAACCGGACGAAGTATATAGTTTTGAAAGCGATGGTGAATATGAGGTATGGGGGTTTAATATAAAACATTACTGGATAAACTTATTTGATAACAGATTTCGATTTTGTGGGCAAATCGGGGCCAACTTCCCAAAATTCACCATGGAAGATGGATCCTACAAGGAAGACGATATTACGACTTACAGCGATTCAATCTTTACTGGTTACGGATTAGAAGCCGGTTTGGGCTTTTTATTACATATCAATAAAAAATTGGCTATAAATGGTTCAGCAGTATATTATCAAATTCGAATTAATCGTCTTAAAGGTTTTGGTTCAGAGAGAGAACCAAAAGGAGATTTTGATGGAAGAGGAAGCAGGTATACTCTTGGGATAAATTACTTTTTTTAATTACAAGTGAGATTAGGAGGTATTGATTTGAATAAAATTTATATATTTTTAATTTTATTTCTAACCTTAACCTTGGGGTTAACAACTCAAGTATTGGCAGAAGCTCCAAATGAGGGATTCTATATAGGATTATCTATGCCATATGTTAATATTGAAGGAGATTTTGATGGCGATTCAAGTAATTGGATAAGGGATACGGAAATTGAGTATTACCTTTATGAACATACAGCAGAATTGGGACAAGGGATTTTATTTGGTTTTTATAATGAATCATATGCTTTTGAAATAAGTTATTCTCTATCTGAACATGATTATTCTTGGGATACAATCTCTGGTAAAATGAGAGATGGTTCCGAATTACAACTATTAAATGCTACAATAAAAAAATATAAATACTTTTCTAACAATAAAAATGCGGTTTATGGATTAATAGGATATGGTACTTGTAGGTTTTCTGTGAAAGATAATGTGATTGATTATAACAGTAATGAGATTGATGATGCTACATATTATGGTTCGGGATATCATTTAGGTATTGGCTGGTTATATCGTATTAATAATAAAATAGCCTTAGACTGTTCACTTGTCTATCAAAGAATGATTATGGATGAAATTAAAGCATTTGACATTGAATGGTCATTACCCGAAGAAGTTTTGATGGTAAACGAAGTGGCTACTGTAAGTATTAAATACTATATCAAATAATTTGGAAACTTAGGTTATATCCGTCAACCACTTTTCTTTAATAATCACCGGCTGATAGGAATCAATATGTTCCAAAGCCTCATTCGGATCGTTTGTTACAAAATACAAACCTCTCGATTCCGGTTTGGCGAACTTTTGGTCGATAATTTCCTCAAATTGCGCCAGCAGCCGGTTGTAAAAACCATTGGTATTTATTATTACCACCGGTTTGTTGTGGTATTTTAGTTGTTTCAAAGTAATAATCTCCAGGATTTCTTCCAGGGTGCCGAACCCACCGGGTAGGGCGATAAAAGCATCGGAACGGGCGTCCATGATCGCTTTGCGTTCCCGCATTCCTTCGGTTACAATCAGCTCGTCACAGCTATCATAAACTACTCCCATCACGTTTAAGGCCTTTGGAATAACCCCGATCACTTTACCGTGATGTTTATGGACCGCTTTGGCAGTAGCGCCCATCAATCCAATCAAGCCGCCTCCGAATAAAAGCTTGTCGCCACGTAAGGCAATCGCTTCACCTAATCCTTCCGCCACTTCGAAATAATGACAGTCGATTGAGCAGCTGGAAGAGCTGTAAACACAAATAACTTTATTCATGGAAGATAATTATTCTTCCCTTTGTAGCCAAATCCTTCTTGTTGTTTAAAGATATCTTGAAGGATAAAGAGATTATAAAGCGAAGTGATTTAGCAAATCGTAATATATGAAAGATAAATCCATATACTTTTGGAGGAATGAATGAGCGAGTTGAAGCCGGAAACAGTTGAAAATAAAGGTAAGGTATTGCTGTATGCCCTGAGTACATGTATCTGGTGTCGAAAGACTAAAAAACTCTTGGACGAACTGGGTATCGCTTACGATTTTATCGACGTTGATTTATTATCTGGCGAAGATAGTCAAAAAATCCAACAGGAAATTGGGCGCTGGAACCCCAGTGGTTCATTTCCAACGTTGGTTATCAATAATGCTAAGTGTATTATCGGATTCGAAGAAGAACAGATTCGGAAGGAATTCGGGAAATGAGTAAAGAGATGCAAATTTTACCCGAAGATTTGGAGAAGGCTTATCACAAGTTACTACAAGAAATGGAGGCCGCCGGTTATCATCTCAACCCGGATCTAGAGGTTACTAAAGCCTTGATCGAGTCTTTGCTGATTAATGAGGCAAGGTACGGATATCAGGCCTGTCCCTGTCGGCTGTCTTCCGGAAAAAAAGAAGAAGATTTAGATATAATCTGTCCCTGTGATTATCGGGATCCTGATCTAACTGAACATGGGGCATGTTATTGCGCGTTATATGTATCGGATAAAATTCATAAAGGTGAAGCAAAAGCTAAGCCGATCCCGGAAAGAAGACCGGGACGAGAGGAGCGACTAAAAAAATTGACTACCAATTCAAATAGCGGCGAAATCAAAAATCTGGCATATCCCGTATGGCGTTGTAAAGTTTGTGGTTATTTGTCCGCCCGTAATGAGCCACCAGAGGTTTGTCCGATCTGTAAAGCCAAAAAAGAAAGGTTTGAAAGGTTTCTATGAAAGATAGAGATGCCAAAGAATTATTCCGATGCGGTTGGGCGGGAAGCGATCCGTTATACATCGAATACCACGATACGGAATGGGGTGTCCCGGTTATCGACGACCGGACATTATTTGAATTTTTGATTTTAGAAGGAGCACAAGCCGGTTTGAGTTGGGTTACTATTCTGCGAAAAAGGGAGAACTATCGCAAAGCTTTTGATAACTTTGAAGCTTTAAAAATAGCCGCTTATACTGAAGAAAAAATCAATCAATTAATCAATAATCCGGGGATTATCCGGAACCGTCGCAAGATTGAAGCGGCTGTTTTGAATGCGCAAGCTTTTTTAAAGATCCAAAAAGAATTCGGCAGTTTTGCCAATTATCTTTGGAGCTTTGTCCAGAATAAACCTATCCAAAATAATTGGGAGAATCTAAAGGAAGTACCGGTCCTGACAAACGAATCACAGTCCTTAAGCGGAGACTTGCAAAAGCGCGGTTTTAAATTTGTTGGGCCTACAATTTGCTACGCTTTGATGCAAGCAATAGGGATGGTCAACGACCATACGGTTGATTGTTTTAGACATGGCGAAATAAGGAACTTAGCCAAAGAGATCGAAATTCTAAAATTGGTTTAAAGGGGATTAACAATTAATTAAGGTTAATTTCGTTGAAATTTTATTGACTGATAGTCAGTCAGTAAAATATAATGAAAGTAATGAAAGGATACAATAACAAATTAGATTCCTGTGGAGGGTTAACTATGGCGCGAGTAACTAAAGACCCGGAAGAACGTAAAGAAGAAATAATGATGGCCGCTTTTCAGTTGTTTGCAACTAAAGGCTTCGAAGAAACAGCTGTGAGCGATATTGTAAAAAAAGTTGGCGTAGCTCAAGGATTGTTCTATTATTATTTCAAATCTAAGGAACAAGTATTAGAGGCTGTTTTAGAACATTATTCAGGAGAATTGCTTCAAAAGATAGACCATATTGTTCTGGATGTCTCAAAAAATGCTTTGGAAAAAATGCAAGCCATCTTTGACGCTATTTTCGATTTTGGCGAATATGACGACCGGATGGTAAGTTACGCCCATAGTCCGGAAAATGCCGAAATGCACCAACGTTTCATGTTCCAGACCATTAAAAAGTTGTTACCGATTTTAACGGAAGTGGTCAAGCAAGGAGTCAGGGAAAGATTGTTTGAAACATCATACCCTGAGGAGACAACAGCAGTTTTATTAATGGGAATAGGCGCTTATCTTCATTCAGTCGAAGACCTTTTTGTACAAAAAGAAGTCTTTCACGTCAAAAAAAGAGCTTTCATTGACATAATTATTAGGGCCCTAGGGATTAAGAATGCTTGATATTGATATAGGAGAGTTAAAAATGGATCAGAAAATCCTTTTTAATTTAGAAAAAGTAACCAAGGAATACAATATGGGCGAGGTAAAAGTGACCGCCTTAAAAGATGCTGATTTTAATCTGTTCAAAGGTGAGTTGGTGGTAGTGTTAGGGCCAAGCGGTTCCGGGAAGAGCACTTTATTAAACATCATGGGTGGTATGGATACGCCTACAAAAGGCCGGATCTGTTTTGGCGCAATGGATATTTCTGCTCTAAATGAACAAGCACTGACTTCTTTTCGAAGACATCAAGTTGGGTTCGTCTTTCAATTTTATAATCTAATGCCTAACCTTACTGTTCGAGAAAATGTCGAACTGGCAACGGAAATAACTGAAAATCCCCTTAATGTCGATGAAGTTTTGGAACAAGTCGGACTTGGGAAACGGGCCAGCCACTTTCCGGCCCAATTAAGCGGAGGGGAGCAACAAAGAGTAGCCATCGCCCGGGCAGTAGCTAAGAACCCGGAAGTTCTTTTATGTGATGAACCAACCGGTGCGTTGGATCACCTTACCGGGGTCAAAGTGCTGCGGTTATTATACGATATCAATCAAAACACCGGGAAAACGGTGATAATAATTACCCACAATCAGCCAATCGCCGGAATCGCAGACCGGGTCATCAAAATGAGCAGCGGTGAAATTGTTGAGATTATTGAAAACCGACAAAGGATTGAACCCGAAAAGGTAGAGTGGTAAAGAGGTTAGATGCGATGAACAAACTCAATATTATGTTGTTTAGGGAAATCGGCAAGGCCAAGGGGCAATTTATTGCCGCTGCGGCGGTAATAATGGCTGGAATTGTCATGTTTACAGCAACATACCTATCTTACCGTAATTTAAAAAATTCCCTTGAACTTTATTACGAACAGTACCGGTTCCTGGATTATTATGCCGAAGCGAGCTATATACCGCAATATATTGTGGATCGGGTAAAAAAAATCGATGGGGTTGATTCTGCTTGCGGCCGAATTAGTGTCGATGTCGGGGCTGATGTTGGCGAAGAACGGCGGATCACTTTAAGAATCATTTCTTTACCCGAATACCGGTCCCCGGTATTGAACCGGGTAGCAGTTATTTCCGGCGGATATTTTAATGATCAAGTCGAAAATTCATGCCTGATTAATCAAAAGTTTGCCGAGTACAATAAGTTGTCTAAGGGTGGAATTATCAAGGCCATCATTGACAAACGAATCTATGAACTCAAAATCGATGGAATTGTGAGCAGTCCAGAATTTATTTATGCAATGAAATCGGCAGACTCCTTGTTTTCCGCGTCGGAAAATTTCGGCGTCATTTATATAAAAGAAACGACTGCTTTCGAATTGTTCGGTTTTAATCATTGCTTTAACCAGTTGCATATAAGGTTCTCAGCAAAGGCCGATCGCCAAAAGATAATCAATCGGATTGAAAGGCTGCTTGTTCCCTATGGGTTTACTACCGGGGTTGAACGGAAGGACCAGCTAAGCAATAACATGATTGAAAACGAGCTTTCGGAATTGGAAAATATGGCGGTGATGTTCCCGGTTTTATTTTTGTCGGTAGCAGCGATGATTATTTATAACATGTTGCGCCGGATTATCAATAACCAGCGAACTCAAATCGGGGTCCTGAAATCTTTCGGGTATTCCAACCGGCGAATTATCGGTCATTACATGGGGTATGCGGCGTTAATCGGGTTGGCCGGGGCTTCGGTAGGTTCTCTTTTGGGTATGTATACCGGTTCAATTTTAACGGCTATGTATACCAAAATATATAACATACCGGTATTAAAAAGCGCCATTTATTGGGAGGTTTTTTTGATCGGCCCCGGAATCAGTATGATTGTTTGTTTGATTGCCGGATTTAATTCAGCCTGTAAAATATTGAGTATCGAGCCGGCGCAGGCAATGCGTTCCGAAACGCCCAAAGCCGGGCGGCGGATTTTTTTGGAACAAATCAGTTTTATTTGGAACCGGTTGACTTTCGGTTGGAAAATGAGTTTAAGAAATATTTTTCGCAGTAGGCAACGGGCCTTTTTAACCTTACTAGGCATGGCCTTTACGATGATGTTTTTTATAATTTCACTTTATTTTTTAGATGCTGTCGATTATCTTTTGAAGCAACATTTTTTTGTCTTTCAAAAACAGGACTATAAAGTAACTTTTGCAGATCCTTCCTCATTTTACGACGCTTTGGAATTAAACCGGATTAAAGGGGTTAGAAAGGCCGAGCCGGTGCTGGAAATACCGGCGCAGCTGATTAACGGCTGGATGAAAGAAGATACAATGGTAGTCGGACTGAGTCGGTATAATACCTTTTACCGATTGACCGACAGTAATCATAATACGGTTACGGTTCCCGTTAAAGGAATATTGATAGCTGAAAGATTGGCTGAAAAATTGCGGGTAACCAAAGGGGAAACCATTACCTTAAAAACCTATCAGGGGCGAATCCTGAAAAAAGATATTAAGGTCGCCGGTACGGTCAAACAGTACGCCGGGGCAAACTGTTATATGGACTTGGAGGAACTGGGCGGCTTATTGGAAGAAGGCAGGTTTGCCAATGGGGCGTTACTCGGTATTGAAAATGGTATGGAGCGCATTGTTAGGAAGGAAATCTTTAAAATTCCCGGAGTTGAAACTCTGGAGTCGCGGGTCAACTCATACCGGGCGTTTCTGCAATTCATGGAATTTATCTATACTTTTATTATTCTAATGCTCATTTTCGGTTCAATAATGGGTTTTGCGATTGTTTTCAATACGACGGTTATCAATATTACGGAACGCCGCCGGGAATTAGCCTCGTTGAAAGTATTGGGCTATACGGCAGGGGAAATCGAGCTGACCGTTTTTAGGGAAAATGTTTGTTTGGGGATGTTGGCGATTTTGCCCGGCTTTTTATTGGGTAGAATCATGTGCGGATTGCTCTCCAGGATGTTCGGCGGCGAGATGATAACCTTGGAAGTATTCATTTATCCGAAGACTTACCTGATCACTGCTATTAGCGGGTTAGTTTTTATTATCATGGCCCAGTTGTCTAATAGAAAAAATATTACCGGTTTGAATATGGTTGAGGTCTTAAAAAATCGTGAAGGATGAGGTTTTTTGCATGTTTAAAAATAAAACAATTACGGGATTGACAATTGGATTGGCTATTGTTGCCGTAGGGTACTTATTCAACCATTTTCAGGCGACCGAAGTTCAGGTAGGGACCACTCTCCGAGGTGAGCTGGCGGAGTACATCGAAGTCCGAGGAAAAGTCGAGAAGGATCGGAGAGAAATAATCTCCAGTAAATGGTCGGGTGTGGTCGGAGATATCTTAGTTAAAGAAGGAAGCGTTGTCCATCCGAATACTCCACTGTTAACTTTGAAAGTATTAAATTCGGGTAGCGCTGCGGCCGAGATGGAAAAGGCCCGTATTTCAGCGAAAGCCGCTTTACGGGATTTTAATTATAAGAATGAAAAATTGGAGAAATACCGGAAGCTTTATCTTGAAGGAATTGTTTCCGAAGAAGAAATCAATGACTTGGAAATGTCGGTAACTGCGGCTGAGGCAATCCGAATCGAAGCCGAACAGCAATATAAAATTGTGGCTGAAAATCTCTTGGTCAATGTTAAACCGGGACTGGAACCGGGGAATGGAAGGTTAGCTGTTCGCGCCGGTATTACCGGAAAGATTTTAGCCAAATATATTGATAGTGGGGCTAGCATAGAGTCGGGGGCTCCTTTATTCGAAGTGGAACGGGAGAACTCTGCTTATTATATCAGGGCTGATGTGTTGACCGACGATGCGGTAAAATTAAAACTGGGCCAAACTGCAATCCTCACAGGTGAGGTATTGAATGACTCGGAATTACCGGGCAGGATTGTTTATATTGCTCCAAAGGCGGAAACCACCCTATCTTCCCTGGGTGTAGAGCAACAAAGGGTAGAAGTCAGAATCAATTATCCTTATCTAGATTTACCTCTCAAACTTGGCTATGGAGTTGATGTTAAAATAATCGCCGCGCTGGAAGCGGATACTCTTTTCGTGCCGGATAAGGCGGTCTTTGAAAAAGACGGTGCGGACCATGTTTTGGCGATTATAGATAATAAACTAAAATTAATACAAATTGAAACCGGTATTGAAAATGATGATTACATTCAAATACTAAAAGGGCTGCAAGAGGGGGACAAAATAGTGGTAGAACCGGATAATAAATTGAAACCGGGAATGAGAGTCAAAGCCGGGACTTGAAATTTTGCTGGGGATTAAGTTTTAATGACTTAATCCGATAATAATAGTAATTTGATTCTTATCAAAGTGCGAGGAGGGGTTTGAAATGGACTCGTTTCCAGTTATAACATCAAAGATATCGCCCCTAACTAAGAAATTTAATTTTATCAAGAGGTCTTGGTTGAGCTATTTGGCATTAATAACAACTGTTGTGACCGCTTTTAATTACATTTTAGGTTTTGCCACTCCGGTAGTGTTATTGGGAGCAGCGTTCTTTTTATTGGTTAGATTATTATTGAACATTTTTGAGGAGTTATTGGATCAGAACCGGGGACAACTTCCAATGGGCGAACAAATCGCGAGAATTGTACCGGATATCTATGCCGACATAGTTTTAATGTTTGGTATCGGGTTGTCCAGGTTTTGCCATCCGATATTTGCATTGCTCGGGTTAGTCTCGGTCTTATTAATAAATATTACCGGAATATTAGGGAAAACCATTGGCGTGGAGATGCAGCGGCAAGGACCGTTAGGGAAGAAATCAAGTACCATTCTAATAATTGTTTTTACATTAATTCAATATTTTGGGCATGGTAAGGTATTTTTTGGACTTCAGCTTTCCGTATTGGAATGGTTGTTAGTTATCTTTTTTGTTTTGGGGCAAATTACGGTTTTTAATCGGTTGCGGGGTACTTTTGGACAGATTTTCAAATTGGAATGGATGAATGGAGAAAAATATCAGGAAGTAAATAAGAAAATTTTGGTGGTTTATGATTCCCATACCGGGAACACCGAAAAGGTCGCCGAAGAAATCTCCCATTGTTTAAACTCCGGGGTCCGTAAAATCGAAGAGGCTTGGAATTTGAAAGGTCGCGACTTTGACCTGGTTATTGTCGGTTCTCCGAATATTAATTCTTTACCGTCTTTGAAAGTGACCAGCTTTGTAAAAGATCATCCAGATATTAAAAATTACGCGGTTTTTATTACCTATAGCATACCGGTTTGGGGGTGGTTTACCTCCAGACTATGCTTTACCTATTTTAAGAAAGCTTTAAAGCGAAAACCGCTGGCCGTATTCGCCTGCAAGGCTTATAACCCCAGGTTTGGTTTATTTCAGGGACGACCTAACGCTAATGATTTGTTGAAGAGTTTCTTATTTGGCGTCAGAATTTCGAAGCTGTTAAAGAAAGCATGAAAATCAGGAAATAGTATATTAAAAAAGATTAACGCCATCCAGTTCAGTCTAGGCAGAATAAATATCGGTCCATATCCTTGGAAAAATTTTTAAGGGATGATGACGCCAAGGATATAAGGGTATAGTGTAGATCAATTTAGATTAATCCCTTACTCTCCAAAAGCTTTTCAAATTTCTTATCGGATAAGATTTCATTGGTCACGAATTCGCCATTATAAAATAGACTATATGTTGTAAACGGTGCGGGCGCGTTTTGGGCCTGGGTTGTCGTTTGATATTTGATAACCTTAAATGCAACCCCTCTCTTTTTCGCTACCTCCGCAAGTAAAGGAACATATTTCTCGGTAAAGGGGCACTGGTTACTATAATACAATACAAAACCCGGTTCCGCGATTCTAGCGTTTTTTGCGCAAGACTTGAAGCATGGTTTAGAACAATTCTGTTCAAAAGGATAATACATCAATTCATAATATGGCTCAGCCTTATCAGCTAACAAAAAACCTTTGTGTTTGAGATACTTGGGATCCGACAAAAACGGCAGTTTCTTTTGGGAAGTAAGAGTGAAGATATTATTTGCAATCTGTCACCATAAAGTATAGCTTCATTTTTAATAAGTGATTCATCTTTTGACCCCATTTTTGCGATTTACCTTTATTATAACTTTTCTAAGATGACAACAGTATGTCAGTTTATATTTATTGAACATTCAATGAAATAAGAAAAACCAACCAAGGGCTGGTTTTTCTATGGTTATATCAATGTTTGCACATTAATTTTTAGATTCCACCTCTTTAAACACTCCCAAAGTCTCCAACAGCTCTCGGGCTGGAGTAATAACGCCAGTTTTAAAATTATCGTAAATTACAAATCCGGGTTTAGCCCCCGGCGGTTTCTTTACATATTTTCTTTGGGTATAGTCAACTGGAACTTTGGTAGATTCCCGGGCTTTTGAGAAGTAAACCGCAAGTTGGCAGGCAAAGTTTAAGGTTTCGTCATCCACGGCATTTCCGGGATTAGGGCGGAGGATCACATGAGAACCGGGGATTTTTTGGGTATGGAACCACCAGTCAGTCGGGTCGGCGATTTTAAAGGTTAGCCGGTCATTTTGGAGATTGTTTCTTCCCACTAACAAGACATGTCCGGCAGGAGTATTAAATTGCCTCGGTTCAGCCGGGGCTTCTTTCTTTTTGGAAAGGTTATTCCGTTTCGCTGGTTTGTTAGTTGCCAAGTCCCATTCTTCCTGGATTAGTTTTAAGTCAGCCGGATTCACGGCATTAAGAATCATCGTTTCAATGCTTTCCAGGTAGTCAAGGCTTTCTTTGGTTTTCTTAATCTGTTCGGCGATAGCCAGTTGCCCTTTTTTCGCTTTTTGGTATTTTTTGAAATAATGTTGGGCATTTTCCCAAACCGAAAGTGCCGGGTTGAGCTGTATTTCGACTTCCGAATAATTGATGTCGTAATGATTGGTTAAACGGGCTACTTTGCTTCCTTTTTTAATTTGGGAGCCGTAAGTAGTAAGTAATTCCCCCAGGATTCGCCATTCTTCGCCTTGTTCGGCCTGGGCGGCTTCGTTTTCTTGTTTGCTAAGTTTAGTTCGGGTCTTTTCCAGTATTCCGCCGACTTTTTTTGATAATTTTTTTTTAATTTCAAGAAAACGTTCATTTTCCTGTCGGTTGCCAAAGATTTCGGCTACTGCGCGGTTAATCCACGGGACCGGTTTAACGGTCATTCCCGTTTCCGGGTAACGAATCGGTAAGGCTGAACAATCCATCATCCTGCCTTCGGCAGTATAAAGAGAACAAGGGTCAAACTCTCCGTTAGTTATGAAATCCGCCATTTGTCGGAATGAATCGTAAAGGTTGGCGAAGTCGGTTTCGGTATATTGATTGCAGGGAAGATCCAGTTTTATACCAGCGTCTTTGTTTATTTCATTGACAATTATTGCGGAAAGTCCGTACCAGTGTTTTAGTAAAAATTTAGCGGGGGTAACCTCCGGCGGAACTTGGGCGGCCAGGTTAATAAAATCAGACTGACTGAGTGTAACCGGCTGCCAGCGGCCTCCGGTTGAAGGAAATTCATATTTAAGATCGATCGCCAGTTCCCTCTCATCGCGGGGACCGCTGCTTTTACGCCAGAGATCGATGATAATGCCGTTTTGGTCGGTAATAATCATATTAGCGCTTTTCCCGGTGAGTTCCAGGTAAATGACTTTTTCAGCTAAACCAATCGATTCCTCATAAACTTCAAAGGTCAGCTTAACGATTCTTTCAAAAGGTATTGCTACGGCTTGAATCAGCTTGGAGCCTGAAAAATGTTTTCGGAGCGATAGTCCAAACAAAGAGAGGTTGGGATAGGTTTCGGCTTTACCTTCGAAAAGATGAAGCCGGGCATAACGGGAACTTAACGAGAATAATAGTTTGAAAGAGTGGCCCATTCCGTAACAAGACAGAACGAATTCATCGGTATACGTTTGGTTAACCCGATCGATTTTAACCGGGAGTAAAGCGTTTATTTCTGCAGCAACCGCTGCAAATAATGGTGCGTCCAGCGGCATAGAGAACCTCCATATATAGTAGTCAATTGTTAGAAGCCAGCCCAAGAGGCTTTGTTCACAGTTCACAGTTAAATAAATCCGGGGGGTGCTTAGGGTTTTGTTCCCAGTAAGCAAATAATTAGGGTGTTGCTCTTAGTCTCGTTCCCTGTTCCCAGTTATTTTTAAGTGATTTCCTCTGGTTTCGTTCCCGGTGTTCCAGTCTCAACTGGTAACTAGCATCAGAGCTTAACTATCAGTTATGAACTAGCCTTAAAACAAACCCTCGTTTTTGAACTGGGAACGAGCCCTAATCTTCTGGCCCCTCAACAGCTGTCTTCTGCTTTATTGTATCCGTGTCTCTTCTCATCGTCAACATTTTTCCCCGCCATTGGTCTGCCGTATTTTACTCAAACATAAGATTGTAGAGACAAAATTGGAGGGTTAAAAGATGAGCAACTGGTTTAATTGGAGTTCCGAACAGGTGGTTAAGGTGTTATCCACTAATCTGCAACGCGGTTTAACCTCATCTGAGGCGAGCAGGCGGTTACTGGAGGTAGGCCATAACCAAATTTGCGCCGCACCGAAAATTTCGCCTTGGCGAATTTTTTTGGGTCAGTTTACCGATTTTATGGTCTTGGTCTTAATCGGGGCTGCGATTGTCTCCGGTTTGTTGGGAGAAAAAGAGGATGCGCTGACGATAATCGCAATTATAATTTTAAATGCTATATTAGGTTTTTTTCAAGAATATCGGGCGGAAAAATCATTAGAAGCCCTTAAAGAATTAACCTCGCCTTTAGCCCATGTTTGGCGTGATGGAAAAGTTCAAAGGGTTCCTGCAAAAGAATTAGTCCCCGGGGATATCATGGTATTGGAAAGTGGGGACCGAGTTCCGGCCGATGGCCGGGTTGTGGAAGTAATAGATTTGGAAGTAAACGAAGCTACTTTGACCGGAGAATCAATGGCAGTAGCCAAGATGAAAGAGGTTTTACAGGAATCAAATCCTGTCCTGGGAGATCAGCGGAATATGGTCTTTGCCGGAACGGTTATTAATAGCGGCCGAGGTAAGGCAGTGGTTTCCGCCACTGGAATGAAGACCGAGATTGGTAAAATAGCCGGAATGATTAGTCAAGCTGAAGATGAAGCCACTCCCCTTCAAAAAAGATTAGAACAATTGGGACAATGGCTGGTTGTTCTTTGTCTTGGAGTTTGCGCAATGGTAGGGACCATGGGAGTATTACGAGGGGAGCCGCCCAGGCAAATGTTTTTGGCAGCAGTTAGTCTAGCGGTGGCGGCTATTCCGGAAGGATTACCGGCAATTGTCACAATTGCGCTGGCAATAGGTGTCCAAAAAATGATTAAACGAAAAGCCATCATCAGAAAATTACCGGCAGTAGAAACTCTTGGTTGTGCTACTGTAATTTGTTCCGATAAAACCGGGACTTTAACTCAGAACAAATTGACGGTTACCAAAGTCTGGGCTGGACAGCAAGAATCAATTATACCTAAAATAAACGAACAAGTAAGGAATGAGGTAAAATTATCACCCGCAATGGAACGACTGTTGGAAATTGGGGTTTTATGTAATAATGCTCAATTAGAAAAAGAAGGAAAGGAAAAGAACTATAACTATAAAGTAATCGGTGATCCAACCGAGGGGGCTATTTTGGTTGCTGCCGGCGTTTACACTATAATTTGCAACGAAATACAGAAAAAGTACCGGCGGGAAGGGGAAATTCCATTTAGTTCCGAACGGAAACGGATGGGAGTATGGGTTAAAGATGTTGAAGGTAATCGTTGGTTAATGGTTAAAGGCGCTGCTGATGTTATCTTAGAGCGTTCCACTTATCTTCAAATGGTTGAGGGAATAGTCCCTCTCAATCCCCAATTGAAACTAAAGATCAAGCAACAAATTGAAGCTTGGGGCACTGAGGCTTTAAGAGTATTGGCTTTTGCCTATCGTCGGGCTGGCTCCGGTGAAATTAATGATGCTACTATTGGTGACCCGGAGAATGGTTTAATCTTTACCGGTTTAATGGGAATGACGGATCCACCAAGAAACGAATCAAAATTGGCGATTGAAAAATCAAGACGGGCGGGGATAGGAGTCAAGATGATTACCGGGGACTATCCCCGTACTGCAGCAGCAATTGGGAAACAAATCTCACTATTAAGACCGCGGGGGAAAATAATAACCGGAGCGGAACTGGACCAACTTTCCGAAGAGGAACTGGCGGAGGTTGTTGCTGACATTGACATATTTGCTCGGGTCTCCCCACACCATAAGTTAAGAGTAGTTAAGGCTTTAAAACGAAACGGGGAAGTTGTCGCCATGACCGGTGACGGGGTTAACGACGCTCCGGCTATTAAAGAATCAGACATTGGAGTGGCGATGGGGATTAGCGGTACAGATGTGACCAAGGAAGCATCATCGATGGTAATAGCCGATGATAATTTTGCAACCATTGTGGCTGCTGTGGAAGAAGGGCGTACTATTTATGATAATATCCGGAAATTCATTCGTTATTTGTTGAGTTGCAACACAGGAGAGATTTTAACCATGTGCGGCGGAATATTGTTGGGCTTACCGTTTCCATTACTACCAATTCAAGTATTATGGGTAAATTTGGTAACTGACGGTTTGCCGGCAATAGCTTTGGGACTGGATCCGGCGGAACCCGGGGCCATGTCCCGCTCTCCCCGACCGCCTGAAGAAGGTATTTTTAGCAGGGGTTTGGGATGGAAGATAATTCTACAAGGATTTTTAATCGGCGGTGCCACTCTGGCGGTTTATCTAATTCAATTGCGGGGGGGCAACAGTTTAGCGTCGGCAAGAACGGCAGCATTCGCCACTTTGGTTTTTGCACAATTATTTTTCGTTTTTCAATGCCGCTCGGAGCACCGGAGTTTCTTAGAGAATAATCCGTTTCAAAACCCATATTTGTTAGGAGCGGTGGCAATTTCTATTCTGATGCAAATTGGAGTAACTTATTTACCTTGGTTGCAAAGAATTTTTTACACCACTCCGTTAAATGAAAAAGACTGGTTCTTATTGTTGTTTGCCGCTAGCTTGGCAACTTTATGCGGCGATTTGATCTTTAGGTTTAGGAAAATTATTCGGAAACATTTGGCTATCTTTCATTGGAATACGAATAGGGCTGGAAGTCCGGTGGTAAAATAGGCACGGGGTGACTCTGTGGTTGAACTTGCATTATTTATTGGAATAATTTGTCTGTTTTTCTTTTTACCGGTTCAATTCAGATTTTATTACCAAAAGGTCGCCTGGGATGATACTTTGGTAATGGAAATGACTTTTCTCAATGGTTTATTGAAACGAGAGCGCAAGGTAAGTCTATTGAAACCGACTTCCGAAGGGATAAAAGTCCAAGAAAAACTCTCCGGTAAATGGTTTTTTAAAAGGAAAAAGCAAATAATTAAAAAGGTGGCGCCTTATCAAGGAAATTCCCGCGGTTTGCGGGAATTTTTACACCGTTACCGCCATTTTGGTTTGGGGGTAACTTTTTTAAGTTATTTTATTCCTGCCCACTATCACCATTGGTTATTGATTGCGGAAAGGCTGGAAAAAAGAGGTTCATTTCATCGATTTGTTTGGATTACAAGGTTGGGATTGGGCCAGCCTGCGGCAACCGCTGTTCTTTATGGGTTAATTTGGGGTTTAAAGTCAGGGATAATCCAAACCCTGCATCAGAAATTCCGCTTCGTTAAGAAACCAGAGATAAAGGTGATGGCGGATTATCAAGGGGTAAGATTGGATACCCTCTTCGATTGTATATTCCGTGTTAAACTAGGCTATATTATTATTGCTTCTTTCTTGGAATATTGGCGTCATCGTATGATGAAGGGAGGTGTCGGAATTGAATGACCATCCGATCGAAGGTTTAATGAAAACGGCCATGGAAAATATAAAAGAAATGGTCGATGTTAACACAATTTTGGGAGATCCGGTAGAGACCCCTGATGGGAGTGTAATTGTACCAATATCTAGAGTCACTTTTGGATTTGCCGCAGGTGGCAGCGAGTTTGAAACAATAACGGCTAAGCCTAAAGAAAAGGACCGGAATCAGGAAGTTACTGCCGATGTAGATAAACATCCATTTGGTGGTGGTAGTGGAGCGGGAATAACAATTAACCCGGTAGCTTTTTTAGTGGTTGGTAAGGAACAAATTAAATTATTACCCGTAGAAAGCAATGTTTTAGTGGACCGCATCCTAGATTCGGCTCCCCAATTACTCGATAAAATACAGAATATGATAAGTCCTAGGCCAAAAGAAATGCATTGAATGCCGCGGGTGTCCGCGGTTTTTCCTTTATTAGTCCAACTTTAATAACAAACTTTTCCAAATAAAAATTAAAAAACATGCAGGTATTTTAGGTGAATTTTAGAACCATATCCATAATCTTATTATTAAAGGAAGAGCAACATGAATAACAGATTAAATAAAATATTGGTCTTGGTGTTAATATTGTTGTTTATTAAAAATGGCCTGGTTTTTGCGGCGCCTCGGCCAAATTTGTCGGCCTCATCGGCAATTTTAATGGATGTTACTACCGGAAAAGTCCTATTTACAAAGAATAGTAATGAACGTAGGGCCCCCGCCAGCACCACTAAGGTTTTAACTGCTTTGGTAGCTTTGGAAAGGGGTGAAATGAATGAGATAATAACAACGAGCCAAAACGCAAGTAAAATTGATGGTTCCTCAATTTGGCTAGCTCCGGGGGAAAAACATACTTTAGAAGAACTTCTTTACGGTGTCCTATTAAGTTCGGGAAATGATGCGTCAGTAGCAATCGCTGAGGGCTTAGCCGGTTCGGAAGCCAAATTTGCCGATTGGATGAATGAAAAAGCCCAAGCAATAGGGGCCAATGATTCATGTTTTAAAAATAGCAACGGATTACCCGAATCGGGGCATTATTCGACAGCATATGATTTGGCCCTAATTACCCGTTATGCATTACATAATCCTGTTTTTACAGAAATGGTTAAGACTAAAAAAAGGGCAATTACATGGCCGGGTAGGGATTATAACCGGATGATGGTAAACCACAATAAACTGCTTTGGCGTTATGAATTTGCCGATGGTGTAAAAACCGGATATACTAGACAGGCGGGAAAGTGCTTAATCGCTTCGGCTACAAAAAAAGGCCAACGGTTAATCGCTGTGGTTTTAAACAGTAAACAAATGTATGAGGATTCAAAACACCTATTTGAATATGGTTTTAGCAATTATCAATTATTAACGGTAATCCAGTCGGAGCAAAAAATAGGTTCAATTTCGGTAGAGGAAGGGATTGATAGTCAAGTACCGGTACTTCCGCATCGTCCGGTAACATTAGTAATTCCTAGGGGCCAGTTAGACAAGGTTGAGGTAAAAGTAGAAATTCCACAATCGATAGCTGCACCGGTGGAACGATTACAGCAAGTAGGAGAGGTAGAAGTAAAAATTGGTTCAAAATTAGTCGAAAAAATACCGGTAGTAACTGCTGTCGGTGTGCCTAGGGAAGGTTTTTGGAGGCGGCTGTGGAATTGGCTAAAATCAATGATCTAGCTTTTAGCCGTTGGCTGTTAGCTTTTAGTTTTGGGGTTTTGCTCTTCGGTCTAAAAGACTAACTGATAAAAGCCAAAAGCCAGTAGCCAATAGCTAGCGGTTAGTAGCAAATATCCAACAACCAATAGTCTTGACTAATGCTAACAGCGGTGCTATAATCTTTATACGTGCGCGAGAGTGGCGGAATGGCAGACGCGCTAGACTTAGGATCTAGTGGGCAACCGTGCGGGTTCAAGTCCCGCCTCTCGCACCATATTAAACTAATATTTATATTATTAGTATTGACAACTACCTCCGAGAAAGATATTATTTTGATTAGTATTAACCCCTAAATGGGGTTTATTTTGTTAAATGGTCGTGAGATCATAAGGAATGTTTAACATACCTAAGATAAGTCAATGATGTATTATCATAACTAAAAGAAAAGGATTTTTAAAACAAATTGTCGAAATGCTGTTAGTGGGGAAAGAAAATCTAACGGTAAACATATAATAGTACAGATTCAGGAGGAGCATAAATGCAGTTTAACTTGGAGAAGCTAGACAAGAATTTTGTCGCCTTGGAGATTACGGTGAACACGGAGGAGATCGAAGAGGCGCTAGCTGAAAGCTATAAAAGGGTCGTTAAGAAAGTAAATATTCCCGGTTTTCGTAAAGGTCACATTCCAAGGGCTATTTTAGAAAAACAATTTGGCAAAGAAGTTTTATATGAGGAAGCTATTGATATCGTCCTCCCGAAAGGATATCTTAAAGCATTAGAAGAATATAAACTAGAACCGATTGATCAACCAAAGTTAGATGTGAAGGAACCTTTTGAGGCAGGGAAGCCATTTGTTTTTAAAGCAACGGTGGAAGTGGTGCCTGAAGTAAAATTAGGCAAATATAAAGGGTTGGAAGTAGAAAAGGTCAATGCGGAAGTAAAAGAGGAACAAATTGCCGAAAGACTGGCCTCTCTGCAAGAACGCCATGCCGAACTGGTATTAAGTGATAAGAAGAACCTTGAAAAAGGAGATTTTGCCATTATTGATTTTGAAGGATATATTGACGGCCAACCTTTCTCGGGAGGAGCAGCCCAAGCATATTCGTTGGAAATTGGATCGGGTAGTTTTATTGCTGGTTTTGAAGAACAATTAACTGGTATGGAGGTCGGCACCTCTAAAGATGTAAAGGTTACCTTCCCAAGTGATTATCCAAGGGAGGATTTGGGTGGGAAAGAAGCTGTTTTTAAAGTATCTTTAAAAGAAATTAAAGTTAAAGAGATCCCTGCGGCTGATGATGATTTTGCTCAAAGTATTGGTAATTTTGAAACTATTGATGCTTTGAAGGCCGACTTGAGGGAAAAAATGACTGAATGGGCCAAACAAGAAGCAGATAGTAACTTTGCGCAAGCTGCGGTCAGCAAGGCCGTTGATAATGCCAAGATTGAGGTACCAGATACTTTAGTCAAACGCGAAATGGACGAATTACTTCATCGTTTTGAACACAACTTGGCTTACCAAGGTTTGAATTTGGATCAGTATCTTAATTATACCAAAAAAACTAATGAAGAAGTTTTGGAAGATTTTCGGCCGGAAGCCATCAAAAGGGTAAAAACCGATTTGGTGTTGAGTAATATTGCCGAAACCGAAAATTTAGAAGTTACCGAGGAAGAATTAAATGAAAAACTGGTAGAGCTGGCTGATCGTTATCAACAAAAAAGCGCAGCAAAACTCAGAGAATCGTTAGAAGGCAAGGGTCAGTTAGGTTCAATCAAACAAGCAATTTTACTGGAGAAAGCTGCTGATTTTATTAAGGAAAACACCAAAGCGATTGAAGTTGAAAAATAGAACCGGAGGATGATTAATTTGAATTTGGTACCAATGGTTGTTGAACAAACTAATCGCGGGGAACGCGCCTATGATATTTTTTCCCGTTTATTGAAAGACCGGATTGTCTTTTTGGGCGGTCCGATTGACGACAACCTGTCTAATTTGGTCATTGCTCAATTACTATTCCTGGCAAGCGAGGACCCGGAAAAGGATATCAATTTGTATATAAACAGCCCCGGCGGGGTAGTCTATTCCGGCCTTGCAATTTACGATACCATTCAGTATATTCAGCCGCAGGTGGTAACGACTTGTGTGGGGATCGCCGCCAGTATGGCAGCGATATTATTAGCGGCAGGAGCCAAGGGTAAACGGTTTGCTTTACCAAATTCAAGAGTAATGATTCACCAACCCCATGGCGGTGCTGAAGGTCAGGCTGTTGATATTGATATTCAAGCGCGGGAAATCTTAAGATTACGGGAGATTGGCAACCAAATTCTAGCCAAACATACCGGCCAACCTGTTGAAAAGATTGAACGGGATATTGACCGCAACTATTGGATGTCTGCAGCGGAAGCCAAGGAATATGGATTAGTAGATGAGATTTTTATCAGTAAAAAGAAGTAAAAGACCCGGGAATTATTCCGAAATGAGGTGAGATTATGCTTAAGTTCGGAGACGAAAAGGGCCAGTTAAAGTGTTCGTTCTGTGGGAAAGCTCAGGAACAGGTAAAGAAGTTAATTGCCGGTCCCGGGGTATATATCTGTGATGAATGCATTGAACTATGCAATGAAATTATTGATGAAGAACTTAATGAAGAAGTAAATCTTGATCTGGTCAACAATCCAAAACCCCAAGAAATCAAAGAAATTTTGGACCAATATGTTATCGGACAGGATGATGCTAAAAAAATTCTTTCAGTTGCCGTATATAATCATTATAAACGGATTAATTCCGAGGAACGGTTCGATGATGTTGAACTGCAAAAGAGTAATATTTTGCTCCTTGGTCCGACAGGCTGTGGTAAAACATTGTTAGCCCAAACTTTGGCTAAGATTTTGAATGTCCCATTCGCCATTGCCGACGCCACTTCTTTAACAGAAGCCGGTTATGTCGGGGAAGATGTGGAGAATATTCTTTTAAAATTAATTCAGGCTGCGGATTATGACGTGGAACGGGCGGAGAAGGGGATCATTTATATCGACGAGGTCGATAAAATTGCCCGTAAATCGGAAAATCCATCAATCACCAGAGATGTATCCGGTGAAGGGGTCCAACAAGCGTTATTAAAAATCCTAGAGGGGACTATTGCCTCAGTGCCTCCGCAAGGAGGTCGAAAGCATCCCCATCAGGAATTCATCCAGATTGACACCACCAATATTTTGTTTATTTGCGGTGGAGCTTTCGATGGGATCGAAAAATTAATTGAAGCTCGTACCGGCAAAAAGACGATGGGGTTTGGGGCGGAAATCAAGCCCAAAGCCGAAAAGCCCTTAGGGGAGATTTTACGTCAGATTATGCCGGAAGATTTGTTGAAATTCGGTCTTATTCCGGAGTTTGTAGGCAGATTACCAATTGTGGTCGCTTTAGATGCTTTGGATGAAAAAGCTCTGGTCCGGATATTAAATGAGCCTAAAAATGCTTTGGTTAAACAATTTCAAAAAATGTTTGAATTGGATACCATCGACCTATCCTTTGAGCCGGAGGCCTTGGATTTAATCGCCAGATTAGCGATTAAACGTAATACGGGAGCCAGAGGTCTGAGGGCAATCATCGAGAGCTTGTTGCTGGAATTAATGTACGAACTGCCTTCCCGGACCGATGTTAAAAGGTGTGTGGTAACTAAGAAAATGGTTGAAGAAAAGGGCGAACCGATCTTAGTAACTACAGTGGAAACCCGAAAGAAAAAGAAAGAAGAAACGGCTTAATTCAAAGAGACCTGGGATAACACCCAGGTCTCTTCTTTTGCTATAGGAAGAAAAACAGTATATTATTTATTTCTCTGTACCATTTAATTCAACTCAGAAAGTAATATGAAATTTCGTGCTCGTGCGCGTAATCGTAATCGAAAAGCGGTAAATTCAAAACCCGATTACGAGCACGAGCACCGCTTCGCTGAGCACGAGTACGACTTAAAAATTTTCATTCATTCATGTGCCCCGGCGAACTTGGGTGGGCGACTATACAGAAAATGCCTTTGACGGTTGTCGATTGTTCACTTGGGTTAATTGGAAATTGACGTGGACGACTCTGTGGCTAATAAAATATTAAGATATTGGTTTAAATTCGAATACTTCAGCAGATACTATTGGTAAATTCCCAGAGAAAGGAGTCTATGCAATGGAATTTGTTACCAATATTATTGGGCTGATTAATCTTTTTTTTGCGATTGTAATTGGATTATATTTTTGGAATTTACTCCGGTCCCAACAGGGTAATAAAGTGGCGGTTGATCGTGAATCTCGTAAAGAAATGGAAAAGCTCCAAAAACTGCGCCGGATATCTTTGACCGAACCGTTATCTGAAAAAACTCGGCCTAGTACTTTAGAAGAAATTGTCGGGCAAGACGATGCTTTAAAAGCGATGCGAGCAGCTTTATGTGGACCAAATCCGCAACATGTGATACTTTACGGTCCTCCCGGAGTTGGGAAAACAGCCGCAGCCCGGGTAATTTTGGAAGAGGCCAAAAAACAAAATTTATCCCCATTTAAAGAATCAGCAAAATTTGTGGAAATTGACGCTACAACCGCCAGATTTGATGATCGCGGAATTGCCGATCCTTTAATCGGTTCAGTCCATGATCCGATTTATCAAGGAGCCGGTCCTTTGGGTATCGCAGGAATACCACAACCTAAACCGGGTGCGGTAACCAAGGCCCACGGGGGGATACTTTTCATCGATGAAATCGGCGAACTCCATTCGATTCAAATGAATAAGCTTTTAAAAGTGTTGGAGGATCGTAAGGTATTTTTAGAAAGCGCTTATTATAGCGCTGAGGATACAAATATTCCTCACCATATTCATGACATTTTTCAAAATGGGTTACCCGCGGATTTTCGATTGGTTGGAGCGACGACCCGTACTTCCCAGGAGATACCTCCGGCGATTCGGTCCCGCTGCGTGGAAATTTTCTTTAATAATCTTGCTCCGATTGATGTTCGACAAATTGCGGTTAATGCCATTCGTAAGATTAATTTCGAGTATGAACCTGGTGTGCTGGAGATTATCACCAAGTATGCCACTAACGGCCGGGATGCGGTAAATTTAATTCAAATTACTGCAGGTTTGGCAATTACCGAAGGTAGAAATAAAATCATGGTCAAAGATATTGAATGGGTGATTAATAGTAGTCAGTATTCGCCACGGCCTAACATTAAAGTACCCATCCAACCTCAGGTGGGATACGTAAACGGACTGGCGGTATTCGGGCCTAATATGGGTTCCGTGATTCAGGTTGAGGTTTCCGCAATTCCGGCTGAGCCCGGGAAAGGGCGGGTTACTACAACGGGTGTAGTGGATGAAGAGGAGATGGGCCAAGCGGGGCGAACTATTCGTCGTAAAAGTATGGCGTTGGGCTCGGTTGAAAACGTTTTGACAGCAATTAGAAAGTTTCTTGACGTCAATCCTACCGATTACGATTTACATATTAATTTTCCGGGAGGCGTTCCAATCGATGGACCTTCAGCCGGAATAACCTTGGCTACCGCAATTTATTCGGCAATCACTGCCTGCCCGGTTGATAATGAATTGGCCATGACCGGGGAGATCTCGATCAGGGGAGGCGTTATGCCGGTTGGGGGCGTTGTTCCGAAGATTGCCGCCGCCATAGAGGCAGGAGCTAAAAAGATCTTAATTCCTAAAGAAAACTGGCAGGAAATGTTTGAAAACGAAAACAGGGTCCAGATCATACCGGTTGAAAGAGTTGAAGAGGTTATCAAGTTAGCAGTTATAAAAACTCAAAAAGAAGTCATTCCGGTTGTACTTAGGAATACCGATCATTTAATTACTGCTTAAGTACATGCTAAAAATAAAGTATTTTAAAATTTTATTTCTTGTTGAAAGTTTTGAAGGTGAAGAACCCATTATCTCGAATAGAATTAATAAAGTTGAATCAAGAAGGTGTTTCCCGGTGGTTGAGAAACATTGTCCCAAAATCATATTGGCCCTAGGTGGAGGTGGAGCTAGAGGTTTCGCCCACATCGGTCTTTTACAGGTTTTTCAAGAGAACGGGATTCCCCTGGACGGAATAGTTGGTACCAGTATGGGGGCTTTAGTAGGTAGTACTTATGCCGTGAAGACCGATATTTATTATTTGGGACGGCTGGTTGAGTACCTGGGTTGGGAAGACTTAATCGATATCAGATTTCCTCGTTTAGGATTGGTTAATGGCTCTAAAGTTCAAGCTTTAATTGATCTGCTGACTAAAGGAAAAAACTTTGAGGATACTTTTCTTAACTTTTGGGCTGTAGCAACAGATTTACATATCGGTGAAGCGGTAATTTTTAAAGAAGGGCCGCTTGCCCCGGCCATAAGGGCAAGTATTTCCATACCCGGTGTTTTTACACCGGTTGATTTGAATGGCAGAACATTAGTAGATGGGGCTGTAGTGGCCGGCGTCCCGGTGAATATAGCCAAAATGATGAACGGGGATTTAACTATTGGAGTCAATGTCGGATTTGACCACACACAGCATTGTGTTAATAACCTCTTTGATGTAATGTCTAAAGTAATGGATATTATGGGGAACCAGCTGGATTCCATTCAACTTCCCACTGCAGATTTGGTTATTACTCCTAAGCTTGGGAATATTGGCACTATGGATTTTGGTAGAGCAAATGAATGTATCGAAATCGGTAGAAAAGCCGCCGAAGATGCAATGCCCCATATTCAAAACCTAATAGATCGACATCTGGCAGAAAGGGATCGGGTAAGTTGAAATCGGATTTGATAATTGTTGGAGGCGGAGCCGCCGGGTTGATGGCGGCTCTTGTTGCGGCCAAAGAAGGCGCAAAAGTAACTTTAATTGAAAAGAATAAAACTTTAGGCAGAAAGTTGGCAATCACCGGTGGTGGACGGTGCAATTTAACTAATCAAGCCGATTTGGCGGAGTTAATTAAAAACACCCCTGGAAACGGGCGTTTTTTATACAGTGCTTTTCAACGGTTTGGTCCGGAACAGGTCATTAGGTTTTTTGAGGATGAACTGGGAGTTAAATTAAAAGTAGAACGGGGCCGTCGAGTTTTTCCAGTCTCAGACCAAGCCCGCGAGGTAGTAGAAGCAGTTTTTCATCGTCTTCAAGCACTTGGAGTGACGGTTTTAACCGGTACTAGAGTGAAAAGTCTAATTATTGACCTGACCGAAAAGAAAATAAACGGAGTTTACCTCGATAATAATAAAAAAATAGAATCATTGGCTTTAATCGTATCTACCGGCGGTCTCTCTTATCCGGGGACAGGGAGCACCGGAGATGGATTCCCTTGGGCTGAAGAGGCAGGTCATAAGATAATCCCCTGTTTCCCCTCCTTAGTGCCTCTGGTAACCAAGGAAGAATGGCCTAAACAACTTGAAGGGCTATCATTAACCAATGTTAACCTAACAGTTTGGCATGGTGATAAAAAACTTAGTTCAGAATTTGGCGAAATGCTCTTTACGGGCTTTGGGATTTCCGGCCCAATAGTTTTAAGTCTAAGCCGATCGATTGCGCCTTTGGTAACCAAAGAACCAGGTTCGGTCATTTTAAAGATTGACTTAAAACCGGCTTTAATCGAAGAAGAACTTGATTTGAGAGTGCAACGGGATTTCAACGAGTATTCCCGAAAACTTTATAAAAATTCTTTAGATGACCTGCTTCCCCAAAAAATTATTCCGGTTATTATCGAATTATCCGGAATTGATCCTCAAAAGTTAGTCCACCAAATTACCAGGGAAGAACGTTTGCGGTTGGTCCGGTTGCTTAAAAACCTACCGTTAACCATTGAAAGTACCAGACCTTTTGCCGAAGCAATTGTAACAGCCGGAGGGGTTAGTACTAAGGAAATAAACCCAAAAACCATGGAATCCAAGCTCATTACCGGGCTGTACTTTGCCGGTGAAGTAGTAGATGTAGACGCTTTTACCGGAGGCTATAATCTCCAAATCGCTTTTTCAATGGGTTATGTCGCTGCTTTGGAAGCAGTGAGTAAAATATACGCAAATAGTGGGCAGGCGATTATCTAATATTACGCTTTTGGCTATTAGCTATTGGCTTTTGGACTACTTGCTTTAAGTTTTTAGCCAATGGCTAACAGCTAAGAGCTATCAGCCAATAGCCCTAAGCTAATATATTAGAGAAGGGATGATATTGGTTGGCTAAATCATCTTACCGTTGGTATGAAAAACTTTTTTACCGGTTAATAATCCGGGAGCGAAACTGTTTTAAGTTGATTATTTTCCTGACGTTACTCATTTTTATCTGTCAGGGTTTGTTAACTAATGCCTTTGTTAGGAGGCATTTGGTTTTGGTTGAAAAGTACGAGGGGGAGCCGGTAAAGTTTTACAAAAGTTTAAGGGAGGAGGCTTGTAAGGACTAAAAAATTATGTTAAATTTAACTATATGACGTAATAATCCTCTAGTGTTTAAACTTATTTCGACATTCTTTCAATAACTTATTCAAACAAAACAATAAACAGAAGCGCTCGCCAGGGTGCTTTTTTAGTACTTAAAGGGGGGAGTCTTTCATGTTAGAGACCGGTAGCAAGGAAGTTGCCAAAGCGGCGCTCTCGATGGCAATGACCGCCTCACGGGAGGATGAAAAGTCCTTAAAAGAAGAACTACGGCAACGGGAGATCCGAGCGGCAGCAATCGATTATGGCGGGGAAGCAATTCCGGCAATGAAAGTCATCGTTGAACGAGCGGTAGTTGCTGCTAAAAGAGAACTTTTAATCAAAGAATGCCATGCCGAGGAAGGCGCAATTGCCGGAGCGACTCGGGAGGCGTTATCTCAAGTCCTCACTAAAGCTATTGGACTAAATATAGGCGGTAAGGTTGGAATAGCCCGTAAGGGCGACCATGTAAGCGTGGCGGTATTTTTTAGCATTGGATTAATTCATTTGGATGAGGTGGCGGTAGGATTAAGCCACCGGGCGATTACTTAATGGGAGAACAGCTTTGGGCTTTACGGGGAGCGATTACCATCCCTGAGGACACACCGGATGAAATTACCGCCGCCACTAAAGAACTTTTGACAGAAATATTTAGAACGAATAATATTGAACCGGAAAAGATCGTTAGCATTATTTTTACAGTTACACCCGATATCATTAGTGAGTTTCCAGCAGTAGCGGCCCGTCAGTTAGGGTTGGATTCTACCCCGCTCATTTGCGCTCGGGAAATTCCTAAACCGGGTTCATTGCCTTTATGTATTCGAATATTAATGCACTTCCATACTACCTTATCCAAATTTGAAATCAAGTCTTTATATCTTAGAGATGCGGTAAAGCTACGACCGGATTTGAATCAGTGAACCGTTACGCTTTAAACTTACCGCGTTACACGGATGGTTGCTAATCGGGTTAGCTAAAATTTTACACCTATTTAATAGTTTACTTGAATGCTGGGAACGGTTTTAATGCTTTTACACGTAACGCATAACGCGTAACGGACTATAATAAAGCTAGCCCTAGTGAAAGAATAAGGAGCGATTCAGTTGAATATTGATCGAATGATTAGAACTTGTATTGAAAAGATTCCCCCCTACATACCCGGTAAGCCCATTGAAGAAGTTGAACGGGAATTGGGTCTTAGCGGAGTTACTAAAATGGCTTCCAATGAGAACCCATTAGGGCCGTCCAAAGAGGTCCGTCAGGCAATTACTCATAATATGGATAAAGTATCATATTATCCCGACGCTAATAATTTTTATCTTAAACAAGCTTTGGCCGAAGAACTTGGAGTAAATGAAGATCAGATCATAATCGGCAGCGGCTTGGATGATATTAATCGAATCCTGGCGGAGACTATATTAAAATCCACCGATGAAGTTGTCATCCCGCAACCAACTTTTAGTATGTATGAAACAGTCACCCAATTGATGGGGGCCCAACCTGTAATGACCAAAGGGAGCGGTCTCGGTAATGACCTTACTGCTTTGGCTGGGGCAGTCACTAAAAAGACTAAACTCATTTTTATCTGTAATCCTAATAACCCTACCGGAACTATTGTAAAGAAAGAGGAATTAAGAGGGTTTCTAAAGGGATTGCCTAAGAATATTTTAGTAGTAATTGACGAAGCATATTCCGACTTTGCCGATGATCCCGATTTTCCTAATGGGATCGACCTTTTAAAAGAAGGTTTTGATAATATCATTGTTTACCGGACCTTCTCCAAAATCCATGGCATAGCAGGTTTGCGTTTGGGTTTTGCCGTTGCAGTGAAGGAGCTGATTCAAAACATGTTAAAAGTGAAAGACCCGTTTAATGTAAATTTATTGGCCCAAGCCGCCGGTTTGGCTGCATTGAAGAGTAAAAAACATGTTCTGTTAAGCAAAGAATTGGTCCAAATGGGACGGCGGCTATTTTACAAGGAACTGGATGAGTTGGGGATTGATTATATTCCTACCCAAGCCAATTTTATTCTGATCAATTGGGGGCAGGACAGTAAAGACATTTATCAGTTTTTAATACAAAATGGGATTATCGTTAGACCGACTCATTCATTTGGATTACCTGATTATTTCCGGGTTACTTTCGGCACTGCCGAACAGAACGATCGTTTTTTCAGAGTTTTACGAGAAGGGGTTAGGAAGCTTAAATGAGCTAATAAACCAATGGTATTGTTTTATATTCGGCTGTTTATTAGCACCTATAGAGGTTGTTTATTTTTTATTAAAATTGAAAATTCGGGAAATATAAAAACAAACTCACTCTTGCTCTCTCTTTTCCGAAAGAGAGAGTAACCCGGATGCTTTGTAGTCTGAGACTTCATAGAATAGGCATTTTCTTCTCCTCTATTTCAAAAAAGACAGGGGGAAGCTAGATGGGGTGAGTTCCTTATGTTTTTAGTCATTTTTAAGGAGGAAAGGTATGGAAAGCACTGTTACATTAAATAAACAACCGTCGCGAGAAGAAATTCCCGAGGAGTTTAAATGGAAGTTAACGGATATATATATTTCCAATGAGGCTTGGGAAGCTGATTTCAAAAGTTTAAAAAGCCTTTTAGGGCAGATGAATGCCAAACAACCAGATTTCCTAAAATCAGCGGCTAATATTTATGAAGTTCTCCAACTAAAGGACGCAATCGGAATGATCCTTGATAAACTATTTGTTTATGCCCGGATGCACAAAGATGAGAATAACGCCAATTCAATCTACCAAGCAATGACCGATCGAATTCAGAGTCTGGCAACAGAGGCTGGGGGAGTAATATCCTTTATTGTCCCCGCAGTGGTAACTTTAAAATCGGAACAGCTCCGGCAATATCTTGACCAACTACCGGAATTACGGATTTATAAGCGTTTTTTTGATGAAATTGAACGCCAAAAAGCCCACATTTTATCAGCCGCCGAAGAAAAACTCTTAGCTGAAAGCGCTGATTTGGCCGATAGTTCCGGGACAATTTTTGGGATGCTTGACAATGCCGACCTGAAATTTCCCTATATCTGGGATGAGAATGGTGAAGAAGTGGAATTGACCAAAGGCCGCTATACCAAATTTTTAGAGAGTCCGGATCGCCGGGTCCGCAAGGAATCTTTTGAAGCTTTATACAGTAGCTACGGTAAACTTCGCAACACCTTGGGCGCGACCCTTAATTCATCGGTGAAGTCGGACATTTTTTACGCTAAGGTACGGCATTTTAAGTCGGCCCTCCAGGCTTCGTTGGATGGGGACAATATTCCGGAAGCCGTGTATGACCGGCTAATCCAGGTGGTTCACAGTTATTTACCGGATCTCAACCGTTACTTACGACTCCGTAAAAAGATGCTTGGGTTGGAAGATTTACATATGTATGACCTTTATACCCCGTTGCTCCCCGAGTATCGAAAGAGTTTTGATTACCAGGAAGCCAAACAGTTGGTGTTGGAAGGATTAAGCCCATTGGGAGAAGAATACACTAACTTGGCCCGCCAGGGTTTGGAAAACGGTTGGGTCGATGTATTTGAAAATGAAGGCAAAACTAGCGGCGCCTATGCTTGGGGCGCATACGAAACTCATCCCTATATTCTTTTAAATTATCAAGGCAAGATCCGGGATGTATTTACCATTGCACATGAAATGGGTCATGCAATGCATAGTTATCATTCCAATCATGCTCAACCATATGTTAATGCCGGTTATCGAATTTTTGTGGCCGAAGTTGCTTCGACTGTGAATGAAGCCCTCCTGATGGAGCATATGCTGAAAAAAGTCGAAGATCGGCTGGAAAAGCAGTATTTGGTCAATCAATACTTAGAACAATTCCGGACTACAGTTTTTCGGCAAACGATGTTCGCTGAATTTGAAAAGATAACCCATGAAGAGGTGGAGAATGGCGGGGCCTTGACTACTGATTGGCTTTCCGAACGATATTTGGATCTAAACCGGCAATATTATGGCCAAGAGACTATAATTGATCCGGAAATAGCTCTTGAGTGGTCGAGAATACCTCATTTCTATACCGGTTTTTATGTTTATAAATATGCGACCGGTTATGCAGCCGCTATAGCTTTATCGCGACGAATTTTGGAACAAGGCGAAGAAGCGCACCTACAATACCTGGGATTTTTAAAAGGCGGGGACTCGGATTATCCATTGAATTTACTCCGAAGGGCTGGGGTTGATATGGAGTCATCCGCTCCGGTAGAGGCTGCTTTGAATGTTTTTAGGCAATTAATCGATGAGTTGGCGGAATTAACGGGAATTCAAGTTTAATAACGTGAGTAATGCTTTTGGGTCTCGTTCACAGTTCCCAGTTGACCAAAGTTAGGGCGGCGCTCTGGGGTCTCGTTCACAGTAACAAATAATTCGGATAATGCTTTAGGGACCCTCCTGTAATAGGCTTTAGCTGGTAACTAACATCGGAGCTAAACTTGCAGTTGTGAACTGGGAACTAGCCTCGAAACAGCTGAGAACAGGGAACTGGGAACGGAACTTAAATAACCAACCATCAGTTTTTATTATTCATACAATCATTTGTAAGTGGGGGTGGGAATGGTGCTGAAAAAATTACGGAATCTATTCTTTACCGGCCTGTTAGTATTATTGCCGTTAGTCATTTCTTTAAAGCTTGTCATCTGGGGTTTTGAAAAAGCCGATCAAATTTTGGGGAATATTCTACATCAAATTCTGTTAAATTATTTTAATTACGAAGGCCCAACAACCGGATTAGGATTAATAGTTTTAATAGTTTTAATTACCTTAACCGGAATTTTCGCCAAAAACTATCTTGGCAAAAAGTTTATATCCCTCGGAGAGATTATTTTAGATAAAATTCCTATTTTAAACGGTATTTATAATACAACTAAACAGATTACCGAAAGTTTTACCAATAAAGAAAAAAGCGCCTTTCGTAAAGTCATTTTGATTGAATACCCCCGCACCGGTATTTATAGTCCCGGTTTTTTGGTTGGCGACGCTCCGGCTGAGACTATGGACAAGACCGGTAAGCAAATGGTAACCGTGTTTGTTCCTACCACTCCCAATCCTACTACCGGTTTTCTTGTTTTTGTACCTTTGGAAGGGGTAATCATGCTTGATATGAGTATCGAGGATGGTTTTAAGTTATTACTCTCAGCCGGGGTTATTAAGCCAAAGGAAAACGGTGGAGTTTGCATATCTAAGGTCACAATTACTCAATAAAGTGATAATGTAAAAATAAGGATTTTATTTATTAAATTATTTAAGCTGCTATTGAAGGTAATATCAAACTCATGTCGAAAAAAGTTATGTTACTTTAAATAAAAATATGATTTAAACCGTAATATATTTTTACTATACATATACTCAAACAATGGGGTGAGAAGATGGCCAAGGAAGTTTGGGAGAAAGTTAAGGAAGCTGAGGCACAAGCAGCTAAAACTATTGAGGATGCCAAACTTCAAAGTGTAGGAGTAGTCAAAAAGGCTCGGGAAGATGCTGCCGAATCAATTAAAGCAGCTGAGGGAAAAAGCATTGTTGATGGGGCTAAGGTATTAGCCGACCGAATAGCCCAGGCCAATAATTATAAGGAACAAAGAATTCGCCAGGTCGAACAGGAATTAAAAGCCCAGGCTGAAATGGGCGCTAAGCGGACCAGCGGCGCAGTTAAACTGATCTTGGAAAAGGTAGTGAGATAGATGAGCCTGGCTCAACTAAAGAAAGTTGAGATATATGGACTTCAAGAAGAACGTAATCAACTTCTGAAGGAAATACAAGAATTAGGACTGGTCGAGGTCGTGGAATACGGTGAAAATGACGAGGACCATATTGACCTTCCTGAAATTATTCAGCAAGAATCCCGTGAACAAAGCGGAAAAATTGAGCGGACACTTGCAGAAATCGGACGGGGACTTAATATCCTGGAACAGATTGCCCCAATTAAGCCGTCTTTGATTCAACAATTTGCCGGTGTTAAAACTTATCTTTCCGAAAATGAATTTAAACGGTTGGCAAAGGATGAGGACCGTTTAAACCAAGTAGTTGCCGAGTTACTAAAGATTGATCAGGATTTAGCTCAAATCCAGGCTAAAAAAACCCAGTTAGAAACTGTGCTGGAGACTTTTAAACCTTGGGAGAAACTAGATCTTTCCGCAGCTGATTTGGAAGGTACGGCTAATACCCAAGTATTATTAGGGGCCATAGAAGGCCAGTTCGAAGATTTGCGGCAAGATTTTAGAGGGCTGGAAACCCCGGTTTCTTTGGAAACCATTGATGAATTCGGAATAAATTCATTTTTTCTGCTGATATTCCTACGTTCGGCTCAAGAGGATGTTTTATCGGTATTAAATACACACGGGGTTACCATTGTAACATTACCCCCATTTGAAGGTTTGGTAAGTTCCAGAATTAATCAAATTGAACAGGATTTGAACAGACTGTCTCAAACGGAATCTTTATATAAAGAGCGTATCATTTCCTTTAGTAAAGACCGTTCTTTGCTTCAAGTCTTTTATGATTGTTTACTCAGTGAAAAGGAACGTTTGGCTGTAACTGAACGGTTAACACATAGTGAGCGAAGCTTTGCGGCAAAAGGGTGGATTGTTGCTCAAAAATTGCCGTTTTTAGAAGAACGGCTTTCAAAGACGAATTTAAAGTATGTTTTAAGAACAGAAGATCCGGCTGAGGGGGAAGTCACCCCTGTAGCATTAGAGAACAATCCTATAGTGTCTCCTTTTGAATATTTGGTACAGAGCTTTAGTTATCCTCAAGGTCATGAGATAGACCCGACTCCGGCAATTGCCCCGTTTTTCTTCATTTTCTTTGGAATTGCCCTTGGCGACGCAGGTTACGGATTATTTTTATCTCTGTTTTGCGCCGGTTTATTATTAATGTTAAAAATGGGACCAATCGGTCGGAAGCTGTCGTGGATGTTCTTATTCAGCGGGGTTGCGGCCATAGCGTTTGGTTTATTTACCGGGAGCGTCCTTAGTCTCCCATTAAAGTTTGGGATTTTTAATCCTTTAGAAAATCCGATTCTTTTGTTAATTATCGCCTTAGGATTGGGAGTCGTTCAGCTCTACCTGGGGATTATCATCAGCGCATGGGGTAATATCAAAGCGGGCCGTTGGGCTGATGTTTTTTGGAATCAAGGATTTTGGCTTTTATTTTTAACCAGCGTAATATTATTTCTTGGGAAAGACGCTTTCGGTTTGGGGAATTATGGTGATTATTTAAATTACATGTTGTTAACCGCTGTAGGCGGTGTGATTATCTCAGCCACTCGCGGTAAAAAGGGCATTCTCAAAAAACTATTATCAATTCCGGGCGGTTTATACAATATCTATGGCAGTATTGGTTTTTTCAGTGATGTCCTATCATACTCCCGTTTAATGGCTCTAGGTTTATCCGGCGGAGTTATGGGCGGAATCATGAATCAACTAGCCTGGCTGGTTATTCAAAGTGTGCCGGTGATTGGTTGGGTTTTTGGCGCAATGATCTTTTTATTCGGACATGCTTTAAACCTAAGCTTGTCAATTTTAGGGGCTTATGTTCATTCAAGCAGATTACAATATTTGGAGTTTTTTGGGAAGTTTTATGAGGGTGGCGGTAAGCCCTTAACACCTTTAAAAAAGGAACAGAAATATACATTCGTAACTAACGAAAGGGAGGCTAATTAAAAATGGATGCAAATTGGGGTATTTTCTTAGCTTATGCAGGAATCGCCGTCGCAGTATTATTCGCCGGTTATGGTTCGGCTCAGGGAGTTGGTTTGGCTGGTCAGGCTGCCTCGGGAGTTATAACCGAAGATCCCGGCAAATTCGGTAAATCGGTTATTTTAACTGCGCTTCCCGGTACGCAAGGCATCTACGGTTTTGTTATTGGGATGTTAATGTATATCAAGATAGCAGCTGTATCGGATATTACAGTGTTAACCGGACTACAATACCTAATGGCCGGATTTCCTATAGGAATTGTAGGATGGCTCTCCGGGATCTGGCAAGGGAAAGTTGTTGTCGCCAGCATGGGTATCTTAGCCAAACGTCCTGATGAATCCACTAAAGGAATCATTTATGCCGGTATGGTTGAGACTTACGCTATCTTAGCTTTTGTTATTTCGTTTTTCTTGGTAAACAACATTAAATAAGGAGCTTATGGTGATGGATGATCTTCGGGCGCTTACTGAAAGCATAATCTCCAAAGCTACGAATGAGGCCGCTTCTTTACTTGCCAAGGCCAATCAAGAGGCTGAAGAGATTGGCGCAGTGGCCAAAACAAAAGCTCTGGAACAAGCTGAAAAAATAGCTGTAGAATATCAACGTAAGGCTGAAGCAGAAGAACGGCGTTTAAAGATTGAGGCTGAGTTGGAAGGAAGAAAACTGACGCTTGAGAGTAAGCAGCAGTTGATCGGGCGTGTTTTTGAAGAAGCTTTGCAAGCTTTGAAGGCTTTACCGGCTGAAAAAAGAATTCGGTTTTTAGCGGGACGTTTAGCCGAAGCTGGTATGCAGGGCGGTGGAGAAGTGATCGGCGCCGGATCTCCGAATGAATGGACCGCGATCATTTCCGCAGCCAATGAAATAATAGCCCGTTCCGGAAAATCGGTCCAATTGACACTTTCCAAAGAAAAACCCGAATTTGAAGGCGGATTTATCTTAAAAGGTCCTAATTATAGGGTTAATTGTTCCTATCAGGCAATTTTGGATGAACACAGAGAAACTCTGGTTCCGGAGATTGCCGACTACTTGTTTAAACAAGAGAAAGGGTGAACCAATGCGGGAACGTAATTTTGCATATGCAGTCGGCCGCATTCGCGCTCTTGAAACCAAACTCATCGACCGCGCCAGGATTGATAGGCTAAGCGAAGCTTCTGGCCTAAATGAAGTCATTTCCGGGCTGGCGGAATCGGAATACGGTCCGGCTATTGCTAATCTAAAAAACCCGATCCAGTTTGAAGCGGCTTTGAATGCCGAATTGGCCAGGGTGATTAAGTTAGTTTCGGACTTAGCCGACGACGCTCCGGAGTTGATGGTTTTCGTTTACCGGTATGATCTGCAGAATCTGAAGCTGATCTTAAAAACGGAAAACGGCAAACCTAACGGTCTATCTAGTCTGGGACACTGGGACCCGGAGTGGCTGGTCCAGAAATTGAATGAAAATGATCTAATGGAGCTGCCTGAAAGTTTTAGGAAAGCCATTTATCTTTCAAAAGAGGCATTTAAGGCTACCGGGGATACTCAGGAGATTGATCGGATTATGGATGGGGCTTGGTTTAACCTTGGCTACCATACTTTGAAAGAAGGCATCTCCAGTCTTCTTTTCAATTGGTGGGTGGCTTTGATCGATTTGACCAATCTTCGTACCTTTATCCGGTTACGGATTATAGGTACAGGATTTGGTGAGTTCCAAAGGTTCTTTATTGATAACGGAACTATTAAAATTGAAGATTATAAAGAGTTGTGGGACTATCCAAACGAAAAAATTGCCGTTTGGCTTGGAAATACAAACTATTCAAAATTATTGGCCGATGGGGCGGCTACTTTGAGCTCGTTGACCCAATTGGAACGGGAATATGATAATTTTCTGCTGGAACAGATCGCCCCGGCCAAAATGATTGCTTTAGGAATTGAACCCCTGGTGGGATATTTGTTGGCAAAAGAAAACGAAGTTAAATTACTCCGTATTGTTTTAGTGGGTAAGGCCAATCAATTATCCAACCCGGAGATAAAGGAGCGTTTGCGACGTGCTTACGCATAAAATTGCCGCAATAGGCGAGGAAGATATCATTTTAGGGTTTAAAGCATTGGGTATCGAAATTTATCCGGCGACATCCCCTGAGGCGGTCCCGGAAATTTTGGAACGTCTCATCGCGACCGATGAATACGGCATTATTTTCGTAACCGAATCCATGGCTGACAAGGTAGAACTGGTAATGGCCGATGTTGGAACCCGGCCTCTGCCGAGTCTGGTTTATATTCCCGGTAGTCAAGGAAGCCAGGGTTTTGCAATGCAAAGGATTCGAAAGATTATTGAAAAAGCAGTCGGCGCAGATATCCTGTCAGGGAAAGAGGTTGAATAATCAATGGGAGTAGGCAAAATAACCAGGGTTTCCGGGCCATTAGTTGAGGCCGAAGGGATGCAAGAGGCTAAAATGTATGAAGTGGTCCGGGTCAGTGAGAAAAGATTGATTGGCGAAATTATTGAATTACGTGGCGATAAAGCTTCGATTCAAGTCTACGAGGAGACAACCGGCCTGGGCCCCGGAGAACCGGTATATTTGACCGGCGCTCCCCTCAGCGTAGAATTGGGACCGGGTTTAATCGAAGCTATCTATGACGGGATCCAGCGGCCTCTGGACGTAATGGTTGAGAAAGCGGGCGATCGGATCACCAGGGGAATTGAGACC
This sequence comes from Bacillota bacterium, assembly GCA_023435565.1. Lineage (GTDB taxonomy): Bacteria > Bacillota > UBA4882 > UBA8346 > UBA8346 > JAAYHS01. Next base: position 120,511 of record JAEYRN010000069.1, read on the forward strand.
GTAGCTTTAAATCGGGCTAAGAAATGGCAGTTCAAGCCGGAGTTGAAATCGGGAGCAAATGTGCAACCGGGAGATATTATCGGTACTGTCCAAGAGACGGTGGTTGTTACTCATAAAATAATGGTCCCGCCGGGGATTTCCGGCACTTTGGCCGAGATTAAAGAAGGACAGTTTACCATCGAGGAAACGGTCGCCAAAATCAAGACCGCTGATGGAGTTAAAGAAATCTCGATGATGCAAAAATGGCCGGTTCGGAAAGGCCGACCTTATCAGGAAAAATTGGCCCCCACGGAGTTGATGAGCACCGGGCAACGGGTTATCGATACCTTCTTTCCGGTGGCTAAAGGTGGCGCTGCCTGTATTCCCGGACCTTTCGGCAGCGGTAAAACTGTGGTCCAACACCAGCTGGCCAAGTGGGCCGACGCCGAAATCATAGTTTATGTCGGTTGCGGTGAGCGGGGCAATGAAATGACGGACGTATTGATGGAATTTCCGGAATTAAAGGACCCGCGTACCGGGGAAGCTTTGATGAAACGGACAGTCCTAATTGCCAATACCTCGGATATGCCGGTGGCGGCCAGGGAAGCGTCGATTTATACCGGGATAACCATTGCCGAATACTTTAGAGATATGGGTTATTCGGTGGCGATTATGGCGGACTCGACTTCCAGGTGGGCTGAGGCGCTCCGGGAAATGTCGGGACGGCTTGAGGAAATGCCTGGTGAGGAAGGTTACCCTGCTTATTTGGGTTCCCGGTTGGCCGACTTTTATGAACGGGCCGGACGGGTTGTTTGCTTGGGGAGCAACGGCCGCCAGGGTATGTTAACCGCAGTCGGAGCAGTTTCGCCTCCCGGTGGCGACCTTTCGGAACCTGTTACACAAGCAACCTTGCGGATTGTTAAAGTATACTGGGGTTTAGACGCCTCTTTGGCTTACAGGAGACATTTCCCGGCTATTAACTGGCTAATCAGTTACTCGCTATATACCGACCGGTTGGAGGAATATTTCAACAAGACGGTAGGTCCGGAATTTAACGAATTACGCATTAAAGCGATGCGAACCTTACAGGAAGAAGCGGAACTGGAAGAGATTGTCAGGTTGGTCGGAGTTGATGCGCTTTCCTTTAAAGACCAGTTGACGATGGAAACGGCGCGATCGATCCGGGAGGATTATCTCCACCAAAACGCATTCCACGAAATTGACACTTATGCGTCATTAAAGAAACAAAACTTAATGTTAAAGGCGATTATTCTTTTTGATAAAGCGGCCCGGTCCCAGATGGGGCAAGGTGTTTCCCTTAAAAAGATTTTGGCGGATCCGATCCGGGAACAGATTTCCAGGGCAAAATATATTAAAGAAGATGATTTGGCGATTCTTGAGAAAATCATAGACGAGTTGCAAAAGAAAGCCGCCGCAGGGGTGGAGGTATAATCATGTTCAAAGAATATCAAACAGTTAGAGAAGTAGTCGGACCTTTGATGCTGGTTGACCAGGTGGCTGAAGTTAAATTCGGAGAACTGGTCGAGATCAGGTTAAGCGACGGCGAGTTGCGCCGGGGTAGGGTATTAGAGGCTAACGGCAACCAAGCCCTGGTCCAGCTCTTCGAGGGCTCTTCCGGGATTAATTTACAGCAAAGTAAGGTCCGTTTTTTAGGGAAAAGTATTGAAATTGGAGTGGCCCCCGATATATTGGGCCGGGTATTCGACGGTTTGGGAAGGCCCCGTGATAAAGGGCCGCAAATTATCCCGGAACGAAGCATGGATATTAACGGCGCGCCGATTAATCCTTATGCCCGGAATTATCCTTCCGAATTCATTCAGACTGGTATTTCCGCAATCGACGGGTTAAATACCCTAGTCCGGGGACAGAAGCTCCCGATCTTTTCGGCTTCCGGTTTGCCCCATGCCCAGTTGGCGGCGCAAATCGCCCGCCAAGCCAAGGTTTTAGGCGCTGAGGAAAAATTCGCGGTCGTCTTTTGCGCCATGGGTATTACCTTTGAAGAGGCCGATTACTTTATTTCCGATTTTCAAAAAACCGGAGCTATCGAACGGGCGGTACTCTTCATGAACCTGGCGAGTGACCCGGCGATTGAGAGAATTTCCACGCCGCGGATGGCGTTGACCGTTGCCGAATATCTGGCTTATGACTTGGAGATGCAGGTGCTGGTCATCTTGACCGATATGACTAACTATGCGGAGGCATTACGGGAAATCTCGGCGGCCCGGAAAGAAGTCCCCGGACGGCGCGGTTACCCGGGATACCTCTATACCGACTTAGCCACCATTTACGAACGGGCGGGCCGGGTTAAAGGCCGTAACGGTTCAATCACTCAAATACCAATTCTTTCAATGCCTGAGGATGATAAGACCCATCCGATTCCGGACTTGACCGGGTACATTACCGAGGGTCAGATTATTCTCAGCCGTGAACTTCACCGGAAGGGCATTTACCCTCCGATCGATGTGTTACCGTCCTTGTCCCGGTTGAAAGATAAAGGAATCGGTAAAGAGAAGACCCGCGAGGACCATGCCGATACTATGAACCAGTTATTCGCCGCTTACGCTCGGGGCAAGGAAGCTAAGGATTTGGCGGTAATCTTGGGTGAAGCCGCTTTATCGGATCTGGACAAGAAATTTGCTAAGTTTGCCGATGAGTTTGAGAACCGGTATGTAGCCCAGAAGGAAAATGAAGATCGGGCGATCTTGGATACTCTCGGTTTGGGGTGGGATTTGCTGACGATTATTCCGAAGGCGGAGTTGAAGCGGATTCGGGATGAGTATATTGAGAAATATTTGCCGAAAGAGAAAGAAGCGTAAGAATTTTGGCAGTATAAAGATGTATGTGTTTATGTTTTAAATAAAATAGTGGGAAGTTATGTGGGTTTTGCCGAATTGGCTGATGCTCCGTGAAAAGTGGCATATTGCTGTGTTGCTTGGTCACAAAATTTGTTGAGTCAAAGATGCTTGCAGATCGTTTTTACAAACTTAAGCCGTGTTTGTAAAAACGACTGCTTGGTACTCAACGTACACAAGTACGCCTCCGTTCTTCGCTCCCGGCGCGTCTTGCACTCTGTACCCAGGATGGGTACGGGTCGTGGAGCACATGGATGTGCGAGAACGACGGTCCACTTTTGACGAAGCGAATGAATAAACTGAAAGTTCAGCCAATTCGGCAAGGGTACACCCCAGCGCATTAGGGTGGTAGCGCTGGTTCTTGGGTACCAAACTAAGTTGCAAAATGATATTCTTGATGTTTTCGAAACACCTTTAAGTGTAGCAGTAGAAAAGAATTAAATGTTGAACAATTTGGTCATTTATTTTAAAACAGTGAGTCTATAATTATTTCAAACTGTAAACAAGTAATTACTTACTGTATAGATGACAGGAGTTGAAAAATGGAAATTAGAGTTAATCCGACTCGGATGGAATTGTTGCGGATTAAGAAACGGCACAAGGTGGCCATTCGGGGGCATAAGTTATTAAAGGATAAACTGGACGAGCTGATGAAGGACTTCATGAAGCTGGTTGACGAAAACCGGCGTCTCCGCGGCGAAGTGGAAAAGGAATTGGCTTATTCGGTCCAAGGATTTATGATGGCCCGGGCGATTATGTCCAAGGAGTCGGTGGAACAGGCCATTGGTTTTCCAAAGGTAAAGGCGGAGATTTCCGCTGGGATTAGAAATCTAATGGGCATCGAAGTGCCGGTTTTTAATCTAAAAGAGAGTGAAGTCAAGGGTGGAATTTATCCTTACGGTTTCGCCCAAACCTCGGGAGAATTGGATCAGGCCATTCGGAAGTTGTCGGACAGTTTGAAGAGCCTGATTAAGTTGGCTGAGGTTGAAAAGACCGTTGAGATGTTGGCCAGTGAAATCGAAAAAACCAGAAGACGGGTTAACGCCTTGGAATATGTGTTAATCCCGCAACTGCAGGATAAGATCAAGTTCATCACCATGAAGCTGGACGAGAACGAACGGGGGAATTTGACCCGGTTGATGAAGATTAAGGATATGGTGCGGGCGAAGTAGGATCGGGATTAAGTAACGGATAAAAGCGGATTAAAGGATGATAACCCATAGTGATTACTGTGGGTTTTTGTTTGTCTAAATTTATGATAAGAACTAAGGAGTACATTTATCTATGTCGGCGGCCAGCATTTGGCCCGGGTGAACGGAGTTGTGGGCGGGTCAGGGAAGAAGTTTTACTACCACAACGATCACTTAGGCTCGGCGCTGTCGGTAACCGATGAGAATGGCAATAAAGTCGTTGAGAGGGATTTCACGCCTTTCGGCGAAAGGATTAATACGGATGTTTACGATGATGAGCCGAGGGATA
>JAEYRN010000024.1 GCA_023435565.1 Bacillota bacterium
GGATTTGGCGGATCGAAATGCTTTTGAACAAATCTTACCTTGGTCGACGACTTTGCCGGATAATTGTAGAATTTGAAAAAATCGCCCCCACCGGCTTTGACAAGGTGGGGGTTATTTGACGCTTACGAAAGAAAGAAGTTTTAGATTATGGCGTATAACCATATCAAATATAAAATGAAGGCTTCTTGACAATTCAAAAGATTCGTCAAGAAGCTTTTTTACATACCAAAGTATGAGCGGATTCATACTCCGGTTGGATTGAATTTAAATCGATATAGAATGATAATAAAGATGAACGAATTTCATAATTTCCGGATTTTTTAATTTAACATCATTTAATTGTAACAAGCATGACAAATGTCATATTTACGAAAATAAAATTATGTCATAAGTTAAGAGTATAGCCAATATTTACATCAGGCGTTGCCCGAAATGTCAAAGAAGCCAATCACTTAGACAGGATTAACACAGATTAACACAGATTTTAAAAAATCAAACGACAGGCTGATCAATATCGAAAAGCAGCAGATGATTCGAATAACTCCGCTATCACATTCAAATCTGAAAGGAGAACATACAGATGGATATACAGATTGATAAGAATATATTAATTCTGATTATTTGTAACTATCTATATCTTTTATCAAAATCCAGTAATCCGGTAAGATTGGTGTGCTATTTATTTCCACCGGTACTGCTTTTATTATATTTTTTTTTGACACGCGAACAAATGTCGTTAACAGGATATAACGCGTTGGGAATCTTTCTGATATCAGGCTTTCTTATTATACTAGTATATATAGCGGTATATGGAGTAGGAATATTTGCCTTTTACCAAGAGATAGTAACACTTAAGCATTTGGTTCCGGATTTAAAGGACCTTGTCAATACAATAAGAAATTGGCAGGGGATAGGGATAAACTGGTTGGCGCTAGTGGTACTGTTACCGCTGATAGCGCATTTGAATATTTTGATAGGAGTTTTGGTTAGGTGTAGTCCGGTAGAGTTGAACCCCTGTACCCTGCTGGCAAGTCCGTTTCCGGACCGGGAAGAATTGGGAAAAATTCATGAATTAAAAGGAACAAGCGACATCAATGAAACACTGCAACCGCTAGTCATCAAAACCAAAAATCGCATCCAGGGAGTATGGGAAGTGAACCGGAGAAACTGCCTGGCGGCCCTGAACGAAGACGGGGATTTTGCCCTGCTCACTATCGATAAAAAAGGCCGCGTTAGATTTAAACCGGCCCAATGGGGGTTCCCCCGCGCTCCCCGGCGGAATATAAGCGCCTGTCCCAATTCCACGTTTATCTGGGGGGTAATGAACCCTCGCAGCTTCTATATTGCTGATCTGGAAACGAGATTGTGCCGCGAAGGAGGGGCCGGTACCCTTGCTTCCCATATTCGGTATGTCACGCTTGTTGATCCGGGAAAAAAACTGTTCATGATTATATCCTGTGACAGTACTATTAATGATTACTATCGAATAAGAACAAATCGAAAACCGGATCTCTTTTATCAGATCTATGACTTTATCAACGATGAGCTTGGAGAACGCAGTGATTTTTTCGACGGGGATATATATCCGTTAGGAAACGGACGATTCTTGTCAGAACTCTGGAACCAAACACAAAAAAAATATGAATGGTTTATCTCCAATTACGATTTTTCCAACAGGGAAACTAATGAACTAACCCAAAAACTCAATTCAATGAAAATTACGCTTGCTCGTGGCAGAAATTTATTGAATCCGGTCAGACGACAGCTTATTGGGGTATCAAGCATTAATGTTCCTAAAGGATATTATTCCGTGCAATGGAATGAGGATTTTTCCGAAGTAAGTGTCAAACCCCTGCAGCTGGGTAACAAGGAGAATAAGAGCCGGAGCTTCTTTATTTCCCGCGATGGAAACTGGATTAAAAGCGTTACATATGGAGGAGTACCCCCGCACGGCCTCAACCGGCTGATGCTCTATCATTCCTCCCGCGCGTATCCCCAGGGAGTGAGCCCGCCTATTACATGCGGATTTTCGTCCGATGACATCTCCGGCGCCTTTTTCGAGCACTCGGAGTGGGGCACTTGTTATGTGGAACCGGACAAAAATACGTACGATAAACTTTTTGTATACCGCGGGACTGATGCGCTCAAATGGCTCGCGGGGCATAAAAAGAGCAGTGAGTAAGTTAAAACGGTTTGGTTTGGTGCGGCAACCAAGGACACTGATAGTGGATATCAGCGACAGTTCTTTGCTTTACCTTAAATATAACAAATATTGCTGCAATATAATTGATTACTGTCGGATATGACAAGTATAATGCGCCAAAAAATAGCAATAAAGGAGCTGATTTGATGCTTAAACGTGGATGGATCTGTATTATAACGATTGTTTTAGTTCTTGTTATAATATTTCTTTGTACACCCATTAATAAGGACATTTATTATACGGCGAAAAACAGGCGGATAGAGAGAGTTGTTGAGGGAGTTGTATTTGCCTCCGATCCGATACAAGTTCCCTGGCAATATGAAAAGAAAATAAGAGATGTAATAAGAGATATTTCACCAATAGATAACGATTATAGCGGTTATGTCAAAGCAAGAAAGATTATCGACGAGTTTCTGCCTGACTATTCCACCGCTAGAGATAAAGCCATAACCCTCAATCAGATAGGTTATTCTTATTACAAAAAAGAGGACTACTCTATGGCTTGCGTTTTTTTTGCGTATTCAGCCTTTACGGATGAAACATATAAATATCCATTTTACAACTACGCCTGTTCCATGACCCTTTTTCAACCTAACGGCGAGCCCGGATTTGTTGACGACTCAATGGTAGAATATCTTAAAAAAGCGATTGAACTCGATGAAAACTATAAACAGAAAATGCGGGTTGATCCGGATTTTAAAATATATCAGAAAGAGGCGTGGTTTATCATATTATCAGGAGCCGATCCCTCAACTTACGCCGGGATAAAAGATATTCTTATGAATACTGAGGTTTGGTACGGTCCCAAGCCGGGAATATATCCTCAATCCCCCGAGCTTGTATTCAAAAAAGACGGGACTTTGATTGTAAGATATTTTTGCATTTATGAAGAAGACTTTAGTTGTAGTTACGGTTGGGAAGAATCGCAAGGATCATATACCATTCATGATGGATATATCATGATAGATTATAATAACACCTCTTATAAAGGAGTTTTTAAGGAAAGCCGTCTTTTTATTAATGGTTTTTCTTTTCATCCATATTTTACAACAACAGTTGATGTCAGCGCATAGATTTAAGATAACAAAAATCAGGAGCGAAATGGGTAAAGTCTTCGGAGATTATTTTAGTGAATTACAAGTGAAAATGATAAATATTTGTTTGGAGTATGTAAACGATAAAGCGGATTACATAAAGGGATAACTCTTAGGTATCTGTTCCACATGACAATTGTTTTTAACTCTGTGTCTCAGTGTCTCTGTGGCTAATTCATTTATTGGGCACAGAGACACTAAAGGCACGGAGAAAGATTAAAACAAAAGTATTTTTAGATAGTCGTCCACCCAGGCTAGCTGGGGCACGTTAAAAGATGAAAATGGTGACTGATTAAATAGGGAGAATTTAACATGAGCATAGATTATTTGAAAGCCGAATTCAAGGATCTGCACACTGATGAGATTGAAATTACTGGATACAGATATTTATATAGTCATACCCCAGACCCAATGTCATCAAGCTATGCTTCAAAAAAATAGGAGATGATAAGCAAGAAAATTTGAACAAAATACTGTAAACCCCTTGACAAATATAGATTCACCCAATAATCGATTTGGATACCTTTTTAGGTA
>JAEYRN010000028.1 GCA_023435565.1 Bacillota bacterium
TTTTAAGGATAATAAAAATTTTTTAGCACAAATTGACAACCTTTCCGATGCTGAATTCGATAACTTAGTTAACTCTTATAATTGGAAACTTGCTGATGATGTCAGAAAGCAAGCTGTTTTAGCTAGACTCGCTACGGGGGCGGATGATGTTGCAAATCTATTTGCAGGAGCAAGACAGCGAGCTATCGCTAAATTTGGGAAAGAGGCGGAAGACCTAATTTATATCAAGTTCAACAAGGATGGCGGTGCTGCTGCCGAAATCCTGGACCATTATGGAGCAGATGGGCTGAACGCATTAAAAAAAGCATCTGCAATAGACGATGCCGCTAAAGAATTGGTTAAGAACAAAACCGTGTATCGGGCTGTAAACGAGACTAGTTACAACTTTGATAAATTAAAAACCAAAGGAATAATAGACGCATCTCCTAGTCAATATCCAACTTATGTTTCATTAGATTATTTTGATAATGCAGACATCATAAAGTCTAAGCTCCAATTGCCAAAAAAACCGACCTGGTTAGCAGAATTTGACGGCAATCAAATAATAAATGACGTACGGATACCAAATGGGAAGTACTTAAGCGCAGATTATAAAGAAGTTTTGTGTAGGAGCTACCCAAACCTGGGAGAAGGTGGCGGTTCACAGTTTATAACCAATAGCCAAATTAAGGTAAAACGCTTAATAAACCTTGAAACAGGAGAGGTTATTAGTATATTTAAAAATGAAAATTGGGTAGAAGTTCTTGATATTCGCAATAAAATAAACGTAAAAGTTAGCCATGTAATTGAAAATTTGGACATAAATGCGACAGGTACTAAATTCACAGGTTGCCATAGTGAAATTGCATTGCAGAATTATGTAACAAATAATCCTGGAACAAAAATTGAGTTTAGGGATATTGTTTACGATGTTAATTCTGGTGTTGATGATGCCTCTCGGGTATTCGAAGCCAAACCTGTCCTAATCAAAGCAGATGGCACAGAGATAGTAAAAGGTAACAACCAGGGAGTTTCATCATTCTTTCCAAAAAATTGGGATAAGAATAAAATTCTTGATGAAGTAGAATATGCCATTGCTAATAATCATGGACGAGATTTAACAAGCAAAAACCCTAATGAATATTTTGGTTTCTCAAGAGATGGTAAGGTTGAAATACATTTTTATTATAATTCAGATGGTTCAATTGGGTCGTTTTTCCCTAAAAAGAGGTAATGATTATGCTTAAATATGAGTTCTATAGAAATGAAATAGGGACTCCTCAATTTAGTATTAAAGGAGAACTTGAAGGGCTTAATGAATTGGGTTCTTGTGATAATAGCTATTTAAATGAAATCGTTACATCTTTAGAACAAGTTATAAATGGACAAATGTCGAAATATGAATTTGGATATGAGGTTTATACGATAGAATGCAGCAAAGATGTATCATATGTGATAGATACATTCAATGAATGGAAAACTATTGCAGAAATATCAACCCAAGAAATATTTGAATTAATGCGGGACTGGCGGGATTATTTAATTGAGTGGGAATCACAAAATGATGTTAAATAAGGTCTTCGTGCTTAGATGGCAAATCAATAATCGTAAATGATTTGCCATCATCATTTAAAGTAATTATGCCTTTATCAGCTAATTGAATAAGGAACTTTGCAAGGTATTCTTTCTGGGACGGGTTTTCGACAAAATCATCCAAGCTCCATTCATTGCCAAAATTTCGATAGAACAATTCTAGCTTATCTAAAAACTTTTGCTTCAATTCCTTTTTCGACATTACGAATACGCCTGTTTGGCCTTAAAATCCCTGATAGACATATCAATAAAGTAGTAAAGTTTTTCCCTTACTTCGTTGGGGAGCTTTTGCAGTTCCAGTACACGGTTTAATGTAGTGGCATCCACTTCCAGATCCGAATTGCCCACCAGATAATCCAAAGACACTTCCAGCAGGTTAGCCAGCCTTGCAGCGGCCTCAATGCTTGGCTTGGCCTCATCACGCTCATACCTTCCAATTACAGGAGCTTTAGTACTAAGCTGTTTTGCCACTTCATCCTGGGATAAACCTTTCTTTTTTCTGGCTTCTAATAATCGTTTTCCAAAACTCATAAGTGCTTATTATAACTGTTTTTTACACTATTTAACAAAAATAGCTAACTAAAAAGTGTTAAACAAATCGAAAAAATTTTGTACTTAAAAACTAAATAGTTATTTTTGAAACCGATTAGTGTTATTAAACTTTTTTTCACATGAGCAAAAACCCTCCCCCTGGTTCGTGTCCGCACGAAACAGCCATTTAAAGCCCTTGGCAATGCGTGCCCTTTCTAATTTCGCACTTAACAACTAAATTACAGAAAAAACCGTCTTTTCCGGGAAATATAAAATTGCCGAAAGGCCATATCCCGCACTTTTTTACCTGTAAAGTTGTGAACTGGATAGATGTTTTGTTGGTAGGGCACTGGTGTACAAGGATATCATTGTAGATTCCGATTATATTTACTTGATCATGAGTCAGGGGTTT
>JAEYRN010000052.1 GCA_023435565.1 Bacillota bacterium
CTATAATGAACTCTCCTATTCGATCCGAGTAATCGGGATCGGATATTAACCAGGAATAGAATTTATTCGAATTAATACCGGCATTTATTACGGCTTGCCCAGTACGATATTGACCGAAGGATATGGAATGTTCCAGATCATTATTGGTTCAATCTCAATATGTGTATTCATATTCAATGAAGCTAGGTTCCTCTTCTATCTCGAAATAAGAACGGTCAATTTCACGGAAATCGTCGGGCGCGGTCATGCCGTTCCGTAAGCGCAGCAGACGCCGCTCGATGGCGTCGATGTTTCCGTTATCATCGTAGGTGTATAATGAAAGATCCCGTTTACCTCTAAGGGCGACATATTTTCCATTGGGACTTTCCAGATAACCGTCTTGTTTCCAGCCGCAAAAATCCGGGTCCAAGCATAAGTCAAATTCCCATTTTTCCTTAAGACGCCCGTCGTCGTATACGTACTCCGTGACCTCCAAGCTGTCCCGGTCACCATCCCTGTATTCCCAGGTTTTGACCAGCCGGCCGTCGGAGGAACGAAAATGGCGAGTATGGATGGTCATCCCGCCAAAAAGCCCATCCTTCCGTAGATCTTTGGAAATGTATTTTTCATACGTCAGTCTGCCGTCCGAATCGTATTGGTAGATAAGCTTTCGGACATTCGGCAGGAAGCATTTTTCACGCGATTCATCTTTTATCAGACGTCCTTGACGGTCGTATTGATATGCGGTTTCGGTCGTATCGACGTTTTGATGTCCGTAAAGGGCCGCGCGGGACATCGGAGAATAATTGTATATTTTATTGACGGAGCGTTTCAATTGTCCCAAGGTATTGTAGGTGAACGATTCCATTGAGTAACATTCTTCACTTTTCCGGTAGGTTTCAATTATCTCATTTAGATCCGCTTCTTCTAAACGCGGATTAGAGCTGGGAGTGGCATAGTATACCTTGCCGTCCGGAGCAAAGGTGAGATATGGGAGTGACCGGTGAGTTATTTTCGTGGACAATCTCCCCTCGTCGTCATAGGTATAAAGATGAAGATCGCGATAGGCCCAACTATAGTAATCAGCGACGAGCCTTCCATTTTCATATACATAGAGACGTTCCTCGGGATAGCGTCCTCTCTCGTCGTAGACCTGCACCAGATGCCCGTCGCTGTCAAAGCGGTAGTATATCTCGTCCTCATAATATTTGATGGTAACTGATTTTAAATTACCACTAAAACCCATCGATTCTCTGGTTTTTACCGCCGCGTAACAAGAGACTGGAACGGCCATGGCGGTAAGAATCACGCAAAAACAAATCATAATATGAAATATTTTCATTCTTATACCTCGATTCATCCGAAATTAAAAAGTCTGATTGTTCAAATATGATTTAATCAATATCGGTAGTAAGCCTATATTTACCGCAATGAATGCTTGAATTGCTACTTCCCTATAGCACTTTTTAGCCCACACCAAAACCTTTATTAATAACTATTTGCGAGATTCTTTTCTTTATTCTCTTATTATTTATAATCGCAGCTAAGATATTGGTTAAAACCAGTAGAGCAATAAAACCGCAACTTCCACCAAGGGGCTTCGCATATTTTTCATCGATCAAGCCTTGACTGAATGAAAAAAGAAGAAAGGACAAACCCAATAGCATCAAAAAAAAAAACGCAGGACGATATTTAAGTAGCTTTTATATTTAAAGAATCCATATTTTTTATGGTCTTCCATATTAAAACCAAGCTCCGGAATTCCTAATAAATAAAGACCGTTAAATGATAAACTAAATCGATTCCATTTTCCAAAAAGACATTTACAGGTTAAATTGTTTTCCAGCAATCCCAACCAAGGTTCGGGAACAAAAAGTCTTCCTTTATCAGTGAAGTATTGGTTCCCTATTTTGCAGATTTCTTCAACTGATTCAAAGACGACCATTTTCATTTTTTTAGGTTTCCAAATTATTAGCCATCCAAAGATAAATAAGGAAAATCCCAACAAGAAGATAATATGCATCAAATTTGATACGGAAATTAAATTTAGACCATTAAAAAATCTTACCCGACTTTTTAATAGCAGATACGTAACTGTTGTAAATGTAATCGAAAAGACAATCGATAAAGTATACTTACCGATAATTTCATTTCTGGAGAGCTTTTTGATATACAAATTGATTGCTTCCGAAATTTCCATGAAGATACACCTCGAAAATTATGTTTTATTTTTAATATTACAGCCAACTATATAAGATGAACTAAATCATACGAATAAACTCTCTCCTCTAAAAGCCGAACGGGAAAGAGTAAATAACAGAGTTTAGTTCAGCTTATATATGAAACTCGCTCCTTTATAAAAGCCGAGAACTCGGACAATTTGTTCGCTTCGGCAATGACCCGTTTGGGTATAAATCTGTATTGACCCTTTGGCGAAATTAAGCCAAAGAAATAAAAATCTTTGGTCTCTGAGATATGTTTAATTTCGTTCCATGCCCACTTTTCCTCAACATCTTCAGTTTTCATAATGAACTTTTCGTTATCAAACGTATAAGTAATTTCAGCTTGCAGCTTTTTCGATTTATTAAAGTTGCTTCTGAGTTGCATGGGGCGGATCACAAAAAATACAATTATGAAAACCAACGGAAATCCAAAATGATTAAATGAAGATGAATAAGGTGATGTAAGAAATAATACTAATCCGAAAAGCGACAAAAAGGCCAGCATTATTAACAAAGTTAATATGAGGCGATTTTTAACGAGGACTAAATTGTTGGCCTTGACAAACTCATTGGCATTAATGGAACAAGAGAACGTGAAAGAATTCATGATAATCCACTCCTTTTAAGATAGTCACAATTTCAGCTAACGTCACAAATAATGAGTATTTTTATACCAATTTAAACATTTTTTATTCTAAACTTCAATTAAACTCCGGTATGATCCCGTTCAAACTTTAGTATAATTTGAATCATTAAGTAAGCAAGTTTCATAAAAAAATTTATTTCTTAAATTTAGAATACCTTTTTTAAAAAATCAATTCAATATGACATTTGTAATAATGAGCAATGACATTTGTCATTTTAGCGGGAAGTAATACAGGATGCGGGGATATGGATGGTCGGGCTTTATCCGTGGAAATCTAAAATACGTTAATTCATGATTTTGGTTTAAATACTAAACGTTTAGTAAAAATCATTAATCAATAGGTATCAATCATCCAACGCTAAGTAAAACTTACCAAACACTTAGTAAAATTAACTAAACGATTGGTTCCAATCAATAAACGGTAAATAAAATCTATCAAACATTAAGTGGAAATCATCAAACGATTAGTGAATTTTATTTAATGATTAATAAAAATCACTAAACGATAGGTTCCGATTGCCAAACATTTTGTTACTTGGGGGTCTGTCAGGGTCTGTCAATTTTTTTGTGTAAACTCCAAATATCAAGTTAAAATTGGCTTAACCCGTAACTTACTAAAATTGTTGATTAATGATTTATATGGTAAAATGTTATTGTTTGGGTAGAGGGGACGAGGATTTTTTAGGGTTAAGATACATGAGTTTTAGGATAGTCAGTAGTTATAAAGAATGTTTTGAAAAAGAAGGTTACTTATGAAAGAATTACCGAAAAATGAAAGCGAGTTTAACCAAATGATGGAGTCTCTTGATGAGCAATTTAAAAATATGGGGATTCCCATTTATGCTCGTGAATTACGTGCAGGATCAGAAATTTCTCGTATTTTTAATATAAAAATACCTATTGTTGGCCAAGAACAAGCAATACCCGGCGATTATATTGGAGCAAGTTTATCTGGTCATATTACAAAATGGTATAAAGAACGTTATGGTGATAAGTTAATAGTTAGTTTTAGTCCTGGCCAAATAGTTGTATTAATTAGAAAAGATCCATATCGGTTAACCCTACCAAGGATATATGGCCAAGTGTCATTGATCTGTGATAAAACTTTAAAAGTTTATCCTGAAACAGGAGTTTATAATCCTATATTGGGGAAAAAGATAGGAGTTTTTAATATTTTAAATACTATTGAAGGCTTGACATCAACATTAGCAAATAGATTATCTGAAAATGAATTAAAAGAGATAATGGATCTCTTTATAAAAGCCCTTGATACTTTTTATAAATTAGAAAAAAAAAGAGATTTGAAATATTTAATGGAGGCAAAAGCCGATTTTGAAACAGCAGTTAATAATATACTTTCAAACAAGCCACAGTTTGGGCAATCGAAGTGGGCTTCTTTACAGTTTGTTGAAAAAATAATGAAAGGCTTTTTATTATATCATTTGGATAGGATTCCATTTACTCATAATTTGACTGAGCTTAATAACCTGTTAATAGAAAATGGTATAGATGTAATCCCAGAAGAATTAATAAACAAAATCCAGTGTTCTCCCGGAATAAGATATGATGGTTCATTAGTTAATCAAGATAATGCAATAAAAGCTCATCATGCATCTATTGAATTAATATCTTTGCTTTTAACGAACTAATATAATCACATAGGGTAAGTGGATTTCGATTTGTAACCCGCGCATGAATATAGTGAAATTATAAGAAAAGCTGGAAATCAAGGCACCCATTCTGATAAAGATTTAGATCTTCCAGCGTTTAGTTTACAAGATGCATGGGACTTATATGACCTTTTTTCAGAATTTTTTTTTGAAGTTTTTAGTAAACTACTGTAATACAAAAAGCAAGAAAAGGATAATAGAAAGACGAAAATTAATAATTCATAAATTATAGTTCCTCCGGTATCAAGAGCTAAACCGGAGGATTCAGCATGGGGATATGAGTCGATGCAAATAAATACCAGATAACAAAATTTTCATGCTCCGGACATGTTTGCAGGTCACTGTTGCAACCCCGCCTCACTGGACTGTAATCGCTACCAAGGAGAAGGCATCCGGTGGTCTGGTTCGTCGGCGCCGTAAAAACGGCCATTAGACGACGCGTAAAGACCAGTGCATCGTGTACTGGATTAGGATGATATCCTCTGGAGGGATTCAATTGCCCAAATTTTCAACTGGTTATATTGTTTCAACAAGTGAAATAAAGTCTGAAGAAGTCGTTGGTAAAAACTTCAGAATAATTTTTAGAGAATCCCTTAATGGAAAAGAAGTGGTTGTTGATGCTAAATCGTATACTACAGCAAAAAAGGTGTCCAAACTAATACATGCTTCTTTAACCTTGTTATACAGCCATCCTTTGACATATAGTCCACCTGCTATACGGGAGAAAGATAATGATTTTGTTGAAGAAGGAGAAATTAGATTTTACTCGTGCTCTGAAATTGTCAAAGCGTGTGAAATTGCTTGTTATGCTTCTTTTAAAAGGAAACATTATTACTCACTTTTTAAATATCATTTAGCTTGTGATCTTCACTCGAATTATGTTATTGACTTAGATCCTAGAAGTAGTATTTATCATAGATTATCTCCTTTTCCAGATGATCATATTAGAATGGGATATTCAATTGTAATTTTTTACTCGGTACTTGAAGAATTAGGAGCAGAAATAAGAGCAAGTGCAAAAAATCCAAGTAAATTAGCAGACGGAAGCTGGAATCCTGTTGTAAAAAATGATTTGGAGAAGCGGCTAAAAAAATTAGGAATCAATATAGAAAGAAAAATATATTGGGAATTACGGAGTACTCCTACGAAAATTGAAAGAAAGAAAAAACTAAGTATTAATAATAAGGTTGAATGGGCATACGGATATGTTCGAGATTTAGAAATACCTCTTATTGAAGCTATTTCTATAATAAGTTGGATTAGAAGCTGTATCGTAGCCCATAAGGTTAAAGATATGATTGGTTCAATATCTATTTATAACGTTTCTAATGCAAATCATTTATCAAGAATTATTTTATTGGAGTCAATGGGTTTCCTTAAAGATTTATTTACTTAGAAGAGATAAAACATTCTTGACATTTGTCTATCATAGTCATATACTTTCTAATATAGACTAATTTATTCTAATAAAAACATGAAAGGGGGATTTAAGGTCGAGGAAATTCTAACAAAAGAAGAATTGGCAACCTATCTAAAAGTCACAGAAAGAACGATTGACCGACTTAGAAAAAAGGGAATGCCTTTTCTTAAAGTCGGCGATTCCGTCAGATTTAAAAAGGATGCCATTCTTAAGTGGCTTGAAGAAAATTCCCAGGAAGAACAAAAGTAAAAGGAAGCCAGTCACCTTCGACAAGTCCCCGACTTCCTCAGTGAAACACCCCTTGAAAGGTATGCTTCTCTTACATTATAGCAGAAGACATAACCTCCTTCAAGGCGAACAAAAAGGAGGATTAATTTATGTTAAAAAAGTTCAACCGATATTTCAAGGATTTTATCCTCAACCGGACGGAAGAAATCAGTAAAAAGATTTTATATAACAATAAACGCTACCGGGAACTAAACTTACAAATTATCGATCTCCAACACACGCTTACGGATAATCTCCCCCCTCAACTACAACCCTTGGTTAAACCGGTATGACGAAGCCGAAGCAGAACAAGACGGCATAGCGATGACGGCCATGTATCGACAAGGTTTTATGGATGGGGTAAAGTCCATAAATTTAATAATTAAATATAGGAGAATACATAAAGAAAAAGTGTAAAGAGATAGGAAAAAGGGTTAAAGTATTTACTGGAACATCTCAACCTTCATATTTATATTCCTGGTATTGTTTGCCTCCAATGAATATACTATAATTAAATTATAAACACTAGGAGAAACCATATGGAACGGCTTAATCCGTTAAATGACTATGCTTTCAAACAAATCATGGAAAAAGACAATTTAATTGCTTTCCTAAATGCCGTTCTCGACCCGGATGATCAAAAAAAGTTGGTTTCATTAGAACTACTCGATAACAATTCGGAATTAACCAAAGAAATGATCATCGACAAAACCGGACGGCTTGATATTAGGGCCAAAACAGCCGACGGGATGCAGATTGACATTGAGGTTCAAATCAATAATCAAAAGAATATGGACAAACGGACCCTGTTTTATTGGGGAAAGTTATTTCTGGAGGGAATCAAACAAGGGGAAGACTATATTAAATTGGCCAAGGTAATCACTGTTAATATTTTGGACTTTGATTATCTGGACATTCCCAAATTTCATTCTCAATATCACTTATGGGAAGACGGCGAGGAAAACTATCTCCTTACGGACTTAATCGAAGTTCACTTTATTGAGTTACCAAAATTCAAGCGGTTTAACTCAAAAGATTTGAAAGGAAATCCATTGCATCGATGGCTTAAATTTTTTGACAAAATGCTGCCGGAGGAAGAATTAAAGGAGTTGATAGAGATGGATAGCGCAATTAAAAGGGCGGAGAAAAAGCTTGAGTATATAAGCAGTGATGAAGAGGCATTGGCCTTGTATCGGGCGCGTGAGGATTCGGCGCATGAACGGGCTAATCTGATTTATACCGGAAGGATGGAAGGAAAAGAAGAAGTTGCTAAAAATATGCTTGCAAAAAATATGTCGCTTGATTTGATTGCCGAGATTACTGGTCTTTCGACAGAAGAAATAAAAGCTTTACAAGGGGAAAGCAATGATAAAACTCATTAATTTCTTCCTTATTCCAGCAACTTAATTTGGGGCTACCAACAGATCGATAACAACTTTTCCCGCATTGGATGAAGGTCTGTAAGTTCAGGAGTTCAAATCTAATAGATTAAGGCTAATTATTTGAGTAATGTTGGGAGTAATAAATATCCGCCGTAGACTTAAACCCCGCGGCGGATATATTGACATATAATTCAATTGAAACCCCTTTACGCAGACTTGCCGTCTCCTTGGTCCCGGCTCCGTTTGGCAGCCCGTTCCCGTTCGCTCCGGTCGAGGATTTTTTTACGCATCCGGATTGCTCCCGGAGTCACTTCCACCAGTTCATCCTCTTCGATATATTCCATAGCCTGTTCCAGGCTGAAAATTCTCGGAGGAGTCAAGCGAATTCCCTCGTCGGAAGTACTAGCGCGCATGTTGGTAAGATGTTTTTTCTTACAGACATTTACCTCCAAATCTCCTTCCCTTGAGTTTTCACCGACAATCATTCCGGCATAGACTTGATCCATGGGGCGGATGAAGAGTGAGCCCCGTTCTTCCACATTATTAATAGCATAGGCGGTAGCCTCTCCGGTTTCAAAGGCAACCAGCGCTCCGCGGCTACGGCCGGGAATTTCCCCTTTCCAGGGGCCATAATGGTCGAAGAGGTGGTGCATGATCCCTTCCCCTTTGGTGTCGGTCAAAAATTCGGAACGAAATCCGATTAAGCCCCGGGCCGGAATTAGAAACTCCAGTTTAATATTGGATTCTCCGGCAGGCTGCATATTAATCATTTCACCCCGGCGGCTACCCAGGTTTTCAATTACCCGACCGGAAAATTCTTCGGGGATATTAAGGAAAAGCCTTTCATAAGGTTCGCAGAGTTCTCCGTTAATCTGTTTTAAAATCGGTTTAGGCTTCGAGATTTGAAGTTCGTAACCTTCACGCCTCATTGTCTCAATCAAAATTCCAAGATGGAGTTCACCCCGGCCGGAGACCTGAAAAGAATCGGAAGTATCGGTTTCCGCCACTTTTAAGCTGACGTTGGTTTCCGCTTCTTTCCAAAGCCTGCTTCGCAGGTGACGGGAGGTAATATATTTACCGTCCCTTCCGGCAAAAGGACTGTCATTTATCATAAAAGTCATGGTCAAGGTTGGCTCGTCAACGCTTAGCAACGGTAAAGGAAGTGGATTTTCTGGGTCGCTGACGGTCTCCCCGATATTTACCTGGCCTAGTCCGGCTAAGGCTACAATCTCTCCGGCGATTGCTTTTTCAACCTCACGCCGTTTTAATCCTTCGTAGGTCCAAATTTTACCTATTTTAATGGTTTCAACCCGTCCGTCTTGTTTGCATAGCCCGACGATTTGACCGGCATTCAAACAGCCGCTATATATCCTTCCGATACCGACTCGGCCAACATATTCATCGTAGTCGAGAGTATTAATCTGAAGTTGGAGTACCCCTTCCGGATCGACTGCCGGAGCGGGAATTTCTTTTACAATCATTTCGAAGAGGGGCTGCATATTTTGGCCCGGCTGATGATGATCCAAAGTAGCCACTCCTTGACGGGAAGAGGTATAAATCACCGGAAAATCCAATTGCCAATCATCCGCTTCAAGCTCGACAAAGAGGTCGAATACTTCATTCAAAACTTCATCGGGACGAGCGTCGGGTCGATCAATCTTATTAATGACAACCACAATCCGAAGCCCAACCTCAAGCGCTTTCCTGAGTACGAATTTGGTTTGAGCCATCGGTCCTTCAAAGGAGTCAACTAAAAGAAGAGCGCCGTCCACCATCCGTAAAACCCGTTCCACTTCGCCGCCAAAGTCAGCGTGGCCGGGAGTATCGACGATGTTAATCTTGGTCTGGCCATAGGTAACGGCAGTATTCTTCGATAGAATGGTAATACCGCGTTCCCGCTCAAGATCGTTGGAGTCCATTACTCGCTCGACAACCCGTTCATTTTCCCGGAAGATACCGGCCTGACGGAGGAGGCAATCAACCAAAGTTGTTTTACCATGGTCAACGTGGGCGATTATGGCAATATTTCTCATGTTATCAATGGTCTTTGAGGTCATTCTTGTTCACCATACTTTCTATATTTAAACAGTAAATTAGTTCAAAATAAAACGTATCATTTTATAATGATTTAAATCCACACAAATATTAATTAAATCATGGTTGGGTTAGGAATGCAAGAGGAAGAAATAAAAATTAACTGGGGTTTAAGATATTAAGTAGAGGAGATTGGGGGCTATTGTAAAAGAAACACAAAGGAATGCCCTCATCACCACGGCAAAAAAGCTACTTTTGCGACAGCCCCTGCCCATTTAAGATTACCTTATCAAAGGGTTCAATCTTAGCCGACCCGAATCTTTTTTTAACTTTAGCCGTTACTTTATCATTTTCGGGGTAAAGTTCGATTTCGGCAATAGGGGATAAATCATTGCCGTTTTTATAGATTTGAGCAGTTTCTCCTTTAGTCACGGAATAATCTCTGTTTAGATAGATAATCAGCTGGGAGGAACCGCGGGCATCAAGTACAAATCCGGCAACATTGCTGCTCTGGGTCAAATAACTCATGGCATACTCAAAATTATCAGCTTTTGATTTCTTTTGAATAGTTAAATCAACCAATCTTCCACAGAGAGCCTCGTAATCATTAATAATTGAGGAAGAAAGTTGTTCCAATCTTTTAAGAGCTAACGGAATCGAATTAATAAAATCAATTTCTTGGAGGTTTTCAATAATAATTGTTTGATTTTTAATTTTTTGACGTAGGTTATCAATCTCTTGATTACTGACAATACCTTCACTCTGAAGTTTTTTAACGTAACTGTTCCAGGAGCCCCTAATTGTAACATCAAAATTGGAATCAAGGACAGTGGCAATTTCTCCTTTAGAAAAGGTCGGGTTATATCGTTCAATCAAGCGTTCAAGATCCTTTTCAAATTCGGTTCTTAATTTCGTGATTTTTGCTTCGTAGCTTTCGGTTATTTTTTGAATATCGTCAGCTTTTTTTTGATTCAATTTTTGATAATCTTCAACCATCTTCTCTGTTTCGCGGGTGCTTTTTTCATTGCGTTTTTTTTCGCTGGCAACCGTTTTTTCAAGGTTTTTAAGAGCTTTTTTATTTGATTTAACTTCAGCTTTATATTCCACTTCGAGTTTTTGTAATTTTTCATTCAGTTCCGCCATTGCTTTGCGTTGTTCTTCAGGAGTCAATTTACGAATCTGCGCTAAGCTATCAGCTTTAACTTTCTCCAATTCTTTTTGGAGCTGAACTAATTTTTGTTCATTTTCTTTCTTTTGTTCCAATAGCTCCATTAAGTTAAATTGCTTAAATTCGGCAATGTTAACTTCGACCCGCTTACTTTTTTGTTCTTCCATGAAAGTAAGCAAATAAACCCCAGCCCCAATGATAAAGGCATATAATAAGACCATTGCGTAAACTAGCAAACTTTTATTTCGTTTACTCTTGGCAAATTCATCAGGTAAAGAATAGATCTCCGGTTTAGTTTTTTTAGTTAAAAGTGCATCATTTAAAAAGGTTTCTTTTACTTTTTCTAAATTATAGTTATTCATTTGCTTGTCAGTTCCCATATTCCATCCCACTTTTCCGAGCATCTGGCTAGTGTCCGTTCTTTAAATACTTCCGCCAATGCCAAGTTAATATCTTTAAATAAATGATGGGCTTGTTCCCAATCGCCGGAGTAATAAAGGGTTAGCGCTGCGGAGAAAGTATTAATTGATTTTTGTAAATCAATATCTCCGTCATATACTTCTCGTTGGATGGGCCAGTATATTTTGGCTCCAACGGACTTGCCTTTGACCAAGACCGTATCGATTTCAACAAAAATCAGGCCGTGGTCAGGTACTTCTCGTTCAATATCATCCTTAATGTAGGCTGAAATAATAACAGGTACATTGTACAGCCGGGTCAGCCCTTCCAGCCGGGAGGCGGAATTGACATTATCTCCAATTACAGTGTTGGTCATTCGTTCTTCTGAGCCGATATTACCATAAAAAACATTACCGCCATCGATTCCAACGCCGACTTCAATTAAAACCGCTTGGTAAACCTTTTCTTCAGCTTCGGTAAGGTTGCCTTTTTCGGCGATGATTTCCTCTTTCTTTTCATACATTTTTTGGCGTAATAATGCGGCGATTTCCTGAATTCGATAGGCGGATAGGACTGCTTGATAGGACTTATTGGCCCCGGAGGCATTGAAGACGCCGTATACAGCCAACAAAGCGTCACCAATGATTGAACCGATAATACCGTCTTTTTTGATGATTTCTTTAATCGTATAGTCGTAGTGGACATTTAAAAGCTTGATTATATCTGCGCCGAGGGTTTCGGTAATAGAAGTAAATCGTTTGATATCCGAAAATAAGATGGTCAACTCCAGCTGTTTACCTTCGAGACGAACCTCACGTTCTTGGTAAGCTTTTTCGGCGATATCACGGTTTACAAACTTGCGGAAGATCAGTAATAGACTGTTAATAGAACTGGAAAGGGAGTTGAAAGCCATTCCCAAGAAGGTAATATCGTCATTAGTCGCTCCCTTTAAATCAATAATCTCTAGTTTTTGGTTTTCAGTCATCTGCATAATTTGTTCGGTAATAACATTGATAAAGCGGGTAATATGATTTAGCAGAATGATCCCAACTAAAGCGGTAAAAAGGGTTATAAAAAAGATGATAACGGAGATATTCCGAAAGATTCTGGTTGATTCGGCATAAAACTCATTATATTCTTCACCACGAATGATATACAAATCCCATTTGGGATGATATTTATAAAGTCCAAAATAGAGGTCATTATTATAACGAAATGGCAGAGCTCCTTCCAATATTCCCTTCCTCCGGTTATCACGCATCAAGGCAAGGGTTTTATTATCTTCAAATCGGGTATGTTTTTTAATTTTTGAAGCCTGGAATTTGACTAAACCGTACTCCTCAATTCCTAAAAAAATTGATTTCTTATTTTTAAATTGTCCGAAAGCATTACGTTCGATATTGGCGATTGACTCTTGATAGTTATCGTTATATTGGTATATTTCATATTGAGTGTTACAGATGGTATAAATTTCTTTTAAGTCGCGAATTAGTTGTTCACGAATGAATTTTACCAATCCGGACCGATTATAGGTTAAGTTAATATAGTTAGAAGCAAAGTTGGATACCAGAATAAAAATGGTAAAAATTAAGATCAATTTGGTGGTTAATGGAATAATTCTGGTTTTGTTGATTTTCTTTCCAAAAATACGATTATACATATTAGACTCCAAGTAATTAGTTAACGATAATATATATTGGTACATTACATAAAGTTTACAAATTTTCGTAAAAAGCTCCATAATTATAATAAAGTATTGGTTGGTGATATGCAATGAAAATAATGTAAATTTTTTAAATCTTGACAAATAAATTTGAAATTGAATAAAAATTTAAATAAAAGGGAGATATTGAACTAAGGATTTATTGGAAAGAATAAGAAATAATTTGGTTAAAAATGAAGGAGAAAAGGAATTACGGTGGAATTACATAATCAATGTTTGTTATACGATAATTAAAAGGGAGGATCTTATGATTGTCCGGTCTTGGCATGGAATAGTTCCGGCTGAAAAGGGTGAGGCGTTCCGCGAGCATTTGCTAATGACTGGTGTAGCCGAGGTAAAGTCAATCCCGGGCAACCTTGGGGCCTATATTTTTAATCAATTGCAAGACGGGTGGGACCATTTTTTCATGGTTTCTTATTGGGAGAATTATGATGCTGTTAAGGCTTTTGCGGGGCCAAATCCTCAGATTGCGGTTTGTTATCCAGGGGATCAGCGATTTGGGCTGATTTCCGATCCATTTGTATTACACCATGAGGTTCAAAAAATACCTGATAAATTTCCGGAGAATTTCCAACTAGGCTGAGCCGAATTCAATAATTTAGATTAATTTAAGTTTACCTTTCCTAGCTTATGCCCTAAAACAGCTGCCTTATTGAGTACGGTATCCAGTTTTAACACTTCACCCCGTTTACTTACACCGGCAATAACCATAGTCTCCACTAAATTCATCTCCAAATAACTAAAACTCTTTTCAAAGAATGTTATTACTGGGGTGACAGTTTTCTCAGTCTCCTCTTCAAACGGAATCACTAAAACACAGGATTTGCCCTTAATCTGCTTTCGGTTTTCGGGACTGTTAAAGTAGACGAAACGGTCAATAAAACCCTTCATTAAGGCGGTGGGTCCGTACCAGTAAACCGGAGTACCGAAGATGATAACATCACTGGCGCTGATTTTCGGATAGAGATTACACATATCGTCATTTTTAGGACAGAATTTCCCTTTCCAACAAAGATGGCAGCCATCACATTCCTTGATGATTAGGTCGTTGAGAAAGACTGAATGGACTGCTGCACCCTCCTTCTTGGCCCCTTCCAGTACTTTTGTAACCAAAATATCGGTATTGCCGTTTCGGCGGGGACTGCCTATTATTCCTAGGATCTGCTTCACTTCCATCACCCCAATAATGAATTTTTAACAAACCATTTATGATCAGCAAGAACCACAGAGACATCAAACTGGCGTTGGGGAGCGGTCCAATATTTTTTTAAGAGCCGGTCCTTATTATCGGAGACTAAACGAAAGCCATTCCTCTGATAAAAATTAATTGCCCAGTATGCATCGGCCCAAGTACCGATAAGGATTGGGCGTTCGGTAAGTTTGCATAAATTAGATAAAAGCTTCCCCCCGATTCCTTGGTTGCGCATTTCAGTTCTGACATAGGCGTGCCTGATTAATGTTACGTCAAGTACGGGCTGAATTCCCATCACTCCCAACAATCGCTGGTTATGTTCATATCCCCAAAAGCTAACTCCATTTTTGATTTCATGTTGCAATTCAACCATCGGCATGTAAGGTTCTTTCCAACAATCAGCCGGAATAACTCCTCGGTAAGCTTGGGCGGCATCATTAATTATCTCACAAATAGTTTCAATTTCTTCCGGATTACATTTTCGAATCATTTTTATCCCTCCTTCCCGGGAATTGACTGTTAATAATATTACGGACTTCATCAAGCCAGGCCCGGCGTTGTTTACTGTCACTGGAGACGACTACTCCAAATGTTTTCCGGTAAAAATTCCGGATCCCGCAATAATCAAAAATACAATTTTTCCAAAGCGTCTCTAGGGGGTCGCCGAAGATTGCCAGCTCTCTTTCGTAAGGAGTATCGGAGGTATTTATGACCACGGCTTTTTCCGCATGTAACAAACCCTCCGGAACTCCGGCGCCGGGATCACCTTCTAAAAATTGGTAAGCCACAGCGGAGCGGAAAACCCGATCGATCCAGCCTTTTAATATTGCAGGCGGCTGCCCCCACCAGTTGGGATGAACGATAATAATTCCTTTCACTACAGTCAATTCGGAACAGTAGGAGGCGATAGCCGTGTCTAAAGGAGCCGTATTGCTGATTTCAGATTGAGTAATGATCGGTGAAAAGTTTTCGCTGTATAGGTCATGAAAGATTACATGATAACCGTTGGCTTCCAAGGTTTCCTTAACTACAACAGCGATTGCGTGATTGAAACTACTTGAATTGGGGTGAGCTAAAACCAATAAAATGCTCATTTTGTCACTTCCATTCAAATTTTTGATGATCGGCCTAGTTAATAGAGATTGGATTTAGTATAATGATAATTAAAAAAATGGTCCGGTTATAGGTCCATTTTGATATGATCTTTATAATACCAATTTTTTTTAAAGGAAACAGTGATGATGATAAATTTAAAACGAAATACTAAAACCCCTCTTACCCGACAAATATACGAACAGCTTCGCATGCGGATCCTCAAAGGCGATTTAAAAGCGGGAGAACGGCTTCCTTCGTCTCGTGAATTAGCAATTAGTTTAAATGTATCACGGATTATCGTTGTAGAAGCATATGAATTGCTAATGGCGGAGGGATTCTTGGAGAGCGTTACCGGCTCCGGAACATATGTGGCTGCCGGGGCATGTTTAAATCAGCACTTGATACTTCAATCAAATCATATAAATAATTCATTATTAGTAGAAAACTCCATTCATCCTGATTTAATCGATTTTCGTTCCGGAATTCCGGCTTTGGAATTATTTCCACGTAAAAAATGGGCGTCTATAGCCCATCAGGTGTGTTTGGATGCTCCCGAGACTTTGCTGAGTTATGACCAACCCGAAGGAAGGTTTGAATTACGAGAAGTTATTGCTGCTTATTTGGGTCAAACTCGCGGGGTGGCATGTGATCCGGGGCAAATATTGATTACTTCCGGTTCGGTTCAAGGACTGGTGTTGGTAGCTCAAACATTACTTTCACCGACTGTTGCGGTAATGGTTGAAGATCCGGCAAACCGCGATATCCGTAAAATTTTCTCGGCCACCGGCGCACGGGTTATCCCGGTCACGGTTGATGAATTAGGGATCCGAACAGATCGAATCTATCAGGATATCAAGCCGGGTTTGATTCAAGTTACTCCTTCCCACCAATTCCCACTGGGAGGCAACCTGCCGATTCAAAGAAGGATTGAGCTGGTTGAGTTTGCCCGAACCACCGGTTGTTATCTGGTCGAAGATGATTATGATAGTGAGTTTCGCTACCAAGGACCGCCGGTTAGCTCGCTCCAAGGGTTAGATCCGGATAAAGTAATTTATCTGGGCACCTTTAGTAAAATCCTTTTTCCAGCGTTACGCATCGGTTATTTGGTCGCTCCTTGGGAGTTGGTTGACAAATTTCGCAGTCTGAAGCGGCTCTCCGATATGCATACCAATTCATTGAATCAATTGACCTTGGCACAATTCATTCGGGAAGGCCATTTGCAGCGCCATATATTTAGAATGAAAAAAGTCTATCAAAAACGCCGGGATGCTCTAATAAATTCCCTTCAATACCACTTCCCTGAAGAAGTAAAAATTATCGGAGCGGCAACCGGCCTCCATTTGGTTGCGGAATTTATAAATTACGAATTTAATATAACATTACTAGAAAAAATTGCAAAGAAGGGATTAAAGGTCTACCCGGTGGAAAGCCATTCCATGATCAAAGGCTCCCATATCAAACAGTTAATCTTCGGATATGGACATCTTAAAGAGGAATTGATAGAAAAAGGAATTAAGAGATTTAGAGAAGTATTTTGAGCAATTTCATACAATTGGCTTTCTATCCGAGATTACCGCCAATTCTACTATATATTTGTTCCGGCCGCCAGGCAAATTCTTTACCCAAAAACATGCGTCGGGCTTTTTTTGTTTCAATAAATCCATTTTCCTTAAAAAATTTTATGCCTTCCTTATTTTCAATAGGCAATGCTCCTTTAGTTGAGAATGAATATTTAAACTTCATCAACTCGATTCCTGCTGTCTTATCTTCGGCGAAAATCAGCCCTTCGCCTAATCCGGGCATATAAAATCCTAAGTTTCTGCCTTTTTCCCGATAGAGATAACAATTATGTATCTCATCTGCCAAGAGAGCGCTGCGATCTTCTCCTGAGACTTTTTTGTCCAAAGCAAATAATTCAGCCGAACTTTCGATAGTTAACCGGATTATTTTTTCAGATTGGTAATCAATTTTTAGCGGCGCTTCCCTTTCGAAAAAAACATATTCGGTTTGTTCGAGAAAACCGGCTTTTTTGTATACCGGGTAACCCATTTCGGTTGCAATTAGTGATACCGTTTCACATCCTGAATTCTCAAGGAACTCTAATAATTGCCGCACGATAAATCCGCCAATTCCTTTGTTCCGGTGCTGGGGTGCAACTATAATATGTGCGAGCCAAGCGGTTTTGCCCCATGAGATTCCGGTTCCTACCCCGGCTATTTGCTTCTCTTGGATCACTTTTATCGGAGTGCAAAATGGCCTTTGGAGATAGTTAATGTAAACAGGTACTATGTCGGGCCACCCTTTCGGTTGTAATTCCCGGAGACTTTGGAGATCATTTTCGATAATTGGTTCCAAAATCATGACTTGACTCCTTAAGGATGAGTGAAGATAGTAATATTTTAACATAAAAAATCTGGGGTAACAAATCCGGGGATGAGGGGCCTTGATGATTGTTTACTACTAATGCCGCTCCAGCTGGGGTACCCCGGCATCTTGTTTCCGGTCAAGATACAATTGGCCGTCCGGCTTGATGAAAGCAACAATCACTTCGGATGGATCGGTTACTCCGTTTTCCCGTAACTTTTGATTTAACCATTTCGGGGCCACGCCTGTATCGGCCAAATTTTTTCCATAATCAGTCCGTTTAAAATCAATTCCCTACCGGAAAAAGCATTGGGTTTTTGTCCGTTCTCAAGTTGGGATTTTTTCAAGATGCTTTAAAGGTATCTTTAATGTTTAGTTATCATAATTGTGGGAATAATTTAGAAGAAAGATGATTTGGAGAAGACATGGTACTGGATAAGGGCTAAAGGGGATGCCATATGCTGCCCGGAATACCAATTGAATATTACTACCCGATCTTTTCATTCTTCATGTTCTCCTTAGCCTACCTATTAATTCCCCGGGAGAAGTTTACCAACCTTTTCTGGTTCGGCTTAATCTGGGGCTTTCTATTTAACATCATTTTTAATTTGATTTTTGGCAGTTTATTTAACTTATTCCGTTATCAACACACTGAAGCGTTTAGTTTTTTAGGTTCCCCTCTCTGGATTAATTTCGCATGGATTTTCGCGGTTATGTTATATCTTTATTATTTGCCTCAGGAAACGAAGTGGTACTTATTCCCTCTCTATATTTTTACTTTCAGTGTTGCCAGCGCTGCTTTGGATTTGGTTTTTAACCAGACCGGTATGCTTACTTATGCTAACTGGAACCCTTTTTACCGGTTTATTTTTGCGCTGATTTGGTTTTATGGTCTAACCCTACATAGTAAAGCTTTAGCTCCCCCAAAAACCCAGGATACAAATTAATAAATATAAGAGGGACTTTACGAATGGGCAATTCCCTAACAATCCCCTCATCGATTAATGATTTTATTTCTTTAATCCAAAACAACCTCGGGAATCCGGTGGATTTATACTATGAATCTTTCGGAAAACGATCTTTCACGGCCGTCTTTCTTAGTTCGTTCACGGATAAAACCGAACTGCAAACCTACCTTATATTGCCTCTCACGAAAATTTGCGCTGAGGAAACTAATCCCACCTGGGATAAGTTATTAACTTCGGTCCCAAAAGGAATTCATTTCCGTCGGGAAGATATGAGGGAAATCATCAATGATTTATTAAATGGGTTCACCTTGGTTTATCTTACGGGAAGCAAATTTGTTTACTCGTTCGATACCCACAAGGAAGTAAAACGTCAACCCAGCGAACCGTTGGTGGAACGGACGATCAGAGGCCCTAAAGTATCATTATTGGAAGTTATTGATGAAAACATCCTGATGATCCGGCGGGCGATAAAAAACGATCAGTTACGGGTTGAGGGGATGAATATCGGGGAAAGAACCCGCACCAAAGTAGCGGTTTTATACTTGGATGATGTGGCTGATCCCGGTATCGTGGCTGAAGTTCAACACCGCTTATCCGCCATTAATATTGACGGCATTATCGATAGCGGCTACCTGGAACAATTGATAACCGACAATCGCTATTCCGTTTTTCCGCTGACCCAAAGCACCGAACGCCCGGATAAAGTTGTGGCCGCAATCTTGGAAGGCCGTATTGCAGTCTTGGTGGACGGTAGTTCCAATGGAATTCTAGTACCGGTGACCGTCAATGAACTATATCAAAGTCCTGAAGATTATTACTTTGGTTTCTGGTTCGGCACTTTCCTGCGATTCTTTCGAATCATCGGCAATAATGTCGCCGTTGCCCTGCCGGGGTTATATGTCGCCCTGATCGGGGTAAATCCCGAGCTGTTACCGATCAAATTCGCCCTGACCGTAGCCGGTAGTAGAATGGGGGTGGCGATTCCCATCCTCATCGAATTGCTCGCCATGGAAATCGTATTGGAGATCTTCCGGGAAGGCAGCCTCCGGTTGCCGACCACCGTCAGCCAAACTCTAGGAGTTACCGCCGGGATTGTGCTCGGCACCGCAGCCGTGGCCGCCGGATTGGTTTCGAATGCGACGCTTGTAGTAGTGATTATCACCGCTATTGCCTCTTATTCCGGTCCAAGTTACGAGATCGGGCTTACCTGGCGAATCCTCCGGTATCTATTGATTTTAGCCGCCGCGTTTCTGGGAATATACGGTCTATTTATTGCAGGCATTATGATTTTAACCCATGCGGCGCTCCAGAATTCTTTCGGTATTTCATACCTCGCCCCTTGGGCTCCGGTGGAAATTCCAGCGCTACAGGATACGGTAACCAGACGTCCAATATGGCTGCGCCGCCGTTTGCGGATTTACCATCCGGTTGACAGGTTTCGTTTTGGGAAAAAAGGCGGTAAATAATCAGTATTACAATTTTTGGTATGGAGGTAATTGTTTAGGAAATAATAAAACCATAAGTTTTCAATAATACACCCATTATTTAAGCTTTAAAGGAGTTTTTTATCCTGATTCCAGTCCCGACATCCCTAACTGACTTTATCAAATTTATCCAAGATAACTTGGGGAACCCGGTAGATTTATATTATGAATCTTTCGGAAAGCGATCTTTTACGGCCGTTTTTTTAAGTTCGTTTACTGATAAAACCGAGCTGCAAACTTACCTTTTGACGCCCTTATCGCAAATTTACGCTGGGGAAACCAATCCTACCTGGGACAAGTTATTGGCTTCGGTCCCCAAAGGAATCCATTTCCGGCGGGAAGATATGAGGGAAATCATCAATGATTTATTAAATGGTTTTGCTTTGGTTCACCTTTCAGGGAGTAGGTATGTCTATTCTTTCGATACCCATAAAGAAGTAAAGCGACAACCCAGTGAACCATTGGTGGAACGGACGATCCGGGGCCCTAAAGTATCATTATTGGAAGTTATTGATGAAAACATCCTAATGATCCGGCGGACGATTAAAAATAGTCAATTGCGGGTAGAGGGGATGAATATCGGCGAACGGACCCAAACCAGAATAGCCGTTTTATACCTGGAGGATGTGGCCGATCCCGGCATTGTGGCTGAAACACATCGCCGGTTATCAGCCATTAAAATTGACGGCATTGTTGATAGCGGATATGTGGAACAATTGATCACCGACAACCGCTATTCCATTTTCCCATTGACTCAAAGCACCGAACGCCCGGATAAAGTGGTGGCAGCGATTCTGGAAGGACGGGTGGCCATTCTGGTTGACGGTAGTTCCAACGGTATACTGGTGCCGGTGACTGTCAATGAACTTTATCAGAGCGCCGAGGATTATTATTTTACTTTTTGGTTTGGGGCCTTCTTGAGGTTTTTCAGGATTATCGGCAATAATGTAGCGGTGACTTTACCGGGATTATACGTGGCTTTAGTCGGCGTTAATCCCGAACTTTTACCGATTAGGTTCGCGCTCACCATATCCGGTAGCCGGATGGGTGTGGCTTTTCCGCTATTAATTGAAATCCTGATTATGGAGACGGTGATTGAGATCTTCCGGGAAGGAAGCCTCCGATTGCCGACTACTGTCAGTCAAACCCTGGGAGTTACCGCCGGAATTGTTTTGGGGTCCGCTTCAGTGGCGGCCGGTTTAATCTCCAACGCAACTTTGGTAGTGGTCGTAATCACCGCCATTGCATCATACTCCGGGCCTAATTATGAGATTGGGCTTTCCTGGCGGATTCTCCGTTATCTACTGATTTTGGCCGCCGCTTTTATGGGGATCTATGGATTGGTTATTGCCGGAATCATGATCTTGACCCATGCGGCGCTACAGAATTCTTTCGGAATTTCCTACCTCGCCCCCTGGGCTCCAGTGGAAATTATTGAACTTGAAGATACGGTAATCCGGAGGCCAATATGGCTCCGACGCCGTTTACGGATTTATCATCCCATTGATCGCTTCCTTTTGGGAAAGAAAGGTGTAAAAAAATGAACCAGGTAATTTTAAAACCCCCGCTCTCTCCGGCAATGTTTTTCATTTTATTACTGGTGACCTTGACAGGTCTGGATTTTTTAGTGGCTCCCTTTGATGTCGCTAAAGCTTGTGGACCAAGCGGATATTGGGCGGTGGTGGGAGCATTGTTTTTACTGCTGCCGGTTATTTGGTTGATTATCCTTTTTAAACGCCGTTTTCCGGAAGAGAATCTTTTTCAGGCCGCCCCGCGGGTTATTGGACAACCGTTCGCGTTGATTGGAAACTTAATCTTTTTAAGTTCTTTCCTTAGTTGGCTGGTTGTCATGATACCCAACACTACTTTTCTTTTATCAACCTATCTTTTTGACCGGACACCATTGTTAGTAATTCTGATTTCGCTGCTGGCGGCAATCGGTTATATTGCCATTAACGGCCTGAAAGCGGTTAGTAGAATGGCGGCTTTTGTGTTCATACCAACCTTGGCATTTAATCTAATTATGAAACTTTTATCATTTGGAGGAATTGAAGTTACTCACCTTTTACCATTAGTTTCTGATAAACCTATCGGTTACTTATTTGGGGCGCTAACCATCTTAAATTTATTTGTACCGTTGGGCGCCATCTTTTTAA
Organism: Bacillota bacterium; assembly: GCA_023435565.1. Classification (GTDB taxonomy): domain Bacteria; phylum Bacillota; class UBA4882; order UBA8346; family UBA8346; genus JAAYHS01. The sequence continues at coordinate 22,170 of JAEYRN010000052.1, forward strand.
TTTATCCTTTACTCAAAAAACCGGGGAAATTAGGTATGATTACGTTGGGAGTAGCGGTTTCACAGCTAATTTTAATCTTATTAGGGGTTATAACAACAATTGGAACCTTTGGCGCTTCGGTCACCACTCGGTTTCTCTGGCCTAATCTGGCGTCAACACATCGCCTGAGCATTCCTTACCTGATCTTGGAACAAGTAGGTTTATTGTTTATCATTATTTGGCTAACGATGTTTATCATCGGAACCTCATTCTTCTTCTATATTATCGCCAGTGGGCTTAAGGAGCATTTTCCGGTTTTGAATTACCGCTTTACCACTATCGCTTCATTAATACTGGTAGGGGCCGGCGGTTTTATCCTTTTTCCGAATATCTATCGGTTAAACTCAGTCTTTATAGGCTTGCGTCAAATAGCCATCATTCCGGTGATTGTTTATCCCTTATTGGTTTATTTAATCGCCCTGTTGAGGGGTAAAAGGGGTTGTTAAGATGGGAAGTGTAAATTGTAAAGAGAAAAGGGTAAAAAAAAGAAATAATTTTAAATTTTACACTTTACTCTTTACTCTTTTAACTTTATCCGGATGTTGGGATCTGGAAGAAGTAGACCGCCGCGCTTTCGGCACGACCGTTGGCATTGATATTAACCAGCGTCGGCAGATTATCCTTTCGTTCCAAGTACCGATTCCCCAAAAAATGCTTCCTCCGGGCGCGGGGGGCAATGTTGACCAGGGAAAAAATTTTTCAATCACCAGCGTAACCGGTACCAGCGTCGCCAATGCCTTTCGTCAATTACAGACCAAAACATTCCGGCGGCTCGTGATCCAACAAAATAAATCTATCATTATCGGAGAGGAGGCGGCCCGGGTAGGAGTCGCCTCGCTAATGGACTGGTTGGTCCGGAGCCCAAAGGCCCCGCCCCAAGCCCTGGTTTTTGTGACTAACGGTAGATCCGCCAATGAGATATTAAAATTCGTTCCCGATCAAAAAGTCCTTCCCGGACTGGAGTTTATCGCTTCCGGGCAATCGGCGGTAAAATATGACCGGACCTATTTCATCCCGGTTTGGAAATTTGAACAAAAGTTACTTTATGAAAGCAAAGATACCTATGCGCCGCTAATCGATATCGGTCCCAAACAGGGTAACTATCGCATCTTCGGTTTGGCTGTCTTTAACGGTTATAAAATGGCGGGGGAACTGGATGCCAAGGAGGCCCAAGCCTTCGGAATTTTGACCGGCAGGATGTCTTCGGGTGGAATGAGTTTTGGGACTCCCGAGGGCCAGACCATTACTTTGCGGAATGTACGCGGCCGGACCAAGATCAAAGTTTTATCGAACGGAGATCAGGCGCCTCTATTTGAGGTCCAAAGCAAGGTTACCGCCATTCTTAATGAACTTACCGATCAGAAAACAAATCTTACCCCCAAGTTTACCCGGGGGATGGAACAGATGATTAACGAGTCATTAAAACAAAGGTTGGAAATAGTGATAAGCAAATTACAAGCATATAATTCGGATGTAATTGACTTTGGCGAGCAGTTTCGGGTTCAACATCCCGAACTTTGGGAGAATGCCATCTGGAAGAATGTTTTTCCGGTGGTTCCTTATCGGATTACGGTGAAGGTGTCGATTCAAAAAGATGGGGTTTTGCGATAATGGTATTAACTATTTAGTGGGGTTTGTTGGTTTTCCACCATCATGGGAATTGTAATTAGTAATTTAGGACTGTTTGAATATGCGAAACCGTTCTATCAATTTATAGATTTGGCCGGTTTTGTAGTATAATTACCCCTTCTTATTCACCAAATACACCGCGGCCATGGCCAATGCTCCTCCAATAAGGGTCGAAACTTTCGGGATCTCTTTCAGGAGCAGCCAACTGACTAAAACTGCAAAGATCGGGACCAAATACATAAAGACGCTGGCCCGGTCAGCACCTAATTTCTTAGAGCCAAAAAAGTAAACTGAAGTGGCGAAAGTAGTGGCGATGATCGAAAGGTATAAAAGATTCCACCAAAAAAGTGGAGATTGCTGGAGAGACTCAAAGATCCTGAACCGAAAGGCAATAATAAAGTCAAATAAGGAAGCGAAGCCGTATAAGTAAAAACTGTAGACAAAGGTGGAGACCCCTTTACCCTGAGCCTTTTGGCTGGTAACCGTCAAAGCTGCCCATAACAAAGCCCCCAGTAAAAACAGGAGATTACCGCTTTTAGCTAATTCTGCGCCTTGAAAATGCCATAATTCCAAGATGATTATACCGCCAACTAAACCCAAAAATAAACCGATAATCTCCTTCCACCCGACCCGTCTTCCAAGAAAGAAGGCGGACAGGATAAAAGTAAACATCGGACTGAGGGTGGTGACCAAGACGCCTCCCACTCCTGCCAGCCCATGACGGAGTCCGGCAAAGAAAAATTGGTTATAAAAGACTAGGAATACGGCTGACAAAAAAATCAAAGCCAATGTTCTTATGTTTACCCGCAACTTATCTTTAGACCATATGACTATAGGGATAAAAGATAAAAAGGTCAGGGAAAAACGCCAGAATACCAGGACCTCCGCCTGAGCCATCATGGAAATAACCTTGGCTGATGTCCAACTGGCCCCCCAAGCTGCCATTGATATAATCATAAGAAGGACAAATCCGATAGTGCTCTTTTTTGGATTAATAATGGGGTTTTTTAGTTCAGGTTGCATGGCTGTTCCTTTCGGATTGAGGTATCTATTTATTATAGACCTTTTTGAAAGATTAAGAAATAGGGTTATTATGAATAAGTGATTACAATGGAATAGTATATTTTCGATTTAAATAAAGCGCCAGTCCCAAATGAATCGCGAGAGAAACTAAAAAAGTTGCGGATAGATTCCAATAGCGGTAGGTCAACATCCGGTTCCATATCAGAACAAAATGAATACCAACTGAAATTGCCGGAATAAAAAAAATTAACCAAAGGCGGAGAAAGGGTTGTCGATACTGACTTAAAAAATGGGCAAAAACAATCTCCGTGGGAACCCAAGCAGCCGACAAAAGTAGTGGTATTCCGTTTATATATAAAGGGTCCACTCTATAAAAAGTCCATAAACCCAACCAATTTTGCATAACTAAAATTAAGGCAAAGGCAATCGCCAGTCCACTGACAACTCCGAATAGGGCAAACCTTTTTATTTGGAGCCAGGGAACCGTCAAGAACATTAAGAAAAGGGAGCCGGTAAATATAATTAATCCCGCTAAGTTTGGATAATGCAATATATTCTACCTCCATCCTTCAAATTTCTACCTCTTTCATAAAAGCGTAAATTTTATTCCATAAATCAAATTTTTTCCCAGAGCAATTCCTTTAATACATGAAAAAAAACCTCCTGATTAAAGAGAGGCCTTAACATCTACTGTCAAAAAATAGCTTAAGCATACGATAACTAGTTGACTTTAAAAGTTTCTTCCTCCAAGTTAATCAATTTTCCTGAGCTGTCATAAATAATTACGCCGTACTCCGGATTGGCTGAGATAAACTTTTTTATTGCAGCAATTGGCAGCACAAAAAAGGCGGTTGAAAGTAGATCGGCTTCAAGGGCTGTAGGGGCTGTTACAGTGACTAAAATTTTGTCCTGTGCCGGATAACCGGTCTTAGGATTGATCAAATGCGAATAGCGTTTTCCATTATGAAACAGATAGTTTTGATTATCTGCCGAAGTACCAAGGGCCCGGTCTCCCGGTAGTCCAAGAGTACCCAATAAATTACCGGTTTGGCGTGGATGTCCAATCCCTAATCGCCAGGGACTAAGGTTGGCCCGTTTTCCAATTACCCGGATACTGCTACTACCTCCATTAATAAGAGCGGAACTGATTCCGGATTTTTGTAAGGCCAGGTAAGCCCGGTCAATTGCATAACCTTTGGCTACACCACCAAAATCCAGCTTCATCCCTTTAGTTGGTAAGAAGACTGTCCCTTTTTCTTCATCAAATATTACACGATCGAAACCAATCAGGTACAAAAGTCCTTTGATTTTGTTAGATTCGGGCAGGTTGGGCCGGCCTTTGGGATTAAAACCCCAGAGGTCAACGAGGGGGCCGATTGTTGGATCAAATGAGCCAGATAAATCGGGATATAGTTCGGTGATTTTTTTTAAGATTATTATTATTTCCCGAGGAACCTTGACCGGTTTTTTCCCGGCCGACCGGTTTAAACTTGCCAGGCTCGTTTGGTTCAAATTTGATGTTAGAGATTCAATGCGTTTAATCTCTTTAAAGGCATCAGCTATTGCTTGTTTTGAATCATGACCGGTGGTGGTTATCTCAAAAAAGGTACCCATGGCAAAGAGAGATTTGTTAACTGTGACTTCACTTAGATTTTTCCATAACCAAATTCCAATTATTAATAAAATAATAATTAGGGACATTATTATTCTTTTCATTTTCAGCCTTCCTTGGTTGTTAAAAGTAGTAGTATATACAATTATACCAAATAAAACGTAATATCAGCTCTATGTTTTATGTTATAAAGTTAACAATCCTTTCCAAAATTTCGTTTTACTAATGGAACCAAAAGTGGTAATATTAAGGCGAAAAGAAGGGTCAACTAAGGTAATTATTCAATTCTCATAATTTGTAAGGAATACTATTATTATATGAAAGAAGAAATGCTTTCGTTTTAAAGGGGTTATTCGATGGAAAAGGTTAAAAAGAGAGCTACTATTCGTGATATCGCCAAATTAGCAGAAACGTCAGTAGCAACGGTATCATGGGTCTTAAACGGCGATTCACGGAAGTATGTTAGTGATGAATTAAAGAACCGGGTGCTTCAAGCGGCAAAGACCCTTAACTACCATCCCAACTTACTGGCGCAGCGTTTGAAGGGAAAATCCCGCAAATTATTGGCCATCATTGTTCCTCAATTTGAAAACATATTTTATAACCGAATCGTAATCGGAGCTGAAAAATACGCGAATTCCCGGGGTTATAAGATCTTAATATGTACCACGGATGATGATTCCCGCAGAGAATCCGAATTAGTTAACCAATTAATCTCCAACTGGGTAGATGGAATCCTGATTACTCCGACGTTGAATGGGGATAATTCGGTTGATACGATTATCCAGTCAGGGACCCCAGTAATTCTACTTGATTATGTACCCGGAAATGACATTGATTATGTGGCTACCAATAATATAAATACCGCATCTATTGCAGCCAAATACCTGTTTGAACAGGGTCATCGTCATATTGCCTATATTGGTTGGGATACAGGATTAACTTCTATCCTAAATCGGAGTATAGGCTTTTTCAAAGGTGTTGATGAGCTTAGGATTCCCCGTGAGGAGATTATTTTCAGGAAATGCGCGCGTACGGCCGAAGCGGGGTATATTGTCACCAATGAAATTATTGATAAATTTAAACCAACAGCATTCTTTATTGAACAAAGCAATATTGCAGAAGGCGTCGTCCAAGCGCTGCGCGATAAAAAAATAAGCATTCCCAACGATATTTCAGTATTATTATATGGAGATCCCAGTTGGGCCAGGTTAAATATACCGGAATTCACCTGTGTCGTTCTCCCTGATTCGCAAATCGGGGCAGAAGGTGCTCGAATTTTAATCGATAAATTGGAAGGACGGGATATTGCTACTCAGAAACTACTACTGGATGGCCACATAGCAATACGCGGTTCAGTTATAAAAAATGCTGGACAAATTGCAATTTAGTTTTTTTGATAATGGAGGATAAATTTGGTGAGATAGTCAATAATAAAAATGCATAAATATATAATAATAAAATTAAATAATCGGTAGGACAGGATATGAAGTATAAAGGATTGATTTGGGTAAGCAGCTTTGCAACAATCTTTCTTTTTTTGCCTTCTTTAGCCATAAAGCTTTGGGATTTTTTTACTCAGGCGCCTTGGGCGCAAAAAAGCTGGATTTTGTATCTGTTTTCAGGCTTTGTAATCATTCAGACGGTGAGAGCGCGGCGTCGGTTTCGTAGAAAAATGGCTGATTTGGATTCGCCCGAGTCATTAATTTTTTTAGCAAAGCAACGTTTGGTCAAAGGAGAATTAAGCATTGAAGAATTTCGGCAGATAAGAGAAGAGTTAAAGTGAATGTGAAAATTTTAGTCTCTCTCAGCAGGAAAGACTTTAAAAACCGAGAATAGCTGTGTTAATTTATTAAATTCACCTAGTAAATACAGCATCAACAAAACGGGGGATCGGGATGACTAAGATTAGGGTAGGATTGATTTACGGCGGTAGATCCGGGGAACATGAGGTTTCCTTATTATCGGCTAATTCAGTGATGATGGCCATTGATCGCGAAAAATATGAAGTCTTTCCTATCGGGATCACCAAGGATGGGCGTTGGTTACCTGGTCAATCACCCAGTCCCTTGGTTGAAAGCAAGGACTTACAAGTCAGGTATTTGAATGATGATAATCAGAATGAAAATAATCAGAAGCAATTGGCAACACTTTCGAATAACCATGGAAACTTATTAGCTGGACTACGGGACAGGGTTGATGTGATTTTTCCGGTAATGCACGGTCCCTTTGGTGAAGACGGGACTATTCAAGGTCTATTGGAATTAGCCGGTATTCCTTATGTCGGTGGCGGTGTGATGGCTTCAGCGGTTGGCATGGATAAGGCAATTATGAAAATGGTATTTCAACAAAAAGGGTTACCCGTTGGAGAATATTTATATTACTTAAGAAAAGATTTGGATGGAAGTAGCGAAGCCATATTGAATGAGATTGAACGGAAGTTGGGGTACCCCTGTTTTGTTAAACCGGCCAATCTGGGTTCAAGTGTAGGAATTTCAAAAGCCCATAGCCGGGATGAATTGAATCGGGCTTTACATTTTGCAGCTGAATACGACCGGAAGATCGTAGTGGAAAAGATGTTAATCGGGCGGGAGATTGAATGCGCTGTTCTAGGAAACGATGAACCGATTGCTTCGGTACCGGGAGAAATAGTACCATGCGCCGAGTTCTATGATTATGAAGCTAAATATGTATTGAATGATTCAAAATTAGAGATACCCGCGGGTTTACCGGAAGAAATAACTGCAAAAGTTCAAGACCTTGCGGTACGGGCTTTTAAGGCTATTGATTGTGCCGGATTGAGCCGAGTCGATTTTTTTGTGGATGAAAAATCGGACTCGATTTATGTAAATGAAATCAATACTATCCCCGGTTTTACCAGGATTAGTATGTACCCGAAACTATGGGAATCCAGCGGTATAAGTTATACCGAATTAATCGACCGCCTACTTCAACTGGCTTTAGAACGTTACCAGGATAAAATGCGTAATCGAATCAGTTAACCATTGTGATTAATCATAGGTTTAAGCAAAACCGGACTATTTCAATTACCCCTTGGGTTTAAATGCTCCAGACAATGGAGAGACTAACTCTGGGGGTATTATTATGAAATGGTATGTGTTTGCTGATTATCATACTCATACGGTCTATTCCCACGGTAGCGGTACTATACTTGATAATGTTAAAGCAGCAAGTGAAATAGGATTAGAAGAATTAGGGATCGCAGACCACGGACCGGCAAACTGGGGACATATTGGGACTACCAACTTAAAAGTTTTTGAACAAATAATTGATGAAGTCAAGACAATTCAAACCGAATATGACGGTTTAAAAATACTTGCAGGTACTGAAGCCAATATTATTAGTTACCAAGGGGAACTGGACATTCCTTTGGAACTTCAAAGTAAACTAGATAAAGTACTAGCAGGTTTTCATGTCACAATTCACCCTAAGTCATTAAAAGATGGTGTCAAATTTCTTTCCCAATGGACTTTGGGTAAAGTAAGTAAACAATATAAAATGAAAGTTCGGAATGATAATACCAAAGCGGTTGTTGCAGCGGTTTATAATAATAAAATCGACATTATTACCCACCCCGGTTTGAATATTAGTATCGACACACCGGAATTGGCAAGGGCATGTGTTAAGTCGGAGACGGCCTTAGAGATTAATGCGAAACACGGTGTCAAGTCAGTAGAATTTATTCAAGCCGCAGCCCATGAAGGGGTTAAATTCGCGCTTGGGAGTGACGCCCATGATCCGGAAAATGTGGGTAAGTTGGAGGCAGGCGTTAAAGCTGCCAAATTAGCCGGTTTAACCCCGGACCAAATTATAAATGTCCGTTTGAAAAATTGAAAATGCTGGTTCTATAAGCAAACTTTCTTTATAGAACTAAAATTGTTTATAGATTAATATTAAAGTTAAAATCATAAGCGATACCATGTATAGTTATCCATATGGCAACTAGGAAGCATAGGGAAGAAAAATTTTCGTTATAGTTTTATTTCTTTTTGATAGTAGTTAGCTTTTTTTAAGATAATTTGATATGTAATAACTATTACAATATGCCGATACTCTTTTTGTATAGTACTTGAGAGAATGCATAATTTAAAATTTAAGCTTCAGCTCACAATATATTGATAGATACATCTGGGTTTGCCACTATATATTGTGGCTGAAGGGTCAACTAAGGTAATTAAGCAATTCTCATACTTGATTATCGTCTACCCATTCAGGAAAGGAGGCGCAACGATGAATGAAAGTATTAGGTTTGTAATTATTACAGGTCTTTCCGGAGCTGGGAAGTCTGAAACAATAAAATGTTTTGAAGACCTCGGTTATTTCTGTGTTGATAACCTGCCACCGGTGTTGATACCGAAATTTGCGGAACTTTGCGCACAATCGGATGGCCGGATTAATAGGATAGCATTAGTCATTGATATTAGAGGCGGTAGTTTTTTTGACGATGTTTTTGATTCACTGGAAAAACTTGAACAAAATGGGTTCACTTTTGAAATATTATTCTTAGAGGCCCGTGAAGAAATTTTGATCCGTCGTTTTAAAGAAAGTCGGCGCAAGCACCCTCTTTCAAATACCGGAGGGATTTCTGATGGAATTCGGGCGGAGATGCAAAAATTGGAGCAAATTAGAGGTAAGGCCAGTATGATCATTGACACCTCGGATCTCAACGCCCGTGGCCTTCGTGAAATAATTAACCGTAATTATGAAAGTCTTCCGCGACAAGAGAAAATGTTGATTACTGTCATTTCCTTTGGGTTTAAAAAAGGTCTACCTTTGGATGCCGATTTGGTTTTTGACGTCAGATTTTTACCAAACCCATTTTACGTGGATTCTTTAAAAGAATTGGATGGCAACCGGGAGGAAGTTGCAAATTATGTTTTAAAATGGCCTGTTACTGCTCGTTTTTTAACAAAATTATTTGATTTTATTGACTTTTTGGCTCCGCAATATGCGAAAGAAGGAAAAGCCAATTTAATTATTGGTATTGGCTGTACCGGAGGGCGGCACCGTTCAGTTACCATCGCCAATAAATTAGTTGAATACCTTAGAGCAAAAGGGTACCTGGTTGCCGTAGATCATCGTGATGCCGACAAATTAAACTAAAGAAAGGGGACGGATCCGAAATGCCTTTCTTAAACCGGCCAAAAGTAATATCAGCATGTTGGTTGGTCTGCCTTTTGGTCTGTCTTACCTTGGTTGGGACCGGTGTGCTTATTAGTTTTGATATTTGGGAAATCAACGGTTTAACTGTTTGGTGGCGAACTATTATCGGTATTATCATGATTGTTTTGGGTTTGAGTTTAGGTTATTTCAGCACGTTAAAGTTTTTCTGGACGATTGTCACTTGGCTTGTCAAATATGAACGATTCCGTAACGGTAAGGGAGGTAAAGGGCCTAAAATTGTGGTAATTGGGGGAGGTACCGGATTAGGTACTATTTTACGGGGTCTTAAAGAAATTACTCCGCACTTGACCGCGATTGTAACCGTAGCTGACGACGGCGGTAGTTCAGGCCGTTTGCGTCGGGAATTCGGAATTCTTCCCCCCGGAGACATACGTAACTGTTTGGTGGCAATGGCCGATATTGAGCCTTTAATGGAAAGACTCTTCCAATATAGATTCACCGGCTCATCCAATTTTGCGGGTCATAATTTTGGGAACCTCTTTTTAGCTGCAATGACCGAAATTACTGGTGATTTTGAAGTAGCAATTAAAGAGTCAAGTAAGGTTTTAGCAGTCAGAGGCCAGGTTCTACCGGCAACTCCCGAACATGTTGTCTTGAAGGCGGAACTAATTGATGGGAGAATTATTACTGGAGAGTCGGAGATACCTAAGGCCAAAACACCTATAAAACGGGTTTATTTGGAACCTGCCGGCTGTAAACCTGTTCCTGAAGCCGTTGTTGCGCTAAAAGAAGCAGATATAATTATTTTAGGCCCGGGAAGCCTTTATACAAGCGTGATTCCTAATTTGTTAGTGGCTGAAATTGCAGATGCAGTTCGTAATTCAACTGCTGTTAAGATTTATGTATGCAATGCAATGACTCAACCCGGTGAGACGGATAATTATTCAGCCAGTCAGCATTTACAGGCAATTATCGATCATGCCGGTCCGGGGTTGGTGGATATTGCATTGGTCAATACTGAAACCATTACGACTGAGATTTTGGAAAGGTATACCGAAGAAGGGGCAAAACCGGTCCGGGTTGACCTGGACGCGATTACCGATTTGGGAATCACACCTTTAGCGGTTGAAGTTATCACTAAGAATAACCTTATCCGGCATGACGCTTCAAAATTGGCCCAAATAATATTTGGACTTTATAGGACCCATCGAATAGGTCACGCTCTAGGCAAATCTTTAACTAAACGATTGAACCGATTTTTAAAGAGCTGCGTTGGTTTGTTTATTGCTAAACTTTCCTGAACAACCTGTAAATTATTATGCCGTTTATTTATACCAATTATGAACTCCTCTTATTTGAGGAGTTTTTGTTTTTCACATTTTAATAAAGAGTAAAACCATCTTAATTTTTCAGGCAAAGCAACCGATAATATTTAAGAAGTATTAAATTAAGGAGGTGAAATGATGTTAAGAGGAATTTATACCTCAACTACGGGTATGGTAGCGGAGATGGACCGGCAAAATGTGATTGCCAATAACCTTGCCAACGTGGACACTGTTGGATTTAAAAGAGATAATGTTGTACAGCAACCTTTCGCCGAGATAATGATTAACGCATACTCCAAACATACCTTAAAAAACATTGGGCCCTTAGGTTTAGGTGTTCAGGCTGTAACCGAGTTTTGTGATTTTACCAATGGTAGTATTGTAACAACCGATAATCCCCAAGATCTAGCCATTGAGGGGCTAGGATTATTCGCGGTTGAGACCAATACCGGAGTCAAATACACCCGGGCCGGTAATTTTATCGTTGATAAAGACAATTATTTGGTTACCAGAGAAGGGAATAACGTTTTAGGGCAAAATGGACCAATTCGGGTGGAAGGAAGTTTTACAGTTGGTCAGGAAGGCGAGATTATGCAGGGTGGGGCGGTAGTCGATCGTTTACTGATTTTTAGTGAAGCCGGCATGGAAAAAGCAGGGGAAACTCTTTATGTGAATGATAATCCCCAGTTGGCCACAAAGTTTCGAGTGATTCAGGGAGCTTTGGAAAAATCGAATGTTAACGCAATTCGTGAAATGGTTCAAATGATTAACGTCACTCGTACTTATGACACCAATCACCGGGCTTTGATGGCCCATGACGAGACCTTGTCTAAGACAGTCAATGAATTAGTTCGTTAATTGTATAGTCAAGATGAAGATTTAAGTGATAAATAGGCAGTTGAGTACGGAGAAACCGGACCGCTTGCGGAGGTTTTGGGAAGATTGACCGAATGAGATCTTCCCCAATATACAAACTCAAACTGCCAGGCATCTTTGGTAAATTAAGATGAAAAACGAATTTTTGATACTCTTTTCATCTTAAAAATCCAAAGAGAATATGTCACAAATTTATTAAGAACTTTGTGACATATATACTGCGCAGTTTTTTCGTTTAAATGAAGGAGGTCGTTTTCAGATGATGAGGGCATTATGGACAGCTGGTTCCGGAATGTTAACGCAACAGACAAATGTGGACACCATTGCCAATAACCTCTCCAATGTGAATACCATCGGCTTCAAAAAAATGAGGGCCGAATTTGAAGATTTATTATATCAAACAATTCGTGAGGCAGGTAGTTCTTCCTCTCAAGGCAGACAACTTCCCACAGGGTTACAAGTAGGTCATGGAGCACGTACTGTGGCGACAACTAAGATTTTTACCCAAGGTGACTTTCAACAAACAGACAATCCTTTAGATTTGGTAATTGAAGGGGACGGATTCTTTCAAATCAGAATGCCGGATAATACAATTCAGTATACAAGGAACGGCGCATTTAAGCTCGATGCTGAAGGAACATTGGTAACATCGGAAGGGTATTATCTAGAACCCGAAATTACCATTCCCGAGGGAGTAACCGATATTACCATCGGCCAAGATGGAATTGTTTCCGTGCTTATGCCCGGTGAAATTTTACCGGAAGAAATCGGACAAATAGAAATTACTAGGTTTATCAATCCCGCCGGTTTGATTAATAGCGGGAAAGGGCTTTATCAACAAAGCGCAGCCTCCGGGGCTCCATTAGTTGTTACTCCCGGGACTGAAGGCTCCGGCACCATTGTTCAGCGCTACCTAGAGATGTCTAACGTAAAGGTAGTTGAAGAAATGATTAACATGATTGTGGCCCAACGGGCTTATGATATCAATTCCAAAGCAGTCCAAGCTTCAGATGAAATGCTTCAAACCGCTAATACTTTGAGACGTTAGAGGTTAGAAAATGACTAGATTTTTTCGAGTTATCCTATTGCTGGGAGTCTTAACATACGGCATAGCAAATGCTAAAGCTGCTAATATCCCGGTCTTGGAAATCGCCGATCGGGTAATCGTACCGGGGCCCAAAATTTATCTATCCGATTTAGGGTCGATTCAAGAGTTGTCTAAAACGGAAAGATTAAATTTAATGGTCGACCTTGGTCCGGCGCCATATCCTGGTCAAGTTCGGGTTTTTTCCAGGGATTACCTCGGATTAATCTTAAAACAAAAAGGTTTTAATCAAGCACTGGATATCCGAATGGGGAAACAGGTTGAGGTAAGGGTAGAGTCAGCCTGTATCACCGCAGCCCAAATTGAAGCGGCGATCCAGAAATTGATACCTAAAAATGATACTTTCATTATTAAAAAGTGGATTGAATTAAGGAACCTTCCGGCTGAAACCTGGCTCAGCAAAGGTGAATGGGAAATCAACGCTTCGCCTTTGGGTGACCTACCTCTAGTCGGAACAGCTCTTTTTCGAGTTACTTTAGCAAAAGAGAATGAGATTAAGACTATTAACGTCAGTGGAAAAATACGGGCGTTAGGCCGGGTATATCAATCGAACCGGGATATCAGCCGCCATTCGTTAATAAACGAAACCGACTTTAATTTAGTTGAAACCGAGTTGATGAGCGCTGAAGAATTATTGGGTAGGTTACCCCAAAATATCCGGGCTACCAAACTTATCAGAAAAGGTTATATTTTAAAGACGGACTACATCCAAACGGTTCCTTTAGTAACAAAAGAAAATATTGTAAATGTAATCGTGAGAGGCGGAAATATCGCTATCAAAATGACTGGGATAGCAGGGAAGGATGGTTGGTTGGGTGACCAAATCACGGTTTATAATCCGACCAGCAAGAAGGTGTTTCAGGGCTGGGTAATCGGCCCGAATCTGGTGGAGGTGAATATCTAATGAAACCAAATAAAATCCCCTTAATAACCATATTTAGTTTAGCTTTGCTAATATTTGTTCAGGGATCTATCATTCGGGCGGACTCGCTATGGTCCGATCGAGGCGCTTCCTTATACGGAAATAACCCCCGTTCTTTCCAGGTGGGAGATTTAATTACAGTGGTAATTGTGGAGCAAGCGAAAGCAACCCAGGAAGCAAGATCATCCAGTGAAGAAAAGGGATCGGTCAATGCCGGCCCGGGAAGCGGTTTTTTATCAAGACTACTCCCCGAGACGATTGGGGCCGATTGGGGCAACAGCTCGGAAGGAGAAGGATCAACCACAAGAGGCGGTAGTCTTCAAGGCAAAATTACGGTCCAAGTCACTGGAGTGAACCCAAATGATACTTTAATAATTGAAGGTCGCCAGGTGATTAAAGTAAATAATGAAGATCAAGTATTGAAGATAACCGGGATGATTAGATCCGAAGATGTCTCCATCGATAATGTGACTCTTTCATCCAATATCGCCAATGCCGTAATCGAATATCAAGGAAACGGAAATATCAATAACGCTCAGAAACCGGGGATAATAACAAGGTTTTTCCATTGGATATTTTAATGAGGATTGGGGGTAGGGTTATGGCAATCAAAAGGATTGGTTCTTTAATAATATTATTATCACTTGTTTTAGGGGTCGGGGTTTCGGTAATAGCAGCTGCTGCTAGCGCCACAGCCACCACTCGCATCAAAGACATTGCAAGATTGCAAGGGGTGCGGAGTAACCAATTAAATGGAATGGGGCTGGTAGTAGGTTTAAATGGGACCGGGGACTCTTCAAAGGCCAATGCTGAAGTGGTAGCCAATGCTCTGGCCAAATGGGGCGTTAAGGTCAACGCCTCTGAGTTGAAAGTGAAAAACATTGCGGTAGTGGCGATTACCGCTAATTTTCCTCCCTATCTGCATCAAGGTGATACTATAGATGTCCAGGTGTCGTCAATTGGGGACGCGAAAAGTCTTCAGGGAGGGATTTTGTTACAGACTCCTTTAGTAGGCGCCGACAGCAGGGTATATGCGGTAGCTCAAGGACCGGTATATGTCGGTGGGTATTCAATATCCGGTAGGGGAGCCAGCCAACAAAAGAATATAACTACAGTAGGAACGATTTCGAATGGAGCGATTGTTGAAAGGGAAGTCCCAATGCAGCTTGATTATAACGGGAGATTACGTTGGGCTTTAAACGAGCCTGATTTTACAACCGCCGCCCGATTGGCGGACACAATAAATGAAAATATCGCTGTTGGAGCAGCACGAGCTATCGATATGGGGTTAGTTGAGGTTTTGGTACCTAGGGAACGCATGTCGGAGCCGATTGCGTTTATTGCCGAAATTGAAACATTACCGGTTACCCCTGATGGGGTCGCTAAAGTTATTGTGAATGAAAGGAACGGAACAATAGTTGTTGGAGATAAGGTAAAGATTTCTTCAGTGGCTGTTACCCATAACAATATAACAGTTAAAATCAATTCCGAAACAGCAGTATCACAGCCTAACTCATTATCCATGGGACGGACTGTCGCTACAACAACAGATAGTCTGGATGTTCAAGAGGAAAAAGGAAGCATGGTTTTAATGCCAACCGGAACAGATATTGGAACAATTGTACGGGCACTTAATGCTGTAGGAACAACTCCTCAGGACATTATAGCGATTTTAGTTGCAATTAAGCAATCCGGCGCTTTATATGGGGTCCTGGAATTTATTTAGGAGGAACAAACGATGATTAATCAAGTTTCCAATTATAACAACTCTACTGGAACCAATAAAAAAACCCAGCTTACACCTGAACAGATGCAACTAAAAAAAGCCTGTACCGAGTTTGAAGCGATTATGGTTCGACAAATGTTGGAAACAATGAGCAGTTCTACAAAAATGTTTGGTAAAGGTTTTGGGGGAGACTATTTCCAAAGCATGTTTCTGGATGAAATTTCAAAGAAAGTCGCCGAACAGGGATTGGGCCTTTCCAAGATGCTTTATTCTCAGATAGATAAAATGAAATAAATTAAATTAATCCATTAATGCTAAATATAGGAGTAAGAATCATTTTTATGGGAACGGAAGGGAACTTGCGATTAATGGCGAATAAGTAAGTCGAAAATTAGGAGGATGAATATAAAAAAGGGGGCACAATTATTTGAAGCAATTAAAAAAACAAACGCCTAAACCGTCTGCTTCAGCAAAAGCCAACAAGGGCTCTTTAAAGGAAAAACTGGGGCGGTTTTGGTCACGGGTTTATAATTTGTTGTTTCATGAGGATATCTACTATCGAATTGGCGGATATCTTATTTTCGGTTTATTGTTATTCTTGGTGACTTGGGCGTTATTTGCTTTTGTCATTAAAAAACCTAATTTATTAATGAATTCGTTTTTAGTAGAGAAATTTTTTAAACCTCAGATAATACAGACAATTGGTCCATGGGGAGCTGAAACATTCGGGGAATCATGGACTATCTTCGGGAAAACCCTTAAAGTAAACGAGATTTTTGCTACCTGGGGCAATGTTGCGCTTTTGACTTTTAAGTATTTCCTGAATCATTTAGCTTTTGTCCTATTGTTTATTTTCGGTCTAAACATGGTTAAAATTGGCCGCTGGAATTTGGGAACCATTTACTTCATTTTCTATACGGTTCTTTGGGGAGTTGTAATCGGTACCACTTCTCAGTCTTACCCGGTTGGCGATAATTTGGTGTTCGGTCCATTAGTTCTTTTTGCTCGATTTGGACTTTGGAACTGGTTTTCCTACTTGCTGTTAGTGGTTTCAAGCACTCAATTTAATTTGTGGGCAGCCCCTAAATGGACTGAATGGGTTTGGGAGAAGCAGCGTAAATTTTGGCCGATCAAATTCACTCCCGACCAAAAAGAACTGTTCATTTATGGATTATTGTTTTTACTGGCTTCATGCTTTGCGGAAGCCCGGGTGTTTGTACATTATAATTTGATTTTTTAAGAATTAGTGCGATACGTTTTATAGTGAAGGCAGGGGCTGTAGAAAATACAGTCCCTTTTTATTTAATTATACTAAAGTGGAGAAAACAGCTGAAGTTTGGTAGAATAAAGATAGTTTGTTTATATAAATTAATTGGATTTAGGATTACTGTATAAAGGAGGCCAACATCATAGGGGCTGAGCATTATTATTCAAATAAGCCGTCTTCTACCCATGATTATCATGAATTTGAAGTGAAAATCCGTAATATAACACTCAAATTAATAACCGATGCCGGGGTTTTTTCCAAGAATCGGCTTGATCCGGGGACCAAATTATTAATTGAATCATTACCGCTTAATTCCGATTTTAAACAAATATTCGACCTTGGATGCGGTTATGGACCAGTGGGGCTTATCATCGCCAAAATGCTCCCGGATTCGACCGTTTACATGAGCGATATTAACGAACGGGCTATTGAGTTAGGAATAAAAAACGCGCAGTTAAACGAAGTGTCCAATGTTATACTTAAATCAGGCGATGGGTTTGAACCGTTTCCTAACCAAAAATTCGACTTAATCGTTACCAATCCCCCAATTCGCGCCGGTAAGCAGATTATTTACGGATTGGTGGACCGGGCTTTTGAAGCTCTCAACCCGGGGGGTTGGTTGATGTTGGTAATCAAAACAAAACATGGGGCAAAAAGTATGGAAGCCAAATTAAATTCGGTATTTGACAACATGACTGAATTGGAAAAAGGCGGCGGTTATCGGGTCTTTGGGAGCCGGAAATAAATTTCCATCATTTTAATCCTCGGCATTGGGAAAAGAATTGAAGAGTATGTTTAAAAAGTAGATTCCCGACCAAACTAAAAGCAGATTTAATGCTGAGGAGTGAATTTGATGAGTGAAACCCCTTTAAAGATACTTTTTTTGGCCTCTGAGGTCGTTCCATTTGCTAAGACAGGCGGATTGGCCGATGTTGCCGGAGCTTTACCGAAAGCTTTAAAAGAGATTGGCCACGATATTCGGGTGATTATGCCCGGATATGGTTTTATCGATCGGGAGAAATTTGGAATTAAGGAATTCATGTCGGAGTTAACCGTTCCAATGAATGGCCGGACTGATACGGCTTCAATCGGGGAAACGACAATTGGAACAGTCCCGGTTTATATGGTTAATAGTGCTAAGTATTACGACCGGGAAGGTATCTATATGTACCATGACGATGCCGACCGGTTTGTTTTCTTTTGCAGGGCCGCGATGGAGATGCTGAAAAAGATCGATTGGGCGCCGGACATTCTCCATTGTAATGATTGGCATACTGCAATTATTCCTAACTGGCTGAATACAATCTATAAAGATGACCCGTTCTTTAAAGTGACTGCTTCGGTATTCTCCATTCACAATTTGGCTTATCAAGGTGTGTTCGGTCAGCGGGTTTTGGAAATTGCCGGTATCGATAAGTATCAATTTATGGTCCCTCCGGGAGTCTCGCCTGATAATCAGATTAATATGATGGGCCGGGGAATCTTTTTTGCCGACCTGGTAAATACGGTAAGTGAGACTTATGCGGAAGAGATTTTAACATCTGAATATGGCCAAGGTTTTGACTGGTTACTTCGGGAACGCCGTGATCGACTTTATGGTATTTTAAATGGGATTGATTATGAGGTACAAAATCCGGCAACTGACCCTCATATATACCGTCATTATGACTTGCATAATTCCGAGGCCAAAATTGAGAATAAAATTGCTTTGCAAAAAGAAGCAGGATTGGCTGAAGAACCGCATATTCCTTTAATTGGGATGATCTCCCGCCTTTCAGACCAAAAAGGCTTCGATTTGATTGGACATGTTATTGAAGCGATGATGGATAATTTAAAATTTCAATTCATTCTGCTTGGGACGGGAGCGGAGCATTACCATAACCTATTCAGTAGTATTAAAACCAGATATCCGAATCGTTCCGCGGTTTATTTGACTTTTAATGCGCCGTTGGCCCAAAAGATTTACGCCGGTTCCGATATGTTCTTAATGCCATCCCGGTTTGAACCTTGCGGCTTAGGCCAGTTAATCGCCATGCGTTACGGGAGTGTTCCTATTGTTCGTGAAACCGGCGGCCTCAAGGATACGGTTTCAAATTATAACCCAGAAAGTGATGATGGGAATGGATTTACCTTTAAAAAATATGACGCTTTGGCCATGTATACCGCAATTGTCAGGGCCATCGAAACCTATCATTACCATGAAAGATGGAAGACTTTGATTCATAGGGGTATGGCTGCCGATTTTTCATGGCATAATTCGGCTTTAAAGTATGTAGAGCTATACCGGCGGGCTTTAACTGTTAAATCCGAGCACCCAGTGCCAAATGAATACATGAATGTTCCAAGCTAGGTTTAGTTATAAAGGAGGTAAAAAATGCTAACAGCCACGAAAACAATTAGTGAATTAGAAAACCTTAAAAATAATCTTTCCGAAGCAGACCGAAATTTATTTGACCGTTATTTTCGAATTGATACTACAATTGGGAGATTAAGCGCTCCTGAAGCTATGCATGGTTGGATTAATAAAAATTTCGGTTCCTTGGTAAAGGTCGAGCAGCAAAAAATCGTCAAAGTGACCAACCTACAAACATTGGAGGGTTCGCTCTTTAACGAGGTTCGCGCCAGCCGTCCCATGGATTGTAAGGTCAATGACGAAGTAAGGCAGATAATCGAAAACAGCAGCGGCGATCCCTTTTGTAAAGCGGAAAGCGGAACTCCCTCCGATACATTCGGCCGGGTTAAAGGAAGCCACTCAATCACAGCCAGTAATATTGCAAAATATGATGGCTACCATAGTTTGGTAATATTTGATGAACATAACCCGCTAAAAGTCTCCAAAGAAGCCATAACCGACTACTTTGAAACCGGTTTTGAGTGGGCAAGCCGCGCCCGGCAAGAAGATCCGGAAGCAAAATATTATTTTTTTATGTGGAACTGCCTTTGGAAGAGCGGGGCGTCAATCATTCACGGGCATGCCCAGATGACTATGACCAGGGGGATGCATTATCCGAAAGTAGAGTCGCTCCGTAGAACGGCAGTGAACTATAATAATCAATACGGTACCAATTTTTTTGGAGATTTACATCAAATTCACAAGAGTCTGGGACTAGGCTGGGAATGGGATGGCGGTGTCAAGGGGATGGCTTATTTAACCCCAATTAAAGAGAAAGAGGTAATACTTTTTGCGGATAAACCGGGAGCACCTCTTTATCATGCAGTCCATGCAGTGTTGGAAAAGTATATGGAGTTATGCGCTATCAGTTTTAACTTAGCCCTTTATATCCCGCCGCTTAACGAAACGGGAGAGGATTGGAGCAAGTTTCCCGCTTTAGTACGAATTGTCGATCGGGGTGACCCAAACAACAAAACTGCGGATTTTGGAGCCATGGAATTATACGCCGCCAGTGTTATTACAAGTGATCCGTTCCGGGTAGCGGAAGTGATTGGTGGAAAAGCTTTAGGATAGAGAAATTTTAAAGTACCATTTAAAAGCCTAGAAAAGAATACCATAAAATTGGAACACCTCTAAATCTTCTTAATAGGGGTGTTAATTTTTTGACCAATCATTGGTTGTTCTTAAGTTAATAATTTTTGATATTCTACGACATCAAGCAATCTTCCAAATTTCGAACCAATCTCTTTATAATGGGCACATTTTGCATAGCCGTTTTTTTCAAATAATTTGATGCTGGCGGTATTTTCGCCGCAGATAACAGAAATCAATGAATGAAATTGATTTTGACGGGCTAATTCTTCAGTTGATCGAAGCGCTTGGCTACCGATTCCTTTTGCGGTGTAATCCGGATGCAGGTAAATAGTCACCTCGGCGGTAATACTATAAGCCTCACGCTCTTTATAACAGCCCAGGATGGAATAACCGCATACCTGATCGCGGTCTTTTATTACAAAAGTTTTAAGTTTTGGATTGGTGAAAAAAACAATCCGGCGCATCTCTTCAGAAGTGAGGGGTTTAGTATGAAATGTAGCGGTACTGTTTTCAATATAATGATTATAGATCTCTAAAACTTGGGGTAAATATGTCTCGGTAATTTCGACAAATTTAACTTCGACCATTGTGGTTTCCCTCCTTCTTCATAAAATAAGCTAAACTTGGATTTCCTAAATTATATCACACCATAAGGAGGTTAAGTTATTGAAGTTGTTAAATTTAACCGAAAGCCTTTACTTGAAAATTTTTAACGGCTGTGGTATTATAGTTATTGCTTTATTATAACGCCGACATAGCTCAGCTGGTAGAGCAGCGCACTTGTAATGCGCAGGTCATCGGTTCAATTCCGATTGTCGGCTCCAGAAATGTTAATGATTTGGGCCCAACTAGGTTTTCTGGGGGGTCCTTTTTTATGGATTTTATTGTTATAATAATATTTTATAATCACAAATATTTCTTTCTAACCTGACACTCAGTTGTCAGGTTTTAATTATTATAATTGGTCCATCAAACCATTAGGAGGCAATTAAATGAATATCGAAAAATTATGGATTAAATCAGTGATTCAATTGATGGACCAAGAGCTTAAGAGGGAGGATATGGGTCGGATTTTGGATAAATGCGGCCGGGGTTGCGCCCATGGGTGCGGAATGGTTGATAAGATCCGGGAAGCCAATCCCAATCCCGAGAATGTGGATGAAGTTTTTCAAGTTTTAAAGGGGTCCGATTTTTTCGGAGCCCGGATTACCAAAGGAGATAATTGTTTTTATACTACTTGCGAACAATGTTTTTGCCCTTATGTCAATGATAACATTCAAGAAACCCCGGGAAGCTTTTGCGAATGTACCAAGGGCTGGACCAAACAAGTATTTGAAACGGCTTTTCAACGCCCTGTAGAAGTTGAGATTGAGCAGACCATTATGCGGGGGGCTGATAGTTGCAGGATGCGGACTTGGTTTGTGAAATAAAAATAACAACTTATGGTGTTATCTTGTTTTTAAAAAAGAAATAGTGGACTGTTTTTGCATTATTTAAGTCCACTATTTTTTTCTTCGATGCTTTGATATAAAAATGCTAACAAACAATGGTTCATAATTGCCAATCGCTTAAATACCGTTCAATCTTAGATACCAAAAGACTTAACGCTACTGCATTATGGCCTCCTTCAGGGACAATGATGTCCGCATAGCGTTTTGAAGGTTCTACAAAGGCTTCGTGCATCGGTTTGACCGTATTCAAATATTGACTACAAATCGACTCCAAACTCCGGCCTCGTTCGTTCATATCCCGGTGGATTCTTCGCAAGATCCGGATGTCGGCGTCGGTATCGACGAAGACTTTGATATCAAAGATTTGGCGAAGTTGGGGTTCGGTTAAAACCAGAAGACCTTCTACGATAATAACCGGACGCGGATCAATTTTAATTGTAGCTTCAGTTCGCAAATGCTGAGCAAAATCGTAAACCGGCACATAGATTGGTTGCCCATTACGAAGCAGAAGGAGATGTTCCAGCAGCAAAGTATCCTCAAAGGCTTCCGGGTGGTCATAATTTTGCTTAGAACGTTCTTCAAAAGACAGGTGGGGCCGATTAGCGTAATAAGAGTCTTGGGAGATGAGCACAACGTTTTCCGTTCCAAGCTCTTTTTCAATTGATTTGCTAACTGTAGATTTCCCCGAGCCGGTCCCCCCGGCGATTCCAATAATCAACATTCCAAATTACTCCGTTAATTATTATTTCTACAATGTTTTAATTATAGCATTTTATTAGGTAGCCGTCCACGTCAGCAACTGTTTGACCTACGTGAAACCCGACCCTATCCCTTAAAGGGAACCTGTCGTGGTTCCTGGGCTTTGAAGTTAGACTTCGAAAGCCAAATCTTTACTTTGGCTAACAATTCCAGCCAATTCCCTTTAAGGGGAAGGGTCGCTTTTAGACGACAGTTTGGGGCTTACAGGAGTATTTTCTAGGTAGTCGTCCACGTCAACATCCTGTTGACCCACGTTATATAATGAAAAGTTGATGTGGATCGACAAGCATCGATAGCATTTTCTAGGTAGTCGTCCACGTCAATCTCCGATTGACACAAGCGAAATTCAGAAAATGAATTGACGTGGATCGACAAGCGTCGATAGCATTTTCTAAGTAGTTTCGTGGAAACAAAGTTTTAATTTTAAACAGAACACTTGTTCGCATTAAAAGATTATGTTATAATTAACTAGAACGTATGTTTGGATTTAAAAGGAGGCAATTTTAAAATGTATATAATCGCCTTAAATTGTGAAAAACATTTTTACTTTATCAGTACGGAAGATCAACGGCGGAAATTGGAATCCAGAGGGATCCTGGTTTTAAAAAATTCTTATGATAGATTGACTAACGCCGCTGCTGCGGTTAAAGAATTAAACAAACAGGCAATTAAATTGTTAAGCAGTCGTCCACGTCAATTTTCAGTTGATTCAACTAAATCAATAGGAATAAATAATATGGCTCGACAGGTATCTGGAGTATTATGTGAATAGTTATATAAAAAATTCAATAATTAAAAAAGACCGGATTACCGGTCTTTTTTTAATTTTAATATGTAATGAATTACATTCTTTCCCTTACCAACCTACCCATTTCCTTAGTTCCGACTTTTTTACATCCTTCCGCCATGATATCGGCAGTCCGGTAACCGTCGGTCAATACTTGTCGGACTGCTTTTTCAATGGTTTGGGCTGCTGTTTCGAGCTTGAAAGAATAACGTAACATCATTGCCGCGCTTAAAATAGTGGCCAGTGGATTAGCCAGGTCCTGTCCTGCGATATCCGGGGCGGAACCATGGGCCGGTTCATAGAGGGCAACCTTTCCGCCGATGCTGGCGGAAGCGAGCATTCCTAAAGAACCGCTGAGCATGGAGGCTTGGTCGGTCAATATATCGCCGAACATGTTCTCGGTTACGATTACATCAAATTGGGCCGGCCAACGGACTAGCTGCATGGCGCAGTTATCGACATACATATGATTCAGTTCCACAT
Source organism: Bacillota bacterium (assembly GCA_023435565.1). Classification (GTDB taxonomy): domain Bacteria; phylum Bacillota; class UBA4882; order UBA8346; family UBA8346; genus JAAYHS01. Next base: position 45,806 of record JAEYRN010000052.1, read on the forward strand.
CGGGATAATCTGCGGCTAATTTAATGACAGTTTCCCGCCAGAGTCTTGAACTTTCCAAGACATTTGCTTTATCAACGGAAGTCACTTTTTTCTTACGTAAACGGGCCGCTTCAAAGGCCAAACGGACAATCCGCTCGATTTCTTTGGTATTATAAACTAAGGTATCAACTGCTTCCTCAGTCCCATCGGCCATAGTTTCCCGTTTCTTGGGTCCAAAATATAAGCCTCCGGTCAATTCGCGAAATGTAAGGATATCAACCCCTTTGACTACCTCGGGCTTTAGAGTTGAGGTTTCCACCAATACATCATAAACAATAATGGGGCGAAGGTTGGCGAAAAGTCCCAGCTCTTTGCGGAGCGGGAGTAAAGCTGCCCGTTCCGGCCGGAGTTCCGGCGGGAGTTGGTCCATCTTGGGGCTGCCAACTGCGCCTAATAATACGGCGTCCGATTGTTTACAAACTTCCAGAGTTTGAGGGGGTAACGGATGGCCATATTTTTGGTAAGCGTCTTCACTTACCAAAGCTTCGGTAAATTCAAACTGGCAATCAAATTTTGATGCAATTAATTTTAGCGTTTCTACGGCTTGGGGTACGATCTCACGGCCAATCCCATCACCGGCTAAAACTGCTATTTTAAACATAATGATCCCTCCTATTTCGCGACCTGCTTTTTAACATATTCGATTAAACCACCGGTATTAATCAATTCTTGCATAAATGGGGGAAATGCCGCCGCTTGATAAGTTTCATTTTTAGTTAAGTTGGTTATTTTACCGGTATCCAAATCTACCTCGACTTGATCACCTTCAGCAATACTTTCACTGGCTTTCGCTGATTCTAAAATCGGTAAACCGATATTAATCGAGTTCCGGTAAAAGATCCGGGCGAAAGAGGCGGCGATAACACAGGATACCCCAGCTGCTTTTATTGAGATTGGAGCGTGCTCCCGGGAACTACCACAGCCAAAATTCTTCCCGGCTGCGATAATATCCCCTTGACCGACCTTACCGGCAAAAGTGGGGTCGGCGTCTTCCATGCAGTGTTGGGCTAATTCTTTAGGATCGCTAGTGTTTAAATAACGTGCCGGAATAATTAAATCCGTATCTACATCATTGCCAAAACGCCATACTTTACCTTGTAATCTACTCATTTTACTCCAACCTCCTCTGGTCCGGCAATTTTGCCAGCAACCGCTGAAGCGGCGGCAACAGCTGGATTTGCCAAATAGACTTCACTCTCCGGATGACCCATTCTTCCTACGAAATTTCGATTAGTGGTGGCGATTGCCCGTTCACCCTTGGCCAAAATACCCATATGTCCTCCCAGACAGGGGCCACATGTTGGAGTAGAGATGGCTGCGCCGGCATCCATAAAGATTTCAAATAAACCTTCCCGCATCGCTTGACGCCAGATATCCTGGGTACCGGGAATTACAATCAAACGGACGTTGGGGTTGGCTCTTTTCCCTTTTAAAACTGCGGCAGCTTCCCGCAAATCCTCGATACGGCCATTGGTGCAGGAACCGATTATTGATTGGTCAATTATTACATTACCGCATTTAGAAAGCGGTTTGGCGTTCTCGGGAAGATGGGGAAAAGCGACTTGTGGTTCTAATTTAGATACGTCCCATTCATAGACCTTAGCATATTTCGCGTCCGAATCGCTGGCATATACGGTAAAATTACGTTTAGCGCGGGGTTTGACATATTCCAAAGTTTTTTCGTCAACATGGAATATCCCATTTTTACCACCGGCTTCGATTGCCATATTAGCCATGGTGAAGCGGCCGTCCATCGAAAGTTCGTCAATGGTTTCACCGCTAAATTCCATTGACTGATAAAGGGCTCCGTCAACTCCAATCTTCCCAATGGTATAAAGAATTAAGTCTTTACCTCCAACCCATTTAGGAAGTTTTCCGTAATAAATGAATTTAATGCTTTCGGGTACCTTGAACCAGGCTTCGCCAAGGGCCATTCCGGCTGCCATGTCGGTGCTGCCAATACCGGTAGAGAAAGCACCCAAAGCACCGTAAGTACAAGTATGGGAATCGGCGCCGATTACCAAGTCTCCCGGAAGAACCAGTCCTTTTTCCGGGAGCAAGCAGTGTTCGACACCCATTTCACCTATTTCGAAGTAATTAACAATGCCGTATTTACGGGCAAACTCGCGTAACATCTTGGCTTGCTCGGCAGATTTGATATCTTTGTTGGGAGTGAAATGATCCGGTACCAAGGCGACCTTATTCTGGTCGAATACTTTATTGACACCTATCTTCTCAAATTCTTTAATTGCCACTGGAGCTGTGATATCATTGCCTAATACCAAATCGAGTTTAGCATTGATTAACTCACCGGGAACAACCCCTTTTTTTCCTGCGTGAGCCGCTAAAATTTTCTCAGTAATTGTCATACCCATTTTACCTTTCACCTCGTTTGAAATTAATATTTGAGGTTCCTGTAGATTATAGCGGGATAAGACAGGAACCAAAACTCCATTGTTATTGATTGACTTCTTTTTTAACCGGTTTATGTCCCACAGCAACAAACATTGGAATTTCAACTGTAACTCCGGAATTACTAGATGTACGGCAGTTACAGCCAAGATCTGAAACATTATGATCTATAAACCCGGCTTCTCGAAGCCAACTTTTTATTTCATTCCTCTCGATACCCAGCCAAACATCGGACTTCTCCGACTTGGCCCATTGGTAATTGTGCCGGTTAATATCGCTAATAACTAAACGACCTCCCGGTTTGAGAGTCCGATATATTTCCTTAATTGCTAAAGATGGTTCCAATAAATGATGGAGTAATAAATTAGCATAAACCATGTCCTGGGATTCATCTTCAAAGGGTAAATCTTGGGCGTCGCCCTCAATCAATTTAATTGTTTTCAGTTCTTTTTGGGATAAGTCTTTACGGGCTACTTCCAACATGGCGGATGAAATATCAGTTGCATTTACCATTCCGGCGGTTTCGGCCAATTTTTTAGCCAAATAACCGGTTCCGGTACCGATATCCGCTACTGTTGAACCTGGCTCCGGAGGAAACCGAGATATTAAAATATCCCGTAATGCCTCGCCGTAGCATCCTTTGCGCAGATCATCGTAAACCGGGGCTACTTGAGCGAAGTAAGCCTTATTATCCTCTTCGGCGGAAACATATTCCTTGGAATTTCCCTCCGCCATCCAGTTTAAAAGGGCTGTCCTGGAGAAACGCCATTCACGGCCAATTTTTCGGGCGGGAATATTTTCTTCCCGCAATAACTTGAGAAAGGTTTTACTGCTCACTTGAAAAAGTTGGCTTGCCTCTTCTAAAGAGAGTACTTCCTTTTCTATTTCAGACATGAATACCAAGTCCTTGCTTTTTTTTAAATTATAATCCGGGAAGGAGCAGAAAGTCAAGAATTATTTTCCTCTATCTTCCGTTATATTCTTTTATATTCTTTATTAAGTATCTGGTAAATAAAAAACCCCCTGTTAACTTCGTGTTAAACAGGGGGTTTAAACTTTTCTATCGGTAATTTTCAGGTTTGTTGGGGATCGATAATTGAAGCTATAGGGATTTCGCCTTTTATCCCTTTGATAATAAATTCCATAGTACAATGTGGACAAGTTACATTTAGGCGGTGTTCCTTGACAGGAATAATCATTGCTCCTTCACAGCGGGGGCATACCACAACCACTCGATCGGAACTATTAGCCGAAGGGCTATGTTCATCGGGTGATGATTGAGCTAGCTCACTATTGATCGAATATCCACAAGTAACACAAGTAAAAACCGTACCCGGCTTGGAAAGAGGAAGAATCGGGATAAAAAATAAAGACAAAAATTGACGGTATTGGACCTCCTGAAAATTACGCAAGTCGTTACAATGTGGACAATGACGCCGGAGAATGGTTTCCTTTACTTTTTTGACAGGATTGATTCCAATTAACAGAAACACAAATAGCACCTCTTTAGGACCTTAAGTTATTCGTAAAAGACTTCTAAGTTTGGCAAATAGTCCGGACTCATATTCATTCTCATCAGTCCCGTCATAAGAAAGAGTAATAACGAGACGGTAATCATGGGGTGTAGACAAATCCTGACTTGCTTGGTTAGTCTTTAAACTGCGATCGGGTTCCGGAAGTTTTTGATTGACCATATTGACCAGTTTAAAGAAGGCTTTATTAATACCATTAATTAAATCTTGAAGTTCGGTATCTTTTTCGAATAGAAATTGAAGAGGTTCCTTATCTGTATGGATAGTTCCCGCAAATTGGCGCCGTAACTTGATTTTTTGAAAAACAGTTGTTGGATAACGCTTTAATTGAGCTAGGCGCCGGATCTCTTCTTGTTCTTCATTTAAAAAATCCTCTAATCTGGGTAAAATAGCAGCGCGGTTCATTTGATACAGTGAACGTTGGAGCGCTTCGCTAAGTTGGGAAGGATCATTGAAATTACTTCGACGGGCTACTAGATCAAGACAGATTTTCTCAATTACTTGAACGGTAGCGTGCCATTGTAAAGCAGTAGCTGTTACGAGGTCGTCTTTATCAATGTCCAACCGGTTAATTGCTCGAAAAAGACCGTCCAAATCCCCCAGCAAAGGATAATTTTTATCAAGATTTTGATAGTGTTCGTATAACATTCTTATTTTACGCTGAAAACCAGCGGGAGGCAGTTGGTCCTTAGCGTATAACAAAATGTCAATATAACCGATTAGAGCAACTTTATTCCATGAAATTGAATGGGCCGGGTTAGAGAGCCTGGCTTGTAGATGCGAAAAATATGGAAAGGAGATCATTTCCAAAAAGTCGGTAGCTTCACTCATCGTTAAGTTCTCCTTACCAATTTCTTACTAACTGCTCTAATTTGTCTTTAAAGTCGCCTTTTTGATCCGAATTATTATTTTCATTAACGGTTGGAGGCGCTTTTACTTCAGTTAAAGTCGGTTTAAATTTAGCCAAAGGACTGGATGTATATGCATTTTCTTTTGGCGTTTCGCTGATAGACTGGGTTAGATTCTCTTGCAATACCGCGGAATCCTTGGCGATAATCTGATCCAACTCCGCTTGAAGGCGAGAAATCATATTAATACGGACCATTTGTAAATACTTACCCTCTTTAATCAATAGAAAGTCGGCGTCCCAACCTAATAAGGTTCCGGTAAGTTTAGTGCCGTCTTCCAGATAAAGGGTGAAACTGCTTCTTTTTCGCAGTAGATAATTCAAAACCATTCCGCTGTTAAAAATACCGGGTTCAAATTCATTCATTGCCGCCAACCGCCGAATCTAGACTGGATGTAGTCCGATTGCGGTTTCCGAAGAGACGTTGCGATAATTTACGGAAACCGTAAACATTTGCGAACTGGGCCTCTTTAGCCAAAAGGGAATTGTCGAAATGGGGCATTAGATATTCGGCTAATGCAACACCGCCGCCCCCGGTAATAAAAACCATATCCAACTCCCATTTATTGATCCAAAGACTGTTTATTTCGGTAATAAGTTTTTCCGCAACCACACCGAAGGCATGTTTTTTGATTTCTTCCAAATTATAAGTTTTTCCGGAAATACGGATTTCACCGTTTCGTACAATTTGGTCCAGTTGGTAGATGGGTTTTGAGATCTTAAATTCTTCCTTTAATAACTCGGATATAAGTACATATGCGGTACTTAAAGCCGTATTGCTTGAACCGCTTAAACGGTCAATGTTTTCCAGATTATCAACTACAATGTAATCAGTGGTGCGAAAACCGACATCGATAATACCGACCTTAGAGGCTGCCAAATTTTCATCGACAATATTGCCGGTGTAGTCGAGAATTAAATCGAATAAAGAGCCGAAAGGTTCAGGTAAAACTTTTACTTCATTTACCATAACCGTATATTCCTGATCGGAGCTTTGGTTTCTTTTTAAGCTAATACTTTGATGGCCTTTAAACAATTGGGTTAAGGTTTGTTTGGTCTCGGTAAAGAATCCGACCGGAAGGCCGGTTACTATATTATAATTTGTGCTGCGTCCTTCAGCCAATAGAGCTAAGGCGGTAGAGAGCAATACCTTGCTAATTCTTTCATCCATTCGGGTTTCGTTTAAAGAGAATAAGACTACGTCAGATTGACGATTGGCCAAATCACCGACAAAATATTCCCGATCATCGATTGCTACATGTAAGTTGTTGATCTGATTTTGTTCGGGACTTTCATCGGTTACGTAACGTAAAGTACGGGCTTGTCCTACAACAGACGGGAATATTTTATCCTTTTTCCCGTCGGAGATCTTAACGAAACCATATCCCAAATCAACACCAATATTTTTTTCCATATTAAATCTCCTTCCATTTCATTAAACCGTCTATGATTAGCATATTGGCTTATAAACAAATGCTTATAACAATAAATACTTCGTCAAAAAGGATTGATAACTTTAGAGAGATTACATCATGATAGGGCGCGCTATAGGTTAAAATTTGATGAAAACTTGGCTAAGCAAAGAGATCCTTTACTTGAATTTCTATAAATTATATCAAAATTTGCTAATGGTTATTGCAATAAGAAACAAAATTTAAAGGACGTCAATTTTCTCACTAAGATGGTCACAAATGGAGGTGTTGAATCGACCGTTGTTAAGAACATTGCAAAAATTTAAAAATTGTTAATAGAATTTAATCTTAATACCTGTTGAACGGAACTCAACCTATTCATAGAGCTTACCGATAATAAATATAAACGTTTTACGAAAATGGACTAAATATTTGTAATACATTATAAACCTTAATTAATTAAGGTCGTATTTGGAATTCTTCAGTTGCAGGAACTGGAAGAGTAGTGTCGAAGTTATCGAAAAAATCAAATCACCCAGAGGTGAAGGTATGATTCAGTTTCAAGGTGTTTCTAAGGTTTATCCCAACGGGGTAACTGCGTTAAATAATGTTAATATGTTTATTGACAAAGGTGAATTCGTTTTTCTCGTCGGTCCGAGCGGGGCCGGGAAAACCACCTTTATTAAGATGATTATCCGGCGTGAATTACCGAGCCAAGGGGTAATTTATATCGGGCGAAAAAATTTGATTAAAATGAAAGAGAGCGAGGTCCCGGTTTTTCGTAGAAATATTGGAGTAATATTTCAAGATTTCAAGCTTTTACCCAATAAAACTGTTTTTGAAAATGTGTCATTCGCTCTTGAGGTCATAGAGGCTTCACATAAGGAAATTTTAAAACAAGTTCCCGCAGTACTGGACTTGGTGGGACTAAAGGACAAGGCAAAAATCTTTCCATCGGAACTATCAGGTGGGGAGCAACAACGGGTCTCTCTTGCCCGTGCAATTGTTAACCGTCCTTTGGTATTATTGGCTGATGAACCGACTGGCAATTTGGACCCGGACACTTCCTGGGGTATAATGGACTTGCTACTGGAGATTAACAAACGTGGTACCACCGTAATTATGGCTACTCATAATAAAACGATTGTTGATAAAATGAGACGTAGGGTCGTGGCCCTTGAATGTGGACGAATCTGCAGAGATGAACAGAAAGGGGTTTACGAACTTTGAAAATAAGGACAATGTGGTATTTTACCAAAGAAGCCTCGGTTGGCCTTAGCCGTAATGGTTTAATGACCATAGCGACAATTATGACCATCACTTTATCATTAATCGTTTTAGGCAGTTTTTATATTGTAATCGCTAATAGTAATTATTTAATGGATATGGCTAAGAGCGTTCTGGAACTCCGGATCTATCTAAAAGAAGGTGCGGACCCTTATGTTTTACAGTCAAAAATCATTGAATATCAAGGGGTCAAAGACATCAAATATATTCCGAAAGAAGAAGGGGCCAAATGGCTGGAAAAAAATTTAAGGGTAAAAGATCTTTTCGAAGCAACCGATAACCCATTACCGAATATGATCAATATTAAGCTGCGGGATGACGCTAAGGTTAAAACCCTAGCTAAAAAAGTAGAGCTCCTTGATGGCGTCGATGAGGTTGAATATGGAGAAACCTTTGTAGAAGCAATGTTAATCATCATTCAAATCATTTGGGTTTTAGGAATTACTTTGGTAGCAATTATCGGTGTGGTAGTATTATATATCATCGTTAATACCATAAGAATTACTGTTTTCGCCAGGCGTAAGGAAATTGAGATTATGAAATTGGTTGGCGCGACTGATTGGTTCATCCGTTGGCCTTTTATGATTGAGGGCATTATGTTAGGGCTAATCGGGGCAATTATTGCTTTATTATTTCTTTCCAAGGGATATAGTATTTTAATCCAGTATGTAAAACAATTGGCTCCGTTTATACCTTTAATGTTGGAACGGGTCATCAACCAGCAACTGTTTGTTATAATGACAAGTTTGGGGTTTTTCTTTGGAGTGATTGGCAGCATGATGTCGTTGAAGAAATTTTTGAAGGTTTAAGAAGTAAAAATATAGAGGAATTATCCTTTAGCTGACTAAGTTTATTAAAAAAGGAATTTATTAAGTCGGACGGTAACTCTATATTGAAAAAATAAGTTAGTCGCACATGGAGGTCTGGAGATGGCACGACAAGTCAAATTTTTAATTTTGTTATTGCTGATTTCCTGCTTTACCGTAAATTCGATTGGTTGGAGTATAACCGAAGAAGAAATCGAAGATAAGATTGATCAGACTAAGAAAAAACTTACCCAAACTAAAATAAAAGAGCATTCGGTCTTGGGGAGTCTAACCAGAAGCCAAAAAGAATTGGATAAAATCAGTAACAATTTGGAGACTTTGAGTACGAGAATTGGTAGTACTGAAAAGAATATTCAATTTATTAAATATAAAATGAATAATACCGAGGGAGAACTTCTTAGATTAGAATCGGAAATTGTCAAACAACAACAAGTTCTACGCGAACGGATTTTAGCTATATATAAATATGGATATCAAAGTTATCTCGAAATTTTATACGAAGCGAAAGATTTCGGAGAGTTCATTACCAGGTTCGGAATGGTTAAACGTTTTGTAATGACTGACGTACATAGTATCAATATACTCCGGGATCAACAGAATCTAATAACCCAGAAAAAAGAAGAAATTTCAAAACAGCAGCAAGATTTGGAGAGGCAGAGACACCTTTTCACTAGACTCCAAAATCAAAATAAGTACGAGCAAACTAGATACTTATCGAAGATTCAAGATAGTCAAAAAGAACTTTCAAAAATTCAAAATGATCGCCGTTTGTTGGAAGAAGCCCTTGACGAATTAGAATCACTTTCAAAATCGATGGAATCCCAAATCCGTGATCTTCAGAACAGCAGTAAAACCGCTCTGGGGTCCGGAAAGTATATTTGGCCCGTTTCAGGAGACATCACATCTTACTTCGGGAACCGGATGCACCCTATTTTAAGGAAACGAAAATTTCATACCGGAATAGATATCTCTGCTGGTATGGGAACGCCGATAGCCGCATCCGATTATGCCGTAGTTATTTTCAGCGGACGTAACGGCGGCTATGGGCTGATGATTACGCTAGATCATGGAGCAGGGATTTCCACGGTATATGCCCATTGTAGCCGTTTGTTGGTTACCAAGGGGCAGACGGTTTCCAAAGGCCAAACCATAGCCAAGGTGGGCAGTACCGGCCTAAGTACCGGTCCTCACTTGCATTTTGAAGTTCGTAAGGATGGCGTGCCGGTAGATCCGTTGAATTACATTTAAAGGAGCGGTTTATTTGTTTTTCAAAAAGCCAAAAAGTTATCAATTGGCGTTTGGTGTTTGTTTAATTATAGTTGGCGGTTTAGGCTGGTGGTGGCAGAATTACGCCCGAAACGGAAAATACCGGGATTTAGTACCGGCATTTTATTTGATGGGTGTTTTAAAACTCAATTTTTATCAATCAACGGACTTAGCAGCGTTAATGAAAGAATATTGGCGAACCGGAAATATCGCCGGAATGTTAAAAAGCCTTAATGATCCTTATACCCGGTTTCTTAATAAAAACGAGTACGGTGAGTTAACCAAGGAGACTCAGGGAAGTTTTGGAGGTATTGGGGTCTATCTAATCCCTAAAGATGAGGAGCTGCTAATTTCTTCAGTGGTTAAGAATTCACCGGGAGAGCGGGCCGGATTGCAACAAGGGGATCGGATCATCAAAGTTGGAACCGCTTCGGTTAAAGATTTAAGCTCGGAGGTTGCGATTGCCCGAATTCGCGGCGCGGCCGGAACCAAGGTTTTGCTAAGAATAGCCCGGGGCGAAGCCCGAAATCGCCGTGAAATTGATTTTAATATCGTACGGGATAATATTTTAATCCCGACAGTAGAAATGACGGTAAAAAAAGATACGGTTTTGGGAGAATACGCCCACATTCGCATTTCCCAGTTCGCCGAGACCACATCGGTTGATCTTGATAAAAACATGAAGAGTATTGACAATTCTCCTCAAATAAAAGCATTGGTACTCGATTTAAGGGCTAATCCGGGAGGGTCCCTTGATGCCGCCATTAAAGTAGCCAGCCATTTTATTCCGGAGGGGACTCCGGTTCTGCATATTAAACGCCGCGGGTATCCCACCCAAACTATTTCGGCTATCAATTATCAACACAGACAACTTCCAATGGTGGTTTTGGTTGACAACTGGAGCGCAAGCGCTTCGGAGATTGTCGCCGGAGCTTTAAAAGACCAAAAACGGGCTATTTTAATCGGTAATCATACATTTGGCAAAGATTTGATTCAAGAGGTTAAGAAATTACCCGGCGGAACAGGAGCGACTATTACCATAGCCAGTTACCTAACTTCGGGGAAGGTAAATATTCATAAACGAGGCGTTCAACCGGACTATGTGGTTGAAATTCCGGGAGCCATGGATTTATTATTGAAGGAAGGAAAACCCGAGTCATTCTTTAAAATGCAAAAGCTTCAAGAAGAAGAAGCAGTTAAGGTTTTACGTAATCAAATTCGAGGGACCGAGTTAAAGAAAGCCGGATGAGGTAAGGATTTGAGAGGATGTGATTTAAGTGTGGCCGTTGTCACCCAATCAAAAAACGGCCTTTATTTTTTATCTGGCTTTTGCCGGATTATTAATCTTTGTTTCTTTTTGGTCCCCGGCCAATCCGGCAACTTCGGATCGGACTTATTCGGGTCAACTGGAGTTAAAGGATGGCCTGAATGATTTATCAGATATTCAAAGTTCTTTTGAGGTTTTGTGGAAGGAAACCTTAAATCAAAAAGGGTGGAAGCAAGAAGGTTCCCTTTTGCATGCCGAATCTAAGCTTGAAGAGGGGAAGTTTGGAAAGGTCCGAGTTAAATGGGTCAATGCTAATAGCAAAATCTTATTACCGAAGACTATAACCGAGAAAGATTTGGTAGAATTAATCGACGATTGGGAAAAGATTAATCGTTCTTTGGAATTAAATTCGGCCAAAGTCAAATGGGGTTATCAAAAAAACCAACTATGGTTGATGTTATCCAACGAGTTAACGGTAAATACGCCCGGAGGTCCCAATACACTTCCGATACACCAATTAACCTTAGTAACCCCTTCGGGGACCGGCCTTAACCAAAAATGGCCGGGGCTGATACGCCGGGTTCCTCTACCCCGGATACCTCCCCATATTCGACCTGAGGTTGAAGTGGAGCTTCCTAAGGAGATTCCAGTAATCAAAAAAACAAGGGTTGCTTTGATCATTGATGATGTGGGTACGGTACGCAGACCTGCAGACGCGATGCTGGAAGTGCCGGCCCGATTGACTTGGGCGGTTTTACCCTTTACTCCTTATGCGGAGGAGTATATTCAGGCAGCTAAGGAGCGGGGTTTTGAAATCATATTGCATTTACCCATGGAACCAATCGACCGGAGAAATAATCCAGGGCCCGGGGTAATAAAAGGCGAGTGGACCGAGACTGAAATCATTGAACAATTAGAGGTAAATTTGAACCAAGTTCCCGGGGCAGTCGGAGTCAACAACCATATGGGGTCCGCAGGGACCGCGGATGAGCGTTTAATGGATATTATTTTGAAGTATATCAAAGATAAGAACATTTTCTTTGTTGACAGTATGACAAGCGATCGTTCAGTAGGAGAAGTTGTTGCCCGCCGTCATCAGGTTAGTTTCAATAAGAGGGATGTTTTTATTGATAATCAGGAAGATATTAAATCGAAGAAAAGGGCTTTAAGGGAATTAATGAAGATTGCTTTAAAGAAAGGCGAAGCGATTGGTATCGGTCATGTCAGGGATGGAACGGCTGAAGCGATCATTGAGATGCTGCCGGAGTTTGAGAAAGCGGGAATAGAGATAGTGCCGGTATCGGAGTTGATAGATAGATCCGGTCTCTGATGACATTAGGGTCGGGATGAGGCTGGTTGGGTTTGCAGTGAATTAAGACTATAACGGGATGGTTTATTGGGTTTTGCCGGATTCTTTGAGTGCGGCGTGATGGGCTGCGTATTGCTGTGTTGCTTGGTCGTTCCAGTCCTCGACGTACATGAGTACGCCTCCGGGCTTCACTCCCGGCGCGCCTTGCACTACTTGCCCCTGACGCCGCAAGTTGATTCGAAGAAGTTTTCTCAAAGAATCCGGCAAGGGTTCAACCCCGGCGCGCTTCTGTGAAAGCGCCGGATGGCATACTAAAGGGCTGAAGATGATGCTTTAGTTGTTATCTTAGAGAGTTTCTACCATTCTTTTTAATTGTTTTGTTGGATTTTTATCAAGAACATTTGCAAGTAAAATACATAGCGTTTCCGGATAACTGATTTAAATTATTGGACTAATTAATTAAAAGGTCGTTAAAGATTTTGTATCTGATCGAATTAAGGGAAATGTTTTAAGGTATTTAAGACTAAGCTGCCGAATATGGCGGCTTTTTTTCACACACCACCAATAGGAATTTTCGCCGAAAAACATTCGCGAAACAGGTTATCTGGAATATATTAGCGAAAAATATACATATATAGTCCGAATGGGTGACCGGGAAGTAAAAGGTGTAAAACATCCGTGTTTCACAAAAATGATTGGAGTAAATATGAATAATAATTCAATGGATTTTACTAAAGATGAATATAACTTTAAAGTCAATCTAGTTATTGATTATATTGATACTTTTTTTGACCAGGAATTATCGTTAAAGAGATTATCTCAGATTGCAAATTTTTCGGAATTCCATTTTCATCGTATTTTTAAAGGTATTACTAAGGAAACATTAACTCAATATATCCAGAGAATTCGCGTTGAAAAAGCCGCCTATCAACTTCTGTATAATCCTAATAAAACAATAACCGACATAGCTTTGAGTAACGGTTTTAATTCGTCGCAATTTTTCTCAAAAGTCTTTAAAGATCATTTTAATCAAAATCCAAGAGAATGGAGAAAAAATAGCAAGATAGTGCAAGTAAGTGCCGGCCCATTTGATTATGATTATGTAACAAATACTGGAGGGCAATTAAACTTGCAAGATATCTCGATCGATATCCGGGATATATCTGATATGTATGTGGTATATATACGACATATCGGTTCATATAAGGGGAATGTAGATCTTTACACTCAGCTTTTTAATAAACTCTTTAAATGGGCCGATGCTCATAATGTGCTTAACAAGGACACAAAAGTAATTGCACTATATAATGATTTTCCGGAAATAACTGATGAAAATAAACTGAAGCTAACAGCCTGTATAACAATTGATCAAAAAATAAATCCCGACAAACCTTTTGGAAAACTAAAAATTAATGGGGGAAAATATGCAACTTGCCGCTTCGAGATTGTAAAAGATGATTTTGAAAATGCCTGGGATTTAATGTATGGTGAATGGCTTCCTCAAAGCGGTTATCAACCTGATGATAAACCATCCTTTGAATTATTTTATAATGACCCGCATGAACATCCCGAGCACAAATATATTGTTGATTTTTGCATCCCGGTCATCACATTGTAAAAAGAGGGCGCTATGAATAAATATCAACTATTCACCATAGGTAAAATAGAAAATATAGACGATGGAATGTATGTATCGGTTTATGAAGATTACAAACCGGCGTTGCTTCATATCGATAAATTTAGTCATGTTATTCTGTTCTATATCGATCAGGATGGTAACAAGTCAGAAAACACGAGTTATAACTTCGAACAATATAAACAAGTTGTAGAAAATATTCACCAGTATTCTTTAACTCAAATAAAACTCGCTGTTGTCAAGTTGCTTAAGTCAGACAATAAACTTGGCATATTGCACATAGATAGTAAAATATCATGTTGCGGCATTCTGATTGACATAAAACCTTATTTCCCCATAGAAGATAGAATTAGGGAATGTTTAGTTCCTGAAGATTTATCTTCGATGCCTTCTTTCATTCAGGAAAATTCGATTAAGAATCTTGACAATCAATATCTCTCGAAGAATTATCCGGCCATAGCTGACGATACACTATATGCATTTAATTCAAATGGCAGTATCAGAAAAAAAGATGGACGTTGCGTTATCGAACTTGAAATGATTTATGAAAAAATCTTCAGTTATCTCGCCCAATTCTCTCACATTCAAATAATCTGGTGGTTCAGCCGCTTTGAAAAAGATACCTTCAGAAGAACTACCCAATGCAATCCTCCTTATGAAAATGCGCCGCGAACCGGAGTATTTGCTTCCCGATCCCCAGTCAGACCAAATCCTATAGGACTGACAACAGCAAGAATTATTAAAATTGATTCCAGAAATCAAAGTATTGAAATATCTGATGTGGATGCCTTTGACAAGACACCGGTACTAGACATCAAACCATATGTTCCATTTTTACACAGGGTTGCAAAATGCGATGTACCTTCATGGGTTGATCACTGGAGTGAATGGCATATTGAACAGGCATTTTCTATGAAAGAAGGAAACAGTATTAGCTTATCCGAATCGGATTTCAAAAGATTATCAGGATTAACTACTGCTATTGAAGTGCCGAAAACGACTAATAAACGTTCCGGTATTACAAAACAAATGGATAATACCGGCGAAGATTCTATTATCATTATTGGAGCCAAAGAAAATAATCTTAAAAATATCTCATTAAAAATCCCTAAAAATAAAATGACAGTCATTACAGGATTAAGCGGTAGCGGAAAATCTTCTTTGGCATTTGATACCATTTTTGCTGAAAGCCAAAGGAGATTTATGGATTGTATTTCTTCAACCGGCAGGCAATTTTTCAAACAATTTGAACGTCCTAATGTAGATCAAATATTGAATTTGCAACCGGCTATAGCGATTGAGCAGAAATCCATTAACAGAAATATTCGTTCAACAGTTGGAACGGTTTCCGATATAACTGATTATTTACGTCTTCTTTACGCACGAATTGGAATTCGTCATTGCCCTGACTGTGGGAGAGCGGTTGATGTAAAGACAATGAATGAGATATTGAATCTTCTGGTTAATTTATCAGAAACCATCCACTTCAATATTGTATCTTTAAAAACCAATTCAATCGTTTTCTCAAATAACCCATATCAATCGATTAATATTGATTCTCTCGCTAAATTAAAAAACGTTGTAAAGCATCTGCTTGATACTGAAAATGGGGTATTTAAAGTAGGAATTTCCAAAGATGAAAGTTTTATTTTACACACACGAAACCATTGTTATTATTGCGGACATTCATTTTTTGAATTAACTCCTGCATTTTTCAGCAGTAATAATCCGGACAGCATGTGTCCTGAGTGTGATGGACTTGGCAGTAAAATGTCTGTTTCTCCTGAATTAATCGTTGCTTACCCGGAAAAATCAATTCTTGATAACGCTTCTGCCTGGTGGGGCGATTTACGAAAATATATAGAAAAGCCGACTGGCAACTGGATGAAAGGTGAAGTAATTGCTCTTGCGCAAAGCATGAAAGTTGACCTCGAAAAGCCATGGGAAAAATTACCGGATAACTTCAGACAGAGAGCTTTATTTGGTACTGATGGGGTAAATGTGACGCTAAAGTACAAGGGTTCAAGAGGACGATCCGGCGATATCGAAAGACCGGTTGAAGGTGCGGTAAATCATATTAAGAGACTTTTTCGAGGGTCCCATGGGAAAAATTCAAATGAATTTTACATGCAATTTATGGTTGAAAGCGAGTGTCCTGCGTGTCATGGGGAACAGCTAAATGCCGAAGCGCGATTCGTTACTGTCGCAGATATGCGGTTTCCAGAAATCGCCTCAATTACCGTTTCGGAATTACATGATTGGATACAGAAATTACCGGCAAAATTAACTGATAATCAGATTAATATTTCTAGTGAAATAATTGCTTCCATAATACATAAAACAGAAGCGCTAATTAATGTCGGGCTGGATTATTTATCATTGAAGCGTCCGTTGCCTACGCTATCCGGCGGAGAGTCGCAGCGTTTAAGATTGTCAACCCAATTAGGGAGCGGCTTAACAAACCTTTTGTATATTCTTGATGAGCCTACCATGGGCTTACACTCATCTGATCAGAAAAAACTCATTAATACTTTGAAACATTTACGGGATTGCGGGAATACGGTTGTTATTGTAGAACATGACAAGACAACAATGCTTGAAGCTGATCACTTGATTGATATAGGCCCTGGCGCCGGGATTAACGGCGGTAATTTAGTAGCACAGGGTACGCCGCAGGAGGTAATATCGAATGATGCTTCGATCACTGGGAAGTATCTTTCACAAAAACTACTTATCGGAACAGATCAGAAAAGAACGAAACGCGCCCCATATGGTTTTTTAAGTATTCAAGGAGCATGCAAAAATAATTTGAAAAACATAAACGTTTCCATACCTTTGGGTGTGTTTACTTGCGTTACGGGTAAAAGTGGTTCGGGAAAAAGCAGTCTGGTGACAAAAACTCTTTCACCCATTTTAACCTATTATTATCATCACAAAGTTTTGCTTAAAGGGGATTTCAAGGGAATTGAGGGGTTGGATCAAATAGATAACATTATTACTATTACGCAGGAGGCAATCGGGCGAACTCCACGCTCCAATCCTGCGACATATACAGGTGTTTTTGATGAGATCCGAAATGTTTTCGCTAATACCCCATCCGCAAAAGAAAGGGGCTTTTCGGAAAATAGGTTCAGTTTTAACAATAAAGACGGCCGGTGTAATTCATGCGAAGGTGAAGGCAGAATGAAAATTGAGATGAATTTTATGCCTGATGTATGGATAACCTGTCCTGAGTGTATGGGCAAGCGATTTAATAAAGAAACACTTGAGGTTACATATAAAGATAAGACAATTGCCGATATTTTGGAAATGGATATTGATGAGGCCAGTATTATTTTTGCAGACAGTATCAAAGCTTCCCAGATATTGAATACCCTAAAGGAAGTTGGGTTGGTTTATCTTAAACTCGGACAAAGCGCATTAACATTATCCGGCGGCGAAGCACAGCGAATAAAATTATCAAAGGAATTGAGCAATATTAAAAAAGGGAAGATTTTATATATACTCGATGAACCAACAACCGGATTACATTTTTCGGATATTGATCATTTGTTAACCCTTATTCATAAAATCGTTGATGAAGGCAATTCGGTGATAATCATAGAGCATAATACCGATATGGTGAAAAATGCGGATTGGGTGATTGAACTTGGACCTGAAGGTGGAGAAAAAGGCGGTTATATTGTTTATGAAGGTCCGCCTTTTTGAAATCAATCTTACTTTCGGCATTCTTGCGTTTAGGCAACCACGAAAATGCGGGGTTAAATAGAAAAATCGAAAGTATGCTCCACCCATCGCTCAACAGCGCGTATTAAAATGTAAAGGAGAAAAATATGAGACCACTTGAAGGGAAAATAGCACTTGTGACTGGCGGAACCCGTAATGTCGGAAAAGGGATTGCATTAGGATTAGGCGAAGCTGGCGCCACAGTATATGTTACAGGGAGAAGCATAACCGATAAAGATGTTAAGGGTATTACCGCCGCCGGCGGAAAAGGTATTGCTTTAGTATGCAACCACGAGAATGATGAGGAAGTGAAAAAGGTATTTGAGCAGATAGAAAAAATGGAAGGGAAATTAGATATATTGGTAAATAATGCTTGGGGAGGATATAATCGCCTGCGTAATAGAACACAGTATCAAGGTTTTAAGTGGAAAGAAGTTTTTTGGAAGCAACCTTTGGAATTATGGAATGAAATGAACAATGTTGGTGTTCGTTCAAGTTATGTTTCGAGTGTTTATGCAACCGAATTAATGCTTAAACAGAAACAAGGATTAATTGTCAATATTTCATTTTATGCCAGCCGTAAATATTATGGCAATGTAATTTATGGTATTTCAAAAGCAGCTGTTGATAAAATGTCAATGGACATGGCGGTAGAATTAAAACCTCATAATATTGTTTGTCTATCATTGTATCCCGGATATATTGACGATAATAAAAAAACACCAAATCCCAAAAAAGAATCATCTCAATTTGTTGGGAGGGCAATTGCATCATTAGCTTCCGATAAAGAAATTATGTCAAAAACAGGACAAATATTAGTTGCTGCCGAGTTGGCTAAAGAATATGGTTTTAAAGATATTGACGGAACACAACCAGAACCATATGATACATTAACACCAAAACTAATATAAAGAAATTTGTATTATATATTAGCAGATTAACTTAAAAAAAGGATCGCTCATTAGTCGATCCTTTTAATATGTTTAAAAACAGTCTAGAAATTGTACAGGGTAGGACTTACGTATTTGATCTTGCCAATATCCCCAGTTTCTCCAGTTGTTGCGGGTTATCCTCCAAAGTTACTTTGGCCACTGCCCTTAAGTCGGAGATCCAATGGGCCAGTTTATCCAGGGCTTTATCTCTGGTTTCGGTGGCTTCCTGGGCCTCGCCGACTTCTTTCTTTTGGGCCAAGTGTTTGGCGATCACTTGGTTGATTAGGGTGGATTCATTTTGAAGCTTTTCCTCGGTATAACCAAAGGCGGAGAGGGTAGTCAGAAAAGCGGTATCGTTAAGAAGGTTTTTATAAAAGGCCTGGGCTTGTTCGAGCCAGCCGGAGAGGCTTTGTTTTCTGCGACCGAACAACATGGTTGCTTTATCGGCTTTGATATTGTCATTGAAGGCCACTCGGGCGATTTTGAGGGTCCGGATGTATTGTTGGTGGGCAGTTTCCCAAATTTCGTTCAATTCGGCGGTGGCGGCGACTTGATCGCCGTATTCTTTCTTTTGGGCGTTTTGAAGGGCCGCTGCTTCGTCATAAAGCTGTTTTCCGGCATTCAGTTTTTCCTCGGTATAACCGAAGTCCGCTAAGGCTGTTTTGATGCCGTTGTCGGACAATGAGTTTTCGATCATTACCTGGGATGATAAGAGAAATTGGTCGATCCTGGTTTGGTTGTTTGCCATGATATAACACTCCTTTGGATAATTTTATATTTGATAACTCCTTTCCGGATATTGGCGGGCCGGGGGAGATATCTGCCTACGATTGGATGTTCCAATGATGGTATTGAACGATTTTTAGGTGGTATGGAACGATTTTTTCGTGGTGTTGATCGATTATTAGGTGGTATGCAATGACTTTTTCGTGGTGTTGATCGGTTTTTAGATGGTATGCAATAATTTTTTCATGGTGTTGAATGATTTTAAAGTGGTGTTCAATGATTTTTTCGTGGTAGTGATCGATTTTTAAGTGGTATTCAATGATTTTTGAATGAGGGCCGCTTTTGTATTCGCATATTTGCTTTATGTTGGTTGTGAGGCCTGAGAGAAAAGTTGCGATGGCGGCGTTTTACTTCGTTGAAAAGAGCTTTAATTTATGGTAAATGCCTTCATTAAATATAAATTTTGGAAAAACTATAAAACACTATAACATATATTGGAAAGGGTTTCAAGATTAAATTGGAAATTAATTTTATAAAATTTGAAAAATTGGGGTTTATTGAGATTTGGATGAAGCTAGGAAATATATATAAGAGAAGTGGTTTTTGTTATTTTGGGGAATTGATAGTGGATCATATTTTTTTGGAAATGGGAACCGATATAGGTAAGGGTGAGCATTATAAAATTAATGGTTATAATTGCATTTAAATCTATTTTT
Source organism: Bacillota bacterium (assembly GCA_023435565.1). Classification (GTDB taxonomy): domain Bacteria; phylum Bacillota; class UBA4882; order UBA8346; family UBA8346; genus JAAYHS01. The sequence goes on from JAEYRN010000052.1 coordinate 65,800, forward strand.
AAATTTATGGCGATGGTTATACATTTTGCCGGGTTTTCTGCCTAATAGAATGGTTATTTTAATGTTGTCCGAGGTTTCATTTGCATTGAGGAGAAGGTTTTGCAAAATACCACCGATAGGGAAATCTTACCGAAATGCATTCGCGAAACAGGTAATCTGGAATATATTAGAGAACAATATACATATAAAAGTAACAATTAGTTATATTAGCGAATAGAATTCGCTAATGCAAGAGTTGAACAAAACCGCGTTGCGGTAGCTTAAAACGAGGCAATAGTATTCTTGATCTTTGACAATTAAATCTGTGACCAACGACCAATTATTCCCCGATGAAATGCCAACTCCTTGGATGTAAGATATAACCAAACCCATCTAAGGAGGACGACCATGCACCCTCTAAAAGAAGAGATGATTAAAAATCTCCAACTTAAAGGATTTAGCACCAAAACTCAAGGCAGGTTCCGAGACATTGCTTGAACTTGGTAACGATCCGGAACATTTGGGAGCCGAGATCGGATTTATTTCAATCCTCCATACTTGGGGACAAAATCTAATGAACCATCCCCACCTCCACTGTATTGTGCCAGGCGGTGGGTTATCAAAGGACGAAAAACGTTGGATATCCACTTTAAAAGGTTTCTTTATTCCGGTCAAGGTTTTATCACGGTTATTTCGAGGCAAGTTTTTATTTTATCTCAAAGAAGCATGCAGAAAGATAAACTAAAATTTTCTGAAGAAACCAAAATCTTAGGTCAAAGCCAAAATTTTCAAAGATTATTGAAAAATCTTTATCAGACTGAATGGGTGGTGTATTGTAAGCCTCCATTTCATAATGCCCGGGAGGTTTTAAAATATTTAGGACGGTATACTCATCGAGTAGCCATATCAAATCGCCGGTTGATAAGCTTGGAAAATGATAAAGTAACTTTTCGTTGGCGGGATTATCGGGATGAAAACAAACAAAAAATGATGACCATTAACGTTTTTGAGTTTATCAGACGCTTTTTATTGCATATATTACCTACTAGCTTTGTTAAAATCAGGCACTATGGAATACTAAGCAATCGAAACCGCCGGACAAAGCTCAGAAAATGTCAAACATATTTAAGTGTGATGATCCAAGAAGAAAGGAAAATGTTAAGCTGGGAAGAACTTCTATTTAAGTTAACTGGAATAAATCCCGGAACTTGTCCGAACTGCCAAAAAGGCAAAATGATTACTTGCGAGTTGCTCCAAACTGGTAAAGACCCTCCAATTTAGTGGAGGATAGTTAATAAATTTAAAGCTTTACCACCTTTTCCTGGGAAATTATCGATTGAATCTCCATAGACACGTAGGGCGGCTTCGTTCAACTAAATTGTATCTGAATTGAGCGGTTTGAATTAGATTATATCAGAGTAATTTTAGTCTCAATTTCAGATACAATTCTAAGAGATATACGAAAGACTCCTCCCCTGGAGTTCGGCCATCCAATGGGTGCGCCACGATGCGCACGAATGCCAGCCGGTGAAAGTCCGGTTCAACTAATAGCCATTCAGTTGAAAGAGAATGAGGATACTGCAACCAGCGATGGATGAGTATAAGCCCTCAA
>JAEYRN010000082.1 GCA_023435565.1 Bacillota bacterium
AGCGTAAACTCCGGGTTCTTTTATCGCAATTTTTCAAGGTGCTGTTCGGGTTTCGAAAATCTACCGTTTTTGAATTTGAAGTTGCACTTTAATTGAAAAACAAGATTTATTCAGGAACCCCTAATTATATTAATGTGTCCCTAAAGCCGGTACATTTTCCAGCTCTTTAGGTTGAAATATTTTGGATTGGAGTGTAATATTTAAATATTGATCTTCAATTGATAGATGGGAGACACTGGATGATATGATTGAGCAAAAAGTCAGCGAATTTTTAAGAAATTATCGGATGGATCTTTCCGATCTCAACTTTGACGAGGTCTGTGCCGCTTTTCTGGATGAGATGAAAAGGGGGTTGGCGGGCGAACCAAGCGGTCTTCAAATGCTGCCGACCTATATTCAGACTGAGATGGAAGTTCCAACCGATGAACCGGTGTTGGTACTGGATGCCGGGGGTACTAATTTTAGGGTAGCAACTGTCTGTTTTGGGCGTGAAGGTAAAGTTAGCATTGAAAATTTTCGGAAATATCCGATGCCGGGTGTTGACTCCGAAGTTGACAAGAATGTTTTCTTTGAGACAATGGCCGGATATATTAAAGATACAATTGTCAATGGTCAGAGGATTGGATTTTGTTTCTCCTATCCGGTCCAAATGTATCCCGATAAGGACGGCCGGTTGATTCAATTTAGCAAACAAATAAAAGCAAAAGGAGTCGCGGGCGAATTAATAGGAGGAAATCTGAAACTGGCTTTGGATAGGATCGGGGCTAAAAAGCCGGGCCCGATTGTAATTCTTAATGATACTGTCGCTACTTTACTGGCGGGCAAGGCCGAACTTGAACATCGCAATTGTGACGATTTTATCGGTTTTATCTTAGGCACCGGTACAAACTGTTGTTATCTGGAGAAAAATAGTAATATTCTTAAAGTGCCATCCTTAGACCCTTCGAAGAGCCAGGTAATTAATATGGAATCAGGCGGTTTCGCTCTTGGAATAGGAGGAATATTGGATCAATCCTTTGATCGGAATACTGCAGATCCCGGCAGATATACTTTTGAAAAGATGATCTCAGGCAGATATCTTGGCGGGCTATGCGGGTTAGTGATTAATAAAGCCGCTGAAGATGGTTTGTTTTCAAAGGGTGTTTCAGACAAGTTAAAGCAACTTAATGAGCTAACTACGATCGATATCAGTTCTTATTTGGAAAATCAAGAAAATGCCAACCCGCTGGCGGCGGCTTTGGCGGTAGGCAGAGACGAGGATCGGGCTATTCTCACCGTTTTAATTGAACGGATAGTTGAACGGGCGGCAATGCTGGCTGCCATATCGTTAACGGCTACAGTTATCGAATCCGGCCAAGGTTCAAATTCAAAAGCTCCAATCTGTATCACTGCTGAGGGGACTACTTTTCATCAATTAAAAAATATGAAAGCCAAGACCAAGTATTATTTAAAACAATATTTGACCGAACGGCATCAGCGTTATTGGAAACTGGTCGAGATCGAGAATGCAACGCTTATCGGAGCAGCCGTAGCGGGGCTGACAAACTAAAAAATCTGTTTATTAATATCTTTAGAATCAAGGGCTCTTCTTTCGGTAAAGCTATTACCGGAGGTGTTGATATGGGAGATCAGATTACACCGGATGATATAGGCAAGGAGGTTGGAGTCCGAGCGGATCTGCGGCGCGGAGTTCCTACACCGCACGAGATCAAATCCCAAGAACCCCAACTGGAAAAAGGCGCAAGCCATGGCGATAATAAAGGGGTAAAAATGCAGATGAGTAAGAAGGTACGAGGGCAGGATTGAACGATTAGCTGCGTTCCAACCGGTTATGGAGAACGGTTGGGGACGCGGTTTTATTTTACCCGTTTCATCTTATTCAATTGTTGTAGACCCTCGCTAAAAGCTCGGAATTTAGACATCAACTCTTCAAGTAAAATGTTCTTCCTTGTTCATCACTTATACGATCACCTCGACAATTATCTGTTTACCATTTTATCACCAAGAAATTGGATCTTAAAGTATGGCCCTGCCGCAAAAAAGACAAACGACCAAAACGGCATCCAGAAGCTAACCTTACAAGATGTTCTCTCCCTCTTTTTCAAAAAAGAGAGGGAGACACAAGCGGGTGAGTTTTAGCCAGCGACATTTTGAAATTAAGCGGCTCAATCTTAAAATTGAGCCGCTTAATATTGACGGTGGGTTGGCCGTCTGAAAAGTAAATCTATGCCTCGACTAGATCGTCGGGGTGCTTTTCATTCCATAGACACAAATTTGTCCCAACAAAAATCATTGTCCGGCAGGAGAATGCTTTTAAGATCATGAATTAATCTGTTTGTATCGGGTTGTGTAACTAAATAATTAGTTAAATGCCCAAAGTCGAAATCGAGAATTTTAAGGCTTACTTTTTCACTTTTCCCTTTACACTTTTAACTTTTTTTACGGAGGTTTACATGGATATCTTGGCAGGTCTGAATGAGCCACAACGCGAGGCGGTCTGTCATACCGAAGGGCCGCTTCTTATATTAGCCGGGGCCGGTTCTGGTAAAACCAGAGTACTGACTCACCGGATCGCTTATTTGCTGCAACAGGGAGTTCAGCCCTGGCGGATTTTGGCGGTTACCTTTACCAATAAAGCAGCTCAGGAGATGCGGGAACGGGTTTTGAACTTGGTTGGTCCGGCTGCCGAAGCGATTTGGGTTTCTACTTTCCATACCGCCTGCGTGCGGATCCTGCGTCAAGAAATAACGGAGTTAGGGTTTGATCGGAATTTTGTAATCTTTGACGCTCAAGATCAACTGACTGTGGTTAAGAACATTTTGAAAGAAATGAATCTCAGTGACAAAAATTATCACCCCAAAGCCTTATTGGCCTCCATTTCCTCGGCCAAGAACGAACTGATAGGTTCCGATGAATATCAACGTAAGGCAGCGGATTATTGGACTAATACCGTGGCTGAGGTCTACCTTAGGTACCAAAAGAAATTACGCGCCAATAATGGGATGGATTTCGACGATCTAATCATGACTACCGTCAGATTATTCAAGGAAGTTCCGGCGGTATTGGAAAAGTATCAGGAACGGTTTCGTTACATTTTAATCGACGAATATCAGGATACCAATCACGCCCAATATATGCTGGTGACTATGCTCGCTTCCAAATACCGAAATCTTTGCGTGGTCGGCGACGATGATCAGTCGATATATAGTTTCCGGAGCGCCGATATTCGTAACATACTTGAGTTTGAGAGGGATTTTCCGGAGACCGGCATCATTAAGCTGGAACAAAACTATCGTTCCACTAAGAATATTCTCCATACAGCCAATGAAGTAATTAAAAACAATCGCGGCCGCCGGTCCAAACAGTTATGGACCCAAAACTATGAAGGCGAGATGATTGCCACCTATAATGCCGCCGATGAACGGGAGGAAGCCTGGTTTGTAGCGGAAGAGATTTCACGACTGGTACGGGAAGGGGGCCATAAATACAGCGATTGTGCAATACTTTATCGGACCAATGCCCAATCGAGAAGCTTTGAAGAAGCTATGGTCCAGCGAGGCCTGCCTTACCGTGTAATCGGAGGGTTTCGGTTCTATGAACGAAAAGAAATTAAAGACCTACTGGCTTACTTGCGATTGGTATACAATCCGGCGGACCGGATTAGCCTCTCGCGGATTATTAATGTTCCCAAACGTGGTATTGGCGAGGCCAGCTTCGACAGATTTCTCTATTTTTTAGACGATCATAATTATTCAATTATGGATGGATTTGCACATTTAGATGAGATCCCCAGTCTTACCGGAAGGGCTATTAAACCGTTATCCGAGTTTTACCGGCTTTTAGAAGGCTGGATCCAGAAGAGGGACCAGATGACGGTGAAGGAATTGACCGAACGGATTTTACTGGAGAGCGGATATTTGCAGGAATTAAAAACTGAAGGGACCATTGAAGCCCAGGGCCGGATTGAAAACCTCGATCAGTTCTTGGCGTTAACCGTTGATTTTGAACAAAACAGCGATGATCGGAGTTTGGCTGCGTTTTTAGAGACAGTCGCTTTAGTGGCGGATATTGATAATTATGAAGTTGATGCCGACGCTTTGGTCATGATGACCCTTCATTCCGCGAAAGGGTTGGAGTTTCCAATAGTTTTTCTGGTGGGTTTGGAGGAAGGTTTGTTCCCGCATAACCGGGCACTAATGGAAACCAAGGAATTGGAAGAGGAAAGGCGTCTTTGTTATGTGGGAATAACCAGGGCGCAGCACCGCCTCTATGTTACCCACGCCAATATGCGAACGGTTTTTGGAAGCAGAAATATTTCAATTCCATCCAGGTTCTTAATGGAAATGCCGAAAGAGACGATAAATATTTTAAAGGGTTCCGCTTCCGGAAACGGTAACCGGATTTCGGGGACGCAAAGTAAATCAGCTCCTGCAGCTGTAAGTATCCAGCCAAAAGTTAATGTCGATGCCGACGCCATCCGGCCTGGCTCCAAAGTACGCCATCCCAAGTGGGGGATTGGAACGGTTATTTCCAAAGAGGGATCGGGGGCCGATACCCAATTAAAGGTGGCTTTTGCGGGTCTCGGGATTAAGCTGTTAATCCTTGCGTACGCCAATTTGGAATATATAGATTGACTTATATATGTTTAATTGGGCGTTTTTCCCGGTATTCCCGGCAAAGGAACCGGAGATTGACTGATAGAATATATGGGTAAAGCGATTGAAAGGTGGAAGCCGGTTGTTTTGGAAAAGGTCGGCAGCATTGATTGGCTTGTTTTTATTATTGGCTGTTAAAACATATGCGGCTGAAGACGGCGGTATTGTTTTTCACTTTGGGGAAATCAAGGTTGACCAAGAAGTTAAAGTAATCGAAAAAAACGGTCATAAATTTATCAACTTACCGTTTTTAAATAAATATCTCCATGCCAGTACCGATTGGAATCCCGAGGCGGACAACCTATTTATCCGTTTTGGTAAGTATACTATCAATTTGTTTGAAGATAGTAATAGATATGTTTCAAACGGCAAGCGCAAATATTTACCGGCTGCTCCTTTTGAAAAAGACGGACAACTCTGGATTCCGGTTGCTTTTTATCTTCGGTTGGGTTTGAAGGTCAAGAGTGAGGATCGGCGTCATTTGAAGTTGGATTGGGAAGCCGATTACCTGGTTAGTGTAGAAAATTCCAGCTTTCAGGGAAGGCCGGCTTTTATATTGATCGGCTCTAAGCCGTTTCAGCATAAAAGCTTTCTTTTAGTAGAACCCGATCGGTTAGTTCTGGATTTATCAGGGTTGAAACTCCACTGGGCTTTTGATGGATCTATCAATGAAAATAACATAGTCAAAAAGGTACGTTTTAGTCAATCCAGTGATAATGCCTTACGGCTGGTTTTCGACCTGTACCGTTTAGCCGGGTATAAATTGATACCTGACCCGGAACGGGCCAACCAACTTATTTTGGTATTTAATTATTTTGTCGAATCAGCCAGTATGTTTCAAAAAGATAAAGAGCGTAAAGTATATATTAAATCATCAGCTCAGGCTAAGTATCGGGTTACTTCTTTTGAAGAACCGCGGCGGCTGGTGATTGATTTTGAAGGCGCCACCTTAGGCGGGAAAGTTGAGCCGCTTAACGGAGATGGGGAATGGATTAAGAGTGTCAGAATGAGCCAATTTGATCCTGAAACGGTAAGGGTGGTTTTTGACTTAACCGGTGATGCTCCATGCTTTGTGATTCCCGCTCCGGATGATCCGAATTTGGTAGAGGTTAGATCCGTGCAATCGATCACCAAGGTCAATTGGATCCAGGAAGGGGACGGCGGGCGGCTTATATTGGAAAGTGACGGTCAACTGCTTGAAAAGATTCAAAAGGTGAATAAAACTTTTAAGTTTCAAGTAGATTTAAGTTACTCCCGCTTTGCTCCGGGGCTTTCATTACCGGTGATTAAAAGCGACCAAATTAAAGGTTTACGGTTGGTTGAGGTCAATCCGGAATTGGTCCGAATCGAATTGGACTTCAACTATTATTTTGGATATACTCAGGAATTGACCAAAGACCGGCGGCGATTAACCCTGCATTTCAAGCGATCGCCCATATCCGGCAAAACAATTGTTCTCGATGCCGGACACGGCGGAGTTGATATGGGAGCTTGCGGTCGGCAAGGAACACGGGAAAAAGACGTCAATCTCGAAGTCACCATGCGGTTGAAAGATTTATTGGAGGAAGCCGGGGCTAGGGTAGTCTTGACCAGGACGGATGATAGCTTCATTAGCCTTTATGAAAGGCCCTTTTTAGCTAATTACCTATTTTGTAATTTATTTTTAAGTATTCATTCCAATAACCACACCAATTTTAATGTTAACGGCATCGAAGTTTATCATCATTCGGAAAGGCCTGAAGCCAAACTACTGGCGGAAAAAGTATCGGAGCGGCTGGTCGCCAAGACCAGACTGAATAACCGTGGGGTTAGGGCTAACGATTTTTGCGTCACCCGGGAGACCCAAATGCCCAGCATCCTGATTGAACTTGGCTACCTTTCCAATTATCAAGAGGAATCGATATTAAGAACCACTGAGTTTCGGATAAAGGCGGCCGAAGCCATTTTTGAGGGGATTATGGAGTTTAGTAGGGAGAAATAAATGTTAAGCGTTGAACGTAACGCGTTTACGCATATGAGTGAGGAATAGGGTGGTCTAAAAGCTTTATGCAAAGGATAGATTGGTTTTTAAGTTATTTTCAAGTTTAATTATTTCCACGTATGTATAAACTAGCGATAAGTTAAGAGTAACAAGCGGCGAGAGGTTTTGAAAGATTTTTACCCGTAACGCGCTACGCATAACGCGTAACGATAGTAAAGGAGCGATTTGTTTGGCTGGTTTGGAAGATATTATTGTCAAATTATCTAATGCTTTCGGGCCTTCGGGTTTTGAAGGAGAGGTCCGTGAGATATTTAAAAATATGGTTCAGAACTATACCGAGATAACCCATGATAATCTGGGAAGCATTATTGCGATACATCAAGGTAAAAACGAAACTCCAAAGATTTTATTAGCTGCCCATTTGGATGAAGTGGGGTTAATGGTTCGCGGAATTACTCCGGGAGGTTACTTAAAGGTTGTACCCCTGGGGAGTTGGTGGCCACCAAGTCTTTTGGCCCAGCGGGTTCTGGTACGCTCCAAAAACGGTGATTATCCGGGAGCGATTGGGGCTAAACCCCCCCATTACATGGGAGAGGATGAAAGAAACCGGCCGTTAAAGTTGGCTGATTTGTATATTGATATTGGGGCACGTAATTATGATGAAGTTATTGCTTTGGGAATAACAGTTGGCGATCCGGTGGTCCCGGCAGTAAGAACCGAGCAACTTGGAACCTCAGGGACTCTAATCGGTAAAGCTTTTGATGACCGGGCAGGTTGCGCCGTAATTACTCAAGTATTACAAGAGCTGGACCGGAACCATCCGAATCAAGTTATTGGAGCCGGGACCGCCCAAGAAGAAAATGGAATGAAAGGCGCTAAGACTGTTGCGGCTGTTGTTCAACCGGATCTTTGTCTGGTAATTGAAGGCGCTCCGGCGGATGACTTTCCGGACTCAGGCGGGATTATTCAGGGTAAGCTGGGTGGCGGTCCTCAAATCCGGTATTTTGATCCGACATTGATCGCTAATCAAGCATTAGTTAGGATTGTCAAGTCAAAAGCGGAACAATTGAGAATTCCTTATCAATTGGCAGTCAGGGAAAGCGGCGGAACGGACGGTAAAGAGATCCAACAGTCGGGAGCCGGAGTTCCCACAATAGTGATCGGGATTCCGGTCCGATACGCCCATAGTCATCAGTGTATTATGCATTTAAGCGATCTGGAGGCCACGGTTAAGCTGGTCAGAGGATTGATTGATATTCTTGATGAGAATACGGTCAGCGATTTAAAAAAGAATCCTTGGTGATGAGGCAATAAGGACGGGATAATTAATCCCTGTTTTTATTGACGTGGAGTATGATATGATTAAAACTTTTAATGATTTACTTGACAAATTAGGTGATCGACCTCCTTTACGTTTGGTAGTGGTAGGAGCTGAGGAAGAGGCGGTTGTTGCCGCTATCCGGCGGGCAGTCGAAAAGGATTTAATAATCCCGACAACCGTCTCTCTTAATCCTAATTTTTCGGTTGATTTTGTAAGCGAGAATCACTTTGCCCCCGATCCGGGGTCAGCGGCAAAACTTGGTGTGGAGCTGGTTAAGTCCGGTAAAGCTGATTTGTTAATGAAAGGGAGTCTTCCTACCGCTGAAGTTTTACATCCGGTAATAGATAAAAGCGGGGGGTTGTTAATACCCGGAAGAAGGCTTTCCCATATAGCGGTTTTGGAATTACCGGGCCGGGGGCGGCTAACTTTAATTAGCGATGCTGCCGTTAATATTCAACCTGACCTTGAAGCGAAAGTGGACATAATCAATAATGCCGTTGAAATAGCTGATGTTTTAGGATATATTCCTCCCCGGGTAGCCCTTTTATCGGCTTTGGAAACAGTAAATCCCAAAATTCCGAGTTCAGTCGATGCTGATAGTATAAAAAAATTAAGCAATGGAGGCTGTTTTGGCAAAGCGGTTGTTTCCGGGCCTTTAGCTTTGGATAACGCTTTATTTCCGGAAGCTGTTTCTGTAAAGCATATTTCCAATGATCCGGTAGCTGGTCAAGCTGACATATTAGTCGTTCCGGAACTGGTTAGCGGAAACTTGCTTTACAAATCTCTAAGTTTGGTTGCGGGTTATCCGACCGCCGGAATTGTTAACGGCGCAAAAGTTCCGATTATCTTAACATCGCGTGCTGATAAACCTGAAACCAAAATTAATTCAATAATTTTAGGTTGTTATCTTCGACACTTTCATAAATAAAGTGAACGGTATGTTATATGATAATCTTTTGTCCGAATTCCTCATTGACTACATTTTAGAGGAGGAGCAGATATGCCTCATCGAATGTTAGTTATCAACCCCGGATCAACCTCAACTAAAATCGCCATTTACAATGACTTAAACCAGGAGATATTAGCAGTTGTCTCTCACTCCGTCGCCGAGTTGGCCCTGTATGAGGAAGTGTTTGAGCAGCGTGCATTTCGCAAGAACTTAATCTACCAGGTACTTAAAGAGAAGAAGGTTGACCCCGAAAAAATTGATGCGGTTGTAGGGAGAGGCGGTCTTTGTAAACCGATTCCCAGCGGTGTTTATGAGGTCAACGAACAAATGATTAATGATCTAAAAACCAGTGCTTTTGGCAAACATGTTTCCAGCCTGAGTGGACTGATTGCCCACGAAATAGCATCGGAAATGGGTATAAAGGCATATATTGTCGACCCGGTTGTAGTCGATGAATTCGAACCATTGGCATATTATTCGGGATGGCCGGAGATCAAACGTAAGAGTCTTTTCCACGCCTTAAACCAAAAAGCCGCTGCCCGAAAGGCAGCGGAAATTCTTGGTTGTAATTATGAAGAACTCCGCCTGATCGTGGTTCATTTGGGAGGAGGGATCACGGTTGGAGCCCATAAATATGGCCGGGTAATTGATGTTAATAATGGTTTGGAGGAAGGGCCTTTTGCTCCGGAAAGATCCGGGACTCTTCCGATTGGTGATTTGATTCGGTTGTGTTTCTCGGGACGCTATACTAAGGAAGAACTAATAAAAACCATGGCCGGTAAAGGAGGACTTGTAGCTTATCTGGGTACGAACAGCGGGCGTGAGGTGGAAGAAAGAATCATTTCTGGTGATTCGCAGGCGGCAGAAGTCTTTGAAGCTATGGCTTATCAGGTTTCCAAAGAGATTGGCGCATCCGCCGCGGTTCTAGAAGGCAATGTAGACGCAGTGGTCCTGACGGGCGGATTGGCTAATTCAAATCGGTTTACCGGTTGGGTTAAACGACGGGTCCAATTTATCGCACAAGTAATAGTCCTCCCGGGTGAATTTGAAATGGAAGCCTTGGCTGCCGGGGCTTGGCGTGTATTAAGCGGAATTGAGGAGGCAAAAATATATAGGCCCGAGGAAGATTGGTCGCATTATGTCGGATTATATTAATTATTTCGATTAACATTACTTAGAAATTTTATGCTAAGGGTTTATAACAAAACCACCAGTCATAACAATGAATTTCACCGGCTTGAGCCTGTTTTTTACGCATTTCAATCTGCTCAACGGTAGCTGCCGGCGGTACAATTAGATTATTCCCGATAAGCTCGTTATTGGGCCAATTGGCGGGAGTGGCGGCTTTGTTTTGACTGGCCACTTGTAGCGCTTGTAGAGCCCGGAGGATTTCATAGATATTTCTCCCGACTTCGCTGGGATAAGTTAAGATCAGCCGAATTATACCTTGATCATCCACTATAAATGTGGATCTTACGGTACGTGAGTCTTCTTCTGCGCGAATCATGCCCAAGGCGGTAGCAATTCGACCCATCGGATCGGCAATCAACGGGAAAGTTATCACAACCCCTAAAGTATGTTCAATCCATTCCAACCACTTTAAATGAGCAAATACTTGATCAACGGATAAACCAATCAATTTGGCGTTGAGTTTTTCAAATTCAGCGCTTAAATTTTGAAAAGCTACATATTCGGAGGTGCAAACCGGGGTAAAATCACCGGGATGACTAAAGAAGACAAACCATTTACCTTGATAATCCTGAGGTAAGCGGATTTCCCCTCGGGTAGTTTGGACGACTAGTTCGGGAAACGGGTCCCCGATCTTCGGACAATTTTGTACAATTGCTTCTGTCATGATGCTCCTCCTTTTATTATTCTGAATTGCGTTGTTGGGGTTAAAGGTATTTTAATAGCAATTCATTTTATTCGTATCAGAAGGGTAAAGTTCAAGGCTGATTGACTGAAATACTCATTGATACCTTTGGGGAAATAAAGAGTAGACGCTGATTGAAGGATGGTTTATAATTAATCCCATCAACGTCTTTTTAACTTCAAATAAAAACAATTAACAATTCACTGTTTTAAAGGAGAGATTACTAATGACTGTCAAGCATATGTTGAACTTTAAAAATTGGTCCGCCAAAGAACTAAGTGACCTACTTGACTTGGCCTTAAGGGTCAAACAAAACCAAAAAAAATATTGGCAGGCATTAGACCATTTAACTTTGGGAATGATCTTTCAAAAAACTTCCACTAGGACCAGAGTCTCTTTTGAAGTTGCCATGACTCAGCTGGGTGGCCACTCAATTTTTCTCGACTGGCGGAGTACTAATTTGATTTTAGCGGAGTTAAAAGATGAAATCCGTTATTTGGACCGGAACGTGGATGCAATTATGGCTAGGGTAATGACTCATGAACAAGTTCAAGAGATGGCCGAGTTTTCAAGGGTTCCGGTGATTAACGGCTGCGATAACAAATATCACCCTACCCAGGCGTTAGCCGATTTTTTAACTATCTTGGAGCACAAAGGCCGGTTGGAAGGGGTAAATCTGGTTTATGTCGGAATACATAACAACGTGGCTAATTCCTTAGTTGAGGGTGGCACGAAATTAGGGATGAAGATTACCACCGTAACCCCGGAATTCAATGAACCCAGCCGGGACCAACAACTGTTAGATGATGCCGCCCGAACCGGATTATATGAACAGACTCTTGATCTTAAAGCCGCGGTAGCCAAGGCTGATGTGGTCTATACCGATACTTGGGTGGATATGGAATACTTTATGGATCCGAAGTTCGAAGCCGAGAAAAAAAGACGGATAGATAAGATGCTTCCTTACCAATTGAACGAATCATTACTTAAGCACAGTAAAGCGCTGATCATGCATGATATGCCGATTCATCCCGGATATGAAATTGACCGTTGGGCGATTGAGAGTCCGAATTCGATCATTTTTGATCAGGCCGAGAACCGGCTCCATGCCGAGAAAGCGGTGTTGTTAACCCAGTTAGGAAAAGCGGATTAATAATTAAATACCTATCGTTTCTGAAGTTTGGCGACAAAAAAACCCTCGTATAATTCGGTGGGGATGATAATTAATGCAAAATTATTTTGGTTACTAAAAAAAGCAGGTTTGGTAACGGCGTTAGCCATAATTAAATCAATTTTCCCCAAGGATAATAGAGGATTAAACCTTTCTAAAGCCCAGGTTATGTTTGACTCATTCTCCTCTTTCATTAAAGTGCAGGTTGAATAGACCAAAATTCCACCAGGTTTTAAAGCCCAAAATGCAGTCTCAAGTAATTTGCGTTGCTCTTTGGCCAACTGATTGACGGTCCGTAGAGACCATCCTCGATAGGTTCGGGAATTGTCCATCGCGAACAGCCCGACGCCGCTGCAGGGAGCATCAAGTAAAACCGCGTCGAAAAATTGATTCCAACCGGATTCGGGCCGTTTACCGTCACCTACCCTTATTTCCATGATATTTGCGCCTTGGCGTTCAACATTAAATTTAAGTCTTTCAGCCCGGATTGGATTTAATTCATTGGCCAGAATATAACCTTCATTATTCATGAGGGCTGCCAGTTGAGTGCTTTTACTACCTGGAGCTGCGGTAAGATCAAGAACTTTCATGCCCGGTTCGGGATTTAGGACTAGCGGCGGAACCATACTGGAGAGACTTTGTAAATAGATGTGGCCTTCCTGGAAGAGATCACTTGTTTCAAAGTCTTTTTCCTTTTTATTCCGGATAATCAGAGCGTCCTCGTACCAACCGACCCGTTCGTGTTTGATATTCTGTCCACGGAAAAGCTCCATTACTCGGCGAGTATTGGTTTTTAAACGGTTAACTCGAAGAGTTACCGGACGGTTGACCATGAAACCGGCCAGAATCTGCTCGGTTGTCTTTGGCGGGTATTGTTCCGCTAAGGAATTAATTAGTTCCGGGGCTAATTTTTGATGGAGTTGTTTGAAAGATTTCATAAACGCTCGGACCTCATTGACATAGTGATTTTAAAGATTAAATTTTGGCAATATGATTCTCATTTATAATACCGCTTTTTATATTAATTGAAAAGCAAGTTTAGTAACTATAATACTTTCTCAAATTTCAGCCGAATATTTAATGGGATACAGAGAAACCCCATGTTTTCAGGAGGTTACCCGGATGAATTATACGGAGATTTTTAAGTTAATCGGGAGCACTGCCGGCATCGCTACTCCTATCCTGATAACGACAATCTATTGGTTGATGCGGCATGATGCGGTTCGAAACGCCCACCGTGAAGTCACCCAGCAAGTATATAAAGAATGGTGGAGTGATGAACTTAGTGAGTATCGGAGGTACTTGTTCCGAGAATTTGTACCATTACACCGGGAAAAATTATTGGGGAAAAATATTAAAGAAATTGAAACTATCATTCCCGAAGATCATGGCCGAATCCGTAAATTATGTTACTTTTTCGAGCGGGTTGGGTGGTTGGGGGCGGCCGGTTTAATCGATGTGGATTATATTTTAGGTCCGATGCAACATTGTGTCCGGTCTACCTGGATTGCTTTGGAGCCATTCATAATGAAGGAACGAAATCCCGGAAACGGGATTCAACCGGATTCTGTACACCATTCGGTATATCTCTCGGGATTTGAATGGCTCTATAAACGTTCAATGAAAAAACATCAGGCGGATCTAATCCGTAACAAATTCAAACGGCCCCGGCTCCGTTCCGTTGAAGAGATTCAGGCTTTAAGAAATTTTATCGACATTGATGAAGATAACTTTATGAACCAGTTGGAAGTACAAAATCGAACCATAGTGGGAAAAACACCTGATTATTTCTAGTTTAAGGAATTGCATAATTTTTGATTTAAGCTTTGGCTAACGATATATTGATAGATACATCTTAATTCATTGTTTCTTACAGTTTCACATATTATCCTTATCTTAAACTCGTTCTAAGGCCACTTCCCATGAGGACCACTTAATATCGCCATTAAAAATCTTATGTTGTTTGATAATACTCGCGATACGCCGTTTGTTCTTTGACATCTAAAAAATCCTGATAGGGTTTCGAATCTTCGGTATATTTCCAAAATATAATTAAACTTGGCCTGACTTCGATCACCACATTGTCTTTTAGATGAGAGTACTTTTCAAAGGCGGACGGATGTTGTTTTTGGTAGTGGGCAGCAAAATACGGGTCATCAAGAGGTTGGGCTTTTATTTTGGCTTGCCCTTCAATTTGAATGTTTCCAATACATAAGGCAACATTTGGATTCTCTTTGATTTGACGGCATTTTAAAAAATTGAGATCGGTCTGGAAATAGATTAACAATCCTTTGTTGATGATACTAACGGTTCTTGCCGAAACCCTTCCTTCGGAACAGGTTGCTAAAACCATTTTGTTATTTTGGGAGAAAAAGTTGATGGCCTCTTTTTCTGCTATTGAATAATCTAATATTTCCATAATAATTGCCTTTCCTTTCTATGCAATCTAATTCTAGAATATATCCATTCTTTCCTGTTACGTCAAATCGATTTTTATTTTATATTTTTTTGTTGCTCCAATAGTTTTTTGAATATTATCCATAATAGATTGGTTAAATTTTAAATAATATCGGGTTTAAGAAGGGAACTGTTGGAATATTAACGAATAATGGAATGGTAATAATTTTGAAAAAACTTATAATCCAAATCGTCCAAAGGGGTGGGAGCGAATGACTTGTCCTAACCATGAACAAAATAAGAAACAATGTACTTGTTCTTCCAAATCTTGCCCACGTTATGGGATTTGTTGTGAGTGCATCAAATATCATCGTGAACATGGCGGAAAGCCCATGTGTCTTAAATAAACGGGGGTTATTATGCGGGAAATTGCTGCTGAACGAATTACCGAAGTAGTAGCCAAGTTATGCCAAGAATCAAATCTAAATCTTGGAGCCGATATCAGTCAAAGTTTAGAAAAAGCATTGGTTAGCGAAGAGTCTCCGGTAGGTCGGGAATGCTTACGCGGCATAATCGAGAACGCCAAAATTGCCCGTTCCGAAGGACTGCCGATTTGCCAGGACACCGGAATGGCGGTGATTTTTGTTGATTATGGCCAGGAGGTAGTCATCCGGGGCGGTGATTTTTTAGAAGCGGTAAATGAAGGAGTTCGCCGGGGATATCAGGAAGGGTATTTACGCCGATCGGTGGTTAATGATCCTTTAAGACGAATCAATACCGGGGATAATTGTCCGGCAGTAGTCCATACCCAAATAGTTACCGGTGATTCATTTCGGATCACAGTCGCCCCGAAAGGATTCGGTAGTGAAAACCAAAGCCGTTTAGCGATGCTTACTCCGGCCCAGGGACGGGAAGGGGTTAAAAAATTTATTATTGATACTGTTAGTTTGGCTGGGGCTAACCCATGCCCTCCGTTGGTTGTGGGGATCGGAGTGGGTGGGACCATGGAAATGGCAGCTTTGTTATCCAAGAAAGCATTGTTGAGGGAGTTAGGCACTAAAAATCAGGATTCGTTTTGGGATGAATTGGAAACTGAGCTCTTGAAGGAGATCAATAACTTAGGGATCGGGCCGCAAGGATTAGGAGGAAGGAATACTGCTCTGGCGGTTCATATAAATCCTTACCCGACCCATATCGCCGGACTTCCGGTAGCAGTCAATATTTCATGCCATGTTACACGGCATAAAAGCGCGGAAATTTAACCAACAATAATTGATAATGTACAATTTACAATTTACAATGAACAATCATTCAGCTTAGTTAGAATAGAATTGAAAGTCAAAACTTAAATGAAGTTCCATAGTCTTATTGCGAAAGGGTCGGTATGACTACGAAAATAATTCAGCTGCCGTTGAGGGATGAAGATTTAGCCGGGCTTAGCGCGGGAGATTCTGTTTTGTTGAACGGGCCGTTATTAACCGGACGGGATGCGGCTCATAAAAGGCTTTATGCCGCTGTTCAAGATGGACACAGTTTACCTGTTGAATTAAAGGGGGAGACTATTTATTATGTCGGCCCTTGTCCGACTAAGCCGGGAAGGGTAATCGGCTCAGCCGGGCCAACCACCAGTTCCAGGATGGACTCTTATACACCTGCTCTTCTAAGTTTGGGATTAAAGGGTATGGTTGGCAAAGGCCAACGTTCTCAGGAAGTCGTTGAAGCAATGCTCAAATACGGAGCGGTCTATTTAGCGGCGCTTGGTGGAGCAGGAGCATTAATCGCCAACTCAATTATTAAAGCAGAGGTTATTGCTTACCCCGATTTGGGACCGGAAGCAATATATCGTTTAGTAGTGAAGGACTTTCCGGTAATCGTGGCTATTGATAGTAAGGGAAATGATCTTTATCAGACAGGAAGGAAAGAATATATGGTCCAGCAGTAAATGAAGTATATTAAGTATTAAAGAAAATGGTTTATTCCGTACTAAACACAATCATACTTATAGAGTACTGGTTAAGAATAAATTAAAAATAAGCAAAGGGAAAACGGAGGCAGAAATATGCAACGCGTCGACGGCCGCCAGGCTGACCAACTAAGGGAAGTCAAAATCCACCGGAATTACATCATTCATGCCGAAGGATCGGTATTGATCGAGGTCGGTAACACCAAAGTTATTTGTACGGCTACGATTGAAGATAAAGTGCCGGTTTGGCTGAAAGGCCAGGGAGTAGGCTGGATCAGCGCCGAGTATGCGATGATTCCTAGGGCTACCCCTCAGCGTAATATTAGAGAATCTTCCAAAGGTAAGGTTGCCGGACGGACTCAAGAGATTCAACGCTTGGTCGGGCGTGCGCTCCGGGCGGTAGTAGACCTGGCATCTCTTGGAGAAAAGACAATTTGGATTGACTGCGATGTAATCCAGGCTGACGGAGGAACCAGGACGGCCGCTATTACCGGTAGTTTTGTGGCCTTGGCTGATGCTATGAACAAGGTGATTCCAGCCGATAAAAAGTTGCCATTATACGATTTTTTGGCAGCAACAAGCGTCGGAATCTATGAAGGCACTCAATTACTGGATCTGTGTTATGCCGAGGATTCACGAGTCTCGGTGGATATGAATCTAGTGATGACCGGCAGCGAAAAATTGGTTGAGGTGCAGGGAACAGCTGAGGGTAACCCATTTTCCTGGGATGAAATGTCGGGTTTAATGGCTTTGGCTAAGAAAGGTATTTTGGAGTTGATTGACATTCAACGCGAAGCATTGGGAGGGACTTTAGCCGGACGGATCGGAGGGATCGGTGTTGTTAAAACTCGTCCTGGCGTCGACGAATAAGGGTAAAATCGCGGAATTTAGGGAACTTCTCGCGGATCTCCCTTTTGAACTGGCAAGTCTGGCAGATTATCAAGAGATTCCGAAAGTAGTCGAAGATGGCAGTACTTTCGCTGAAAATGCGTTTATCAAAGCGAGCGCCATCGCTAAATATACCGGAGAACTGACTCTGGCCGACGACTCCGGTTTGGAGGTAGATGCTTTAAACGGAGAGCCGGGCATTTATTCGGCCCGCTATGGTCAACCGGGTTGGAATGACCGGGAACGTTACCAATATTTACTTAATAAACTCCAAGGTGTGCCCTTTGAAAAAAGGACTGCCCGGTTTCGGTGTGCGGTGGCCCTTTATAATCCTCGTACGGGCAGGATCGACCAGAGCGATGGAACGGTTGAAGGGATTATTATCGATGAGACGAGAGGCGATAATGGTTTCGGTTATGATCCGGTCTTTTTTATTCCCGAACTTGGTAAAACCATGGCGGAGCTTTCCGAGGAAGAAAAAAACAGCTTTAGTCACCGGGGCCGGGCGGTGGGAATAATGATACCTTGTTTAATGGGGTTAAAGTTTGAATTGTGAAGAGTAAAGGGTGAAAAGGGTAAACGTTTTAGTTGTCTTATCCTTTTAAGGTTTTCATTAATAGTATAGTATTTTATTTGAATACAATTATCATTTTGAGGAAACATGCGTATCGGAGTAGTAGGAGACATTCACGGGAATTTAGCCGGGTTGGAACAGGCGGTCAGGGCAATGGGGCCGATTGACAGATTACTTTTCACAGGCGACGGTTATCGTGAGATAGTAAGGTCTAAATGTTGTTCTTCAATTCCGATCAAAGGAGTCGTCGGAAATTGCGACTTTTATTCGGAATACCCCGTGGAAGAGTTTTTTCAATTGGAAAATTATCAAGTGATGTTGACTCACGGCCATCGCTATGGTGTCAAACAAGGGCTGACCACGATAGGATTAGCCGGTCGGGAAAAAGGGGTTGGACTGGTTGTGTTTGGGCATACCCATCTTCCCTTAAATACCGAATGGGAAGGGATCAAGCTTTTTAACCCCGGAACCCTTTGTCCGGAACGGGCCTACCGGGGAGTGACATATGGGATTATCAAGATCGATCAAAACGGGCTGACTTTTTTACATGAACGCATTTAAATGCAAGTTAAAAGGGAAAAGGGTAAAGGGTAAAAAAACAAGCTTGGCTTCCCTTGACGGGAATCTTTTTTTAAGGTATACTATTCTTTGTCACCTAAATCGGGGCGTAGCGCAGTTTGGTAGCGCACCTGCCTTGGGCGCAGGGGGTCGTAGGTTCAAATCCTGTCGCCCCGACCATTTAAAAAGATTGATTCGACGGCACCTTTGACCGTCGAATTTTTATTTTTAGTCAAGAATACGGATACTTAACCTATATAAGATGAAAAAAGTTTTTTGAATAAGCAGTCACATCCCAAAAGCCGGTTATGAAAGGGTAATCTAATGAGTTTTTTTCATCTTATGAATAATGGAAAATATGTTGAAATACAAAAAACTTATTTCAACATATATATTATCAAAAAATAGCAAAAATGACAATTATCATTATTTATAATGACAATCCTCATATTTACATAATACATTCATGGTTGTAAAATAAATTTAACAATAGCAATTATAGGTATTAACACTTATGGCATGAAATTTATGGCCGGATCATCGTCCGCTATCTATGGGCATATTGCCTGGCTAAATTAAAGCAATTAACTTTAATGGCAGAGTTGGCACGAAAAAAATTATTACAATTGGCAATGATTTTCCTTACTATCCTGGTCTCATCCGCCGGTGCGCAGGAACTGTCGAAAAATGAGAAGATGCAGTGGATCAGAGAGCATTATTATGCAATTGAAAAAAATACTAAGAAATTAAAGCAGACCAATCATACCTTAAATGAAGTTGACTATTATTTGCATTATTCGGAAGGGCGGAATATAAAAAAAATTGAACTGTATGTTGATTTATCGGAAAGAACTTCTTACTATTTTCACAATAATAAATTGTTTTTTGTCTTTAAAGAGAATGCCTGGAATAAAGTGATAGGTCCTAAAAAAACCTTTTCGGGAAGAAAGAATTTACGTCTATAACGATCAGATCATTGAGGCATTGATCAGGGAAACGATCAGGACACGTTTGATGGTATCCCTAATCAACCATATACAAAAATTTTGAATTATACCCGGGAAGAAACTGCTTTATTTCTAGAGTATGCCTATAATGCCTTGGATGCTTGCCGGAATGATTTATAATTTTAACCGGTGAAAATTGAAATAACCAAATTAGCCGCGGAGACACAGAGACATGGAGGGGGGATTTGAATAATAAAATTTTCTCCGAGCCTCTGTGTCCCTGTGGCAAGAAATAAACTTGAAGAATCATGGTTATGCGAATTTGTTGGGAGGAAGTTGAATATGAATTTAGAAGTTTTAAAAAAATTAAAAAAGAAAACAATAGTAGGTGACATTTTTGTGTTTAAGCCAATGGGGTTTGATTATTTTTTTTGGTAGAACTATCGCTACAGAAGCAAAAATTGGAGAATTCGAGGCAATCATAATATATTTGTATAATATACAATCAAAAGAAAAAAAAATAATACCGAAGCTCGATAAGAATAAACTATTATTGCCACCTATAGCAACCAATTATCAGGCTTGGATAAATGGATACTTTGAAGTTATTGAAAATAGAGAATTAAATCAAGATGAAGTTTATACGCCAATTTGTCTTTTCAATAAATATAAAAATATTTATCTAAATGAAAAAGGAGAGATTCTTGATAAGAAATATGAACCTGTAGGTTTATTTGCCTTGTCGGGGATAGAAGGAATAGATTTGAAAATATCACATAAATTAGGAATTACAAAATCATAAAGCCCTCCCAAAACGGAAAGCTTTTTTGTTTTACCCCACCGCCATTCTCCAAATATCCTTTTAAATGTAATGTCAAATCCATAAAGGAGAAAGCCAACTGAATGCTATAGATATTAAAAATAGAATTGAATATTTATTATCTCAATATAAAAATGATTTTGTACAAATGAGGTTATATCTCATTATTTCAACTATAAATCTTTATCTTCTTATATAGAAAACTGGGAATCCAATTGGGTGTGGATAAGGAAAGTGTTTTTGATCATGAGTTTTGGAAGAAACTAATAGAGTGGTTAAAATCAACTAATAATTATGAAAAATAGGAGAATAAACATGGATTTAGTTGATCAAATTGAAAAAATTAGCACAAGAGATGATTTTATTAGGTTTTTAAATTTGCTAATTGAAGACTATGAGAAAAATAATGAAGAATGGGAAAATAATAATTTATCATTGTATTTGAAGGCATTAGCCAATTATACAAATAGTATTGATGCAAATTATATGCATAGAAAAATCAATGAGGATGCTAATGTTGCAACTTGGCGGAGGTTTGCAGATATTCTTATGGGAGCTACTGTATATGAATAAATGCCGTTTATACCAACGGCATTTCCTGAATAATGGAGGTAAAGATCTATGAGTAATAATGACAAATATAAAGAGCTATTTGATTTCTTTGGTGCTTGGTTCCCTGATATGGATTATTCAAGGAGAGAATAAATGGAAAATAGAAAATGGCTTACAATGTGTTGGGAAGAAAAATTTGACGAACTTGAAAATGTAAAATTAAACGATAAGGATATATATGAAGGAATAATGCTTATCAAACCTCCATTTGCTGATTTAACTTTATCTGATGGATTTTGGCAAAATTTAAACAACAGGTTTGAAAAGATGTTTGATATGTCAGAAGAAGAGGAAATTGAAGCGAGTATATTACCTTATATAATTAATGAAATAATGTTGTTTAGCAAAAACAGATATAATAAGAATGGGAATTATGAGATAAAAATTGGCACTCAATTTCGCCCTGAAAAAAAGAGATTTTTGTAAATATGCCGTATGAAGAGATAAGAGAGAAGATAAAAAAGATTTGTGACTTCTTATTAGATGCAGCTAAAAAGGAAAAAAACATTATTGTGATATTGTAGACAATATCTTAAGCCTTCCAAGTAATTGAGGGCTTTTATTACGGAGATACATATTCAGGGTGATAGAAGTGGGGAATGACTCACGTAGAGCGGGATGGCTTTACTCTTCTACGGGTAGTGCTAATTATCGTGAATAGTGTTGTATCAATCAGGAATCCATAAGATGTAGTTGGCGGAATGAAATACATTAAAAGGTAGGTGTAAGTTTATGGAATTGCTTAGAAAAGATACCAATGATAAAATGACAATTGAATTAAAGAAAGATGAATTGGGTATAATTTGTAATGCCTTAAATGAAATATGCAATGGTATTGATGTGTTTGAGTTTGAAACAAGAATCGGAGCTGCTTTTGACGAAGTAAAAGATCTCTTGGAAAAAGCAACGGATATATATAAGGCGCAATAGGAGTACTTTATGAAACCATTGACCGTCCCGCATTAAAACCGCTTCCTGCAGTTCCTTATGAATTCGCCGAATGGAAGAAAGCGCGGGTCAATATCGATTATCATATCGAGTTTGACGGTAGTTATTACAGT
>JAEYRN010000013.1 GCA_023435565.1 Bacillota bacterium
AGATGTCACCGTTCTTATTTTTAAGGAAAGATTCTTCCTGCAGTACCATCCAATGAGTGGCGCCAACCCAAATTAAGGATACAATTACAAAGACATAGCTTGCAAATTTCATCTCCCAACCCATCAAGTTCAGACCAAGAATAAAAAGAAATCCACCGACGTACATCGGGTTTCTGGAGTAACGATAGATTCCGTTAGTGTTTAAATCACCGGTAGAACGTGAAAAAGAAGCTAAAGCAGTTAGATTAATAATTATTCCAATCAGGTAAATTAGCAATCCAATCCGAAACAATGTACTTGAATTGATTGGTACAAAAATTGTCCAAAACAACATGGTTAACTGGGGCAAAAAGCCAAGCATAAACATGATTTTTGACCCTTTATATTTGAATATTTCCGGGTTTTCAATCGGTTTTCCCCGTTTACGGTTGATCCAAGACATAAAGGCCCAAATTACGATATAACCCGGAAAAGATAATGACCATAAATTATACAGGTCCATTTTCATATTGAATAAACACCTTTCATAAAGATTGTTCATAGTAAACAGCAATATACCAGTAACCAAAACGGCAAGCATTTTATTACGCCCGCCGTTTAATCTTGTTTAGTTTTACTCCCCTAATTCCTCAATGATCTCCTCCACTTCTTCGGCACCTTCGGAATAAAAGGCTTCTTCCTCCGGCTCCAAATGTTTCAGGAGTCTTAGAAACTCACCGGCGTGAACCCGTTCTTCATCGGCAATATCTTTTAAAACGGCGATTGCTAACTTGTTATCCGTAGATTCAGCCAGCTGCATATACAATTGGACGGCTTCATACTCAGCAGCAACCATAAACCGGATTGCCCGGACCAATTCGGCATCGTTAATCTTACGGTCATTTGCCAGTCCTGCAAAAGGGTTTCCAAATTCGGGCATGAAAATCGCCTCCCTCTATATAATACTAATTCTTAATGATATCATATTTTTAGAATAATTAAATATGTATCACCAATACATTAATTACTCTACTTGCAAGCCAAAACATAATAATTCACCGGAGCGGAGTGGAGAATACCGTCTTCCATTATCTTAAACCCGCTTTCTTTCAATAAACCGGTCACTTGATATTTCGGAAAACAGGAAAGATATTTGATCAGACCGAAAAACCTGAAAACTTTCATCACAAATATCTGAATTTTCATAGTAAAAGGGACTGGTTCCCCATAACAATCGGTGGCAGTAACCAAATACCCTCCATCCTTTAATAAACGAAATGCTTCTGCCAAGATAAAAAACAATACCACTGGCAAAATTTATTTTTCTTTATTATTTTTTCATTTCTATTTTATTTTCTAACTTTAAAATAAGGACATCAATTATCAAGGAGGGAACATTAATGAATAAATTACTATTAACAATCACATTAACTCTTGTTTTGACCTTGGGATTCACGGCAATTACATACGCTGAATCCGGATCTTTCTGGTTCTCCGGAGGAAGTAAGGATGGTTACGGTAATTTTGCAGTCGGTTTTGGAGGCAGGGACATTGGTATTGAAATTGGAATAATTGATAATGACAATCTTCCCAGTGGAACCTTAGACTATGAATGCCCGCATTGGGATTATACTTCATTAGGCCATAAAACAATAGAACCTAGCGTTGGAATTGATCTTATCGGGATGTTTCATATTTCGGATCATGTCATGCTATACGGAGGCCCCGGGTTATACTGGCATCACACCGGAGAAATAGTTCGGTCGAATTCAACCGGCTGGCTTTACACTCAATCAAATGAAACTTCTACTGAAATTGCTTGTTCCGGAGGGATCCGTTTTAGATTCACCAAAGGAACTCGGTTCGGTATTGGTTACCATACACTGCGAGGGAGCAATTTAACATTTCAATTTAGTTTTTAATAACTTTCCAGTATAACTAACTTATTAAAAAAAAGTTAAAAAGGGCTGCTTCCTGAAGCAACCCTTTTTTAAGGTAATACTTATTAATCATTTATCTCTTTTAAAACACATATACCAATCAAGACAATACTTGCCCTCTTCCTCCGTTTCGACTCTTTCTTTCGCCAGCCCGCATGAACCGGGAGGTGGGATGATTACGTCCTCTCCGGGCTGCCAATTGGCCGGAGTGGCCACTCCATCCCGATCGGCTTTTTGTAAAACCAATACCAAACGTTTTATCTCATCCATATTTCTTCCGCTGCTTAACGGATAATAAAGAACTGCTCTTACTTTTGCCTGCGGGTCAATAATGAACACCGCTCTCACCGCTTGGGTTGTTGAAGCATTCGGTTGGACCATACCATTTTATGCAATTCTCATATATGAAAATACCTATATTAAGTAATCTTTACTGCTATAAACCTACTTGATTTTTTATATTAAGTTTTATACAATTTATTTTGGGCATATGATAATAATATGGCAGGAAAATGATTCGAAAATAATAATGGCTTATATTTAAAAAGGGGCTGCTGCAAAATTCCTATTTGCAACAGCCCCTTTAGGTTTTACTACTTATTTTATTTATTTAAAATATCTGGCATTATTTTATCAATAAAAAGGATCCCATCTAAATGATCGATCTCATGACAAAAGGCCCGTGCTAAAAGGCCTGTCCCCTTCATCTCGAACTCTTCCCCGTTCTCATCATAGGCTTTAACTTTAACTCTAAATGGGCGTTTGACCATACCTTGGTATCCGGGGATACTTAAACATCCTTCTTCTTCCTGTTGTTCTCCCTCAATATCAATAATTTCCGGGTTGATCAATTTAATCAAACCAGTGCCAATATCAATCACCGCTACTCTTAACAATACCCCTACCTGTGGAGCGGCCAAACCAACTCCATTCGCTTGGTACATTGTTTCGGTCATATCGTTGAGCAACAAACTAAGGTGTTGATCGAATTCTTTAATCGGTTTCGACTTTTTCCGAAGGACATTATCCTGGGGATAAAGCATAATGCGTCGAAAAGCCATCTAACTATACACTCCGTTTCAATTATCTTTATTATTAGAACTCCCAATTCGAAGTATTTAATATTATATATATGGGCATATGCCATTTAACTTCTTTATTTACTTCCATACTAAAACAATATTACAATGTTTTAGATGCTAATCCCAACTTTGATTAATGTAGGATCTAGTAAATTCATCAAATCTTGCGGGTTCAACCCTACTAAGAAACCTCTTTTACCACCATTTATATATACTTTTGGAAGATCTAATATCGTTTCTTCCATATACACAGGCATCTTCCGGTGCGTGCCAAAGGGCGAAGTTCCACCCACCAAATAACCGCTATGCTTATTAGCTACCGCCGGTTCACAAGGCTTAATAATTTTCACACCAATTAGCCTTGCTAATTCTTTGGTAGAAACCTCCAAATCTCCATGCATTAGGATGACCAAAACCGACTTATTCTCGTCTTCCATAATCAAAGTCTTAATTACCGAATGTTCATCAATACCCAGTTCCCGGGCGGAAACTGCAGTCCCCCCTCTTTCTTCGTATTCATAGAGATGTTGGGTATAACTAACCTTAGCCGCCCGTAAAAAACGTACTCCTTGGGTAACAGGATATTTATCCGAGTTAGCCATTGATGCCACCTTTTTGCTAATAATCATTATCGAATTAAATAACTTTACGTTTAAATCAACTTTTTAAATCTTAATCAAAATCCATACTTAATAATCCTAATAATAACGTAGGAATATCATTTACTTGGATTCCGCTAAGAATTCAGCGCATTTCATAACACAATCCAAACAAGAAAACTTGTTTATCGTTCTGATTTCCTTACATTTTACTGAACCGGCTTGCTCTTTAAAAGTTTTTTCAAATTCGTCCATTTTAATAACTTGATTGTCCCCGGACAAATATTTAACGGCATAAAAGGCGCCGCATAAACCCTCCGGAGCATTTCCTCCACCAAATGGTTTAAGTAATTGAACCGCTGCTTCATCAAGCCCAAATTTATCCCGAAATGGAGTTAGTACTGCTTGAGCGCAATTGACGCGTTTGTAACCTTCTTTACCTAAAAAGTAGTTAACTGCGGAATTTATCGGCATTACAACCTCCAAAAGTTATTAATAGTTATCATTCTTTACCCGGACCCCAGATCGGATCGTTACCGAATTGCTTTAGCCACCAATCTGCCGACCCCCGATTTTTTTCAAGCTCCTCGCGGGAAAAATCGATCAAATAGTGGGTGCAATACTCCATTAACAAACGATACGCCCAATTAATCTCCTTCATTTTCGTTTCAGATTCCGAAGCGTCTTTACAGATGTCGGGATGCCACTTTTGAGATAAATTCCGATAATACTCTTTTATTAGGCTGATATTTGCTCTATCCGGTAAATCCAAAATCCGACATGCGTGTTGAATCTCGTCGACTGAAAACTTCAACGGGTCACCTCCCATATGTTTTAGCTACAGTTTTTTTCTTTTGATATAAAATTTTAGGCGCTATCAAAACACCGAATACGATTAGTGAAAGTTCAAATAATATCAAAAATAATGGCCCAACAACATCTCCAATAAAAATCTTCCCGGCCATATTTAAGCCGCCGCCTACGGCTAAAGTAGTGAAAAACATAATCACCATCGCTTTAATGGTATCCCTTATCCCGAGCTCCTTCAACAAAACCGTGAAAGTTGCCACACAAGGGAAATAAAGGGTTAAAACCAAAACGGCGATAACCATCTGAAAACCGGTTAAACCAATTGGTTCCAACAACGCTACCGCCGCATCCTTTCTTAATGTTCCGATAATCAAAGCTGCCACAGTTGATTCGGGAAGCCCGAAAATTCCTTTTATAATTGGCGAAAACAGCTTTCCAATTCGAGTGATTATCCCTACGGTATGCAACAAATTGATAAAAAGAATACCTCCAAGCACATAAGGTATGGCTTCATTAAGAAAACAAGAAACACGCATTGATAACTTTTTGAGTTGGATTTTCAAGCTTGGTATCCTATAAGGCGGAATTTCCATAAGTAATGTCGGTGTAACACCTCCCACCTTCCTTCTCAAAAAAAGCCCCAGTAAAGTCCAGACATTAATCAATGTAATAAAGGTCAAAACTAAAAAAACACTTCCTCTTTCCCCAACCGCTTTTATTATCAACGCAGTTTGGGCCATACACGGAATAGTAACGCAGGTCAATATCGCCGTAATAAATCGTTCTCTCCGGGTTTCCAAATTTCTAACGGCCAAAATTCCCGGCACATTACAACCACATGCTAGCAGCATCGGTATGACCGAATACCCGTGTAAACCAATCTTATGAAGGACCTTATCAAATATCACGGCGATACGGGGTAGATAACCCAAATCTTCAAGAAATCCAAAAAAAGCATAAAAGAGAATAATATATGGTAAAACAATTCCAATCGCTACAAAAACTCCGGTAGTTAATACACCCATAGAGCCTTCAAAATCAATTACACCACCGCTAATTTCACCAATTAACACCGAATGAACTA
Source organism: Bacillota bacterium (assembly GCA_023435565.1). Taxonomy (GTDB): domain Bacteria; phylum Bacillota; class UBA4882; order UBA8346; family UBA8346; genus JAAYHS01. Next base: position 5,495 of record JAEYRN010000013.1, read on the forward strand.
ATCCCTTACCATTAAGTAACTTGCTAAATTGCATAATTAACGGAGCATAAAAGGTCTCAAAAAGTTTGGTTGTGAAATCGGTAATAAATTCTCCGGTGGAAATAATGACTTTAAAAATAGTCAACATTACCAAAATCGCTGTTGGCGGACCGAACCAAGGGTGAATCGCCAGGTCTTGAAGGGCTTCAACAAATGTATGGTGCCGATGGGACAAATTTTGGGTTGCGGTTACAATCCGCCCAATCTTCTCCCATCTTTGCTCCGATGAAAGCTTCGGGGTTGCAATAGGTTTTACGTTTAAAATCTTCGCTTGAACCGATTTCAATCCTTCACCGGTGAGCCCGTTGGTTGGAATCACCGGAATCTTTAAGTATTCTTCCAACTTTTTATAATCAATCTCAATACCTTTATGTTTGGCGTCATCCCACATATTTAGGACTAAAATCATCGGTTTCCCAAATTCCATCAATTGTAATGTTAGATTCAGGTTTCTTTCCAGATTAGTTGCATCAACTACATTAATCAAGATATCTCCGGATTTAATCATATCCACGGCGACTCTTTCCGATTCGGCCTTGGGATCTAATTGATATGTGCCAGGAACATCAATAATATCAAACCTTTTATTTTTATATGACATACACCCTTTGGTATACTCAACAGTTGTTCCGGGGTAATTTGACGTTGTAACGCTTATTCCCGTCAAGTGGCTAAATATAGCGCTCTTCCCTACATTAGGGTTTCCAATCAGTAATACATTCATTACACTTCAACCTCCACCGTAATTCGGGAAGCCATTCCATATCCAATCGCCACATCGGTATTTCCAACGGACACTATGACCGGTCCGCTTCTGAAAAATCCGCTCTTCTTTGTTATTCTGGAATTGATTCTCAAACCCAAAGCTTCAAGCCTGCCTTGCATTCCCATACCACCGTTGATTGCCACGACTTTTCCTGATTGACCGTTTTTCATTGAAGTAAGTATCAGCCTTGGTTGTTGTGTCAAGAAATTTTCCTCCCAGCTAATCTGAAAATGATAATCGTTATCAATAGATAATTGTAAATTAAAAATCAAAAATCTGCTCCATCTTTGTTTAAGACGCATCAATGCCTAGTAATGGTCCCGTGAAGATCCTATTTATTACACTCTTTACATATACCATATAGTTCCATCCGGTGATGTAAAACCGCAAAACCATTTCTTTGAGCTAATTTTTGTTGCAATTCTTCAATTTCCGGTTCAATTACTTCAATAATCTTACGGCATTGCAAACAGATTAGATGATCGTGATGTTCATGATTAAATAGATGTTCATACCGGGTTATTCCGTCACTCAAGTGAAGTTCAACGGCTAAACCGCATTCGCATAATAATTTTAAGCTTCGGTAAACTGTGGCCAAACCGATGGCGGGATTATCTTGTTTAAGCATATCATATAATTCTTCTGCGGAAATGTGATGGGCGGAGTTTAAAAAAGCATTAAGAATTATTTTTCGTTGGCTAGTGAGTTTTTGACCTTTATTATTTAAATAATTGGTAAATATATCTATTTCTTTTTCAGTCCAAACCAAAAGGATCACATCTTTCTGATTTTGAAAATCATTATCAATTAAATTATATCAATAAATTAATTTCTGTCAATAAAATTACCAAAATTATCTAAAATATTTCCTGACTTTAATTTACAAAATAAATTCCCTCTTGATTAAGCCTCTTTAAGCTTGATGGCTCAATACAAGAAGGAACAATATATATAATGCTTTTTGGGTTGAATTTGAAGAATAATCCCACTGCAATAATTAAGTTTTGGGGATACCTTCATATCCCCCTTATGCACTATTGTTGTTTGACCATTCGAGCACCACAATTAGGGCAGTATAACGCCGAACATGGAATTCCGGCTTGATGATCCAATTTAGCTCCACAACTGGGACAAACACAACAACTTCTAGGACCTATATAATTATTTCGCATTCCTCTCCGGCCACGACCCATTCCTCTTCCGGTTCGAGGACCCTGACCAAGCGGACCGGTTCCATCTCCAAACGGCATTCTATCCCTCCTATAAAAACTTAATTACCAAAGTCAACATGTCAGTAATGAAGGTTTATATATTTAATATTAAATGATTAGATTTTAAATAATTTATCCCTCATGAGAGTGGTCGCATACGGTTTTCCCAATACCATATCCTCTTCCGGCCCCTGGTTGACAAAAACTAGCGCCTCCTTGCAAACTTCCTTTTTCAAGTTGGGTAATCACGTCGGCTATTCTGCCACTAACACCCATAATGACTTCAATCCCCAGTTCACTAAAGAAACCGGTGGCCCTTCCTCCCATTCCACCGCAAACAATACATTCGGCTCCTTTTTGATGTAAAAATTGTGGAATAACTCCCGGTTCGTGTCCCGGATTATTCAGCACTTCTTTACGGACTGATGTTCCGTTCTCAATATCGATTAAAGTAAACGAAGGGCATCTGCCAAAATGGGCCGAAACAAAATCGCCATCGGTTGAAATAGCAATTCTCATTTTTTATCCTCCCTATTTTCAAATATTTGCATGTAAAAACTCTTTGAGTTTCTTCCAAAGATTTTCGATCTCCGAAGTAAAGCGGCTATTCCCGGCTTCAACCGGCGTTTTAAATTCTTGCAAAGCTTTCATCACTGATGGGTCATACGGAATTCTGCCGATGACGGAGAAACCATTATTATCACAAAAACTTTCAATTTCAGCTGATATTTCGGGATTTAGATCAAACTTATTAATGCATACTAAACCGGGAATACCAAAATGCTTGGTAACACCCAAAACCCGTTCCAAATCGCTCAATCCCGATTTGGTCGGTTCGGCGACAGCGACTACGGCGCTGGCTCCGGTAATGGAAGCAATCACCACGCAACCTATACCTGGTGAACCGTCAATCAAGACCCATTTTTCATCTTTTTTAAATTGTTCCAGTTTTTTACGAACTTCGGTGACTAGTTTGCCCGAACCTTCGGCGCCGATATCTAGCAGTGCATGGGCAAAGGTTCCCCGTTCCGTTTGGGCAACATAAGTCTGGCCGGTTTTAACCGGTTCAAGGCTAATCGCCTCCACCGGACAAACAAGAGTACAAGCTCCACAACCTTCACAATGCATCGGAACGATTTCAAATAAATCGTCAATCGCATCAAATCTGCAAGTTTCCTTACAGCGGCCACACTTTATGCAAATATCGGAATTAATCACCGCTTCCTTTGCGCCGTAATAATCTTCCGTCGATAAAACTTTATTATCTAACAAAATATGGAGATTGGGAGCATCAACATCACAATCGGCCAGCATTTTTTCTTTAACCAGTAAACTTAAAGACGCCACTAAGGTACTTTTACCAGTCCCGCCTTTACCGCTGACAAATGATATTTGTTTCACCCTTTAACACCCCTCTCCGCCTTGGCGTAGACTTCCTTGAAGCGGTCAATCCATTCCGGATTATCTTGGACCGGCAAAATACCTTTGGAGTATTTTTCGGCGATTTCCCGGGAAAATGGAATTTCCAATAAAATCTCAATTCCGTTTTCTTTACAAAACTCTTGAATCATCCCTTGGTTTTCCGTTGCTTTGTTGATTATTACCCCGAAAGGCATCCCCATTTTTTTGACCAGAGCGACAGCAATCTTTAAATCATGAAGCCCGAAAGGGGTTGGTTCCGTCACTAGGATGCAATAATCGCAGCCTCCAATCGACTGTACTACCGAACAGGAAGCTCCCGGCGGACAATCCAATATTACCGGCAAAGCCGTATTCATTCGCCTTTTTAATTCACGGATAATCGGAATACTGATTGGTTCACCGATATTCAAACGGCCATGTAAAAAAGCCCCCCTAGCGTCGGCTTCAATAACACCGATCGCTCTTTCAACTTCATGAATTGCTCCGTTTGAACAAGAAACCATACAAGCGCCGCAATGGTGGCAAATCTCCGAAAAAAGCAACACTTTATCTTTGATTACCGCCAAAGCATGAAATTGACAGGCCTTGGCACAATTACCGCACCCGTTGCATTTTGCCGGATCTACCTCCGGCACAGGTACCTTAACTTGATAAGGTTCTTGGAGAGCTGGTTTCAAAAAGATAGCACCGTTTGGTTCCTCAACATCACAATCAATATATTGACAAGGACCCAAGGCAAAAGCCATACTGGCAGAAACAGTGGTTTTTCCGGTCCCGCCTTTACCGCTTAAAACGGCGATTTTCATTTGGGTCCTCCCGTCATCCCCATGCCAAAATGAGACGGAACCGCATTATCGATCTTTTGAAGATTTCCTTTTTTAAACTCATCAACATTTTCCCGGACTGAGGCTGATATCCCTCGATAAATGGCATTTTCAGCCGCGTTTAAGACATTCATGGCGTTTGGTCCTACATTACCGGTTATTACCGCTTCGATCCCCTTATCCACCACAGACTGAGCAGCGGTGATTCCCGCTCCTCCAGCTGAAGCCGCAGCAGCATTATCAATTACTTCAAAACTCATCGTTTCCGAATCGACGATTAAAAAAAAGGCCGCTCTGCCAAAGCGTTGGTCCATTATGCTCTCAAGATTATTTTCTACTGCCGAAACTGCGATTTTCATCATTAACACTCTCCTTCTAAGTCTTTATCAAATATGAGTTATTGGCTTATGCTCTAAATATTGTATGCTTATTTTGGGCATATGTCAATTATTTATCCCAATTTATGAAAACATAGTCCCCGGAATCAACCCCGATATGTTTAGCGATCACCGGACATTTAACCTTGAGTAGAAAAAAGATCTCCCTTTCTTCTTCCGATAAGGTTTCATAATTACCCTGGCCTTTGCTGATTACGATATCGGCCTCATCGAAAATCTTTAGAAATTCTTGACTACATTCGGTTCGAATGACTCCCGGCGCATCGCATCCTGTGGATATAAGTCTGACTTGTCGGTTTAAACCAGCTAGTTCAACGTCTTCTATAGTAGCGTCGTTTATTATCGGGCCACTTCGAACCGCATAAATAATTTCCAAATTTAACAGTTCTTCAATTAAAACTTTATCAAATATGGTTTCTCCGGCATTATCCCCAATAATCAGCATTGTCTTGGCGCTTTTTAATAGTCCTCGAAAACGTTCGATATCACAAATTTTAAACTAAGACCCTAGGAAATTCATTCAACCCTAGTTTACTCTTCAGTCTTCCGGAGTTCCTTCAATCGTTCCTTAGCGTCTTTCAGCGACTGCTCCATCATTTCGATCTGATTGGTGAGAGAGCGTGCCTCTAATTCGGGATCAGCGGCGCCATTTTGAAAAAATGGGTTGTATCCGGGCGCAACGGGCATTCCATAGCCTGGATAAGCCATGCCTGGATATCCTGCGCCCCAAAATCTCCTGCCAAATCCGCGACCTCCGCCTCGACCGACGCGGCCTCCCCAGCCGCCATATCCATAAGCCTGATTGGCGAAACCAGGTACGGAGTATCCGGCGCAATATCCGGCAGCTCGTCCCGTCATTGGTCCAAACCCATTTGGTCCTGTTCCATCTCCTCTTGGCATTAGTATCATCTCCTTTTGTTTTAATGGGCATATGCTAATAACTTTCTACGATTATTTTAGATCTGTTTTTGGCATATGTCAATAACTAATATGAAAATACTATAAACAAAAATCCGGAATTCCAATCCTGCAATACCGAGGATCAAAAACCGGATTTATCTTTAATATTTTACTTATGTTTCTTAACTTGTTTCGCCGAAACACTTAGGGAAGCGCTGATTAATTGAATAAGTGGCGATTTTGTGCTTCGCAAAATGCCTAATACCGCATATTTGCTCGCACAAAATCGGATTAATCAGCGCTTCCTTAGATAAACATCAATAAACTTACAGCCATTACCATCATCCCGGCGATCACGCCATAGATGGAAAGATGCGGGTCTCCGTATTCCCTGGCGGTTGGTAATAGTTCATCCAAAGAGATAAAGACCATAATCCCCGCAACCGAAGCGAATAGGACGCCGAAAATCACGTCATTAAAAAAGAAAGCTAAAATCGAATAACCGATTATCGCCCCCAAAGGCTCGGACAAACCCGAAAGAAATGATAAAAAAAACGCTTTTTTCCGGTTTCCGGTGGCGAAGTATACCGGTACCGAAACCGCAATCCCTTCCGGAATGTTATGAATCGCGATGGCTACGGCGATTGCAATTCCGAGGGATGGATCTTTAATAGCCGCTGTAAATGTGGCCAGACCCTCCGGGAAGTTATGAATCGCAATAGCCAGAGCGGTTAGAGTTCCCATTCGCAATAATTTTCGCTGATTGACCCGCTCCCGGTCTTCAATAATCTCTTCCACTTTCCTTAATTCGTGAGGGTTTTCAGAGGATGGAACCAGCTTATCAATTAGAGCAATCAAAAACATTCCTCCGAAAAAAGCGCCGACAGTCGCCCAAGAACCGGCGACATTTCCCAAGACTTCAACTAAAGAATCTTTGGCCTTGAAAAAAATCTCGATCATCGAAACATAAATCATTACCCCTGCCGAAAATCCAAGGGCCATCGATAGAAACTTGGTATTGGTCCGCTTGGTGAAAAACGCCAATGCGCTTCCAATGCCTGTGGCTAATCCGGCAAACAGGGTCAAACCAAACGCAATCAGAATATTATTAAAAACCATAATCTACTCACTCCCCTACTAAAAAGGCCCCTACACCCTGTGTCATCTAGGTACTACCGAATAACACGAAGAAAGAACAAAAACAATCAATTTGAATTAAATACAAAAATACTTTCCTTATCCCCCGTCTTCGTGCCCTTCGTGGTGATGATCTTAACCAATTATCTCTTCCAAAAACTACTTGAAAACATAACCATGATAGTTAAAATCTCGAGCCTTCCGGCCAGCATTAAAAAGCTCAGAGTCCACTTGGCAACCGGGTGTAAAAAGGCATAATTACTTAAAGGTCCGACTTTGGCAAGGCCGGGACCGATATTGCCCAATGTAGCTGCAGAAGCGCTGAATGAAGAGACCAAATCCAAACCGGTTGCTGTAACTATCATCCCTCCAATTACGAATAACAAAACATACATAAAGAAAAAGGCCAGGATCTCATGGACTACCGAATCTTGGATGTGCGACTCGCCGAGTTTAGCCTGGATCACCAACCGGGGTCTGGCAATTCGCATTATTTGTTTTTTCATATATTTGAATAACAGAATCACCCGGGCTACTTTAATTGCCCCGCCGGTTGATCCGGCACAACCGCCGATGAACATTAAGATTAATAATATAGCTTGGGCTAACGGAGGCCATAGGGCGAAATCATTACTGGAAAAACCGGTGGTGGTGCAGATCGATACCACTTGAAAAACTGCGTAACGTAAGGCTTTCAATACCGGTAACTTCAGACTAGCCATCAATGAACCCGCAACCAAAAGTGTAGCGATGGTTAAAATCATTAAATAGCCTTTGGCTTCAGGATCTGTAAATATCGCTTTCAGACTCCGCTTTTGAATAGCCCGGTAATAGAGGGAAAAGTTGAGTCCGGCAAGAGTCATAAAGATAATAATGATAGTTTCAATTGCGACACTGTTATAAGCCTCAACACTAAATATCTTGGATGAAAAACCCCCGGTGGCCATGGTGCCAAAGGTATGAATCAAACTGTCATAAAGGGACATACCGGCTACTTTCAGAGCGATGACTTGTACCATTGAAATGACAGTATAAATACCCCAGAGAACTATAGCAGTCTGTTTTAACCGGGGCATGATCTTTTCCGGAACCAAGGAGGGAACCTCGGCATGAAACATAAATGCCCCTCCGCCAAAGATTGCAAAAATAGCTAAGGACAATACAATGATCCCCATACCTCCCAGCCAGTGGGTTAAACTCCGCCAGAACAAGATCCCCCGGGATAAACTCTCCACATCTCCAATTACCGTAGCACCGGTTGTGGTAAAGCCGGACATAATTTCAAAATAAGCATCGACATAACTCGGGACCGCTCCCGAAAAATATAAAGGCAATGCTCCAAAGGCCACTATCAAGATCCAACCAAACCCGACAATTACGAATCCTTCTCTCCGGCCGAACTTGCCTTCGGCTTTGAATAGTCTGAGTAAGAAACCGACGATCAATGTGATTGCAATTGAGAGTAACAGCGGAATCAAATCGGCGGAACGATCTTTGATTGCCCAGAAAACCGGAAACAACATGGTCAAAGCTAACAACAGAAGAATATTCCCGATCGAATGAAAAATGAGACGATAATACATGTTCTCCCCCTAGGCCATGACCCCGTCAGTATGGAAAAGTTGCTCGATTTTGGGAGCAGCCGAACGTAAAGTAAAGACAATCGCCCGGTCGCCGGATTGAATCAAAGTATCACCCCGTGGGATCAAAATGCTCTCTTTTTGAGAAATCGAACCAATGACCACTCCGTCCGGTATCTTAAGATTTCGTAATTGGGACCGGGTGATCGGGGAATCCGGTTCCGCTTCCAATTCGATCATCTCGGCGTCGCCGGTATTCAGAAGGCTGACAGAGATGACGTTCCTTTTCCGCATCAGCTTTAGGACGGTACTGACTGTTAGGAGGCGCGGAGTGATGGTAGCCGTGACCCCGATAGTCTCAGCCAAAGATATATAATCCTCCCGGGAAATTTCACAAATAACCTCGTTAACCTCTCTCTTTTTAGCTAACATGCAAGCTACTATATTTGAATTATCGGAACCGGTTAAGGAAATGAAAATATCATCTTCACCTAAGTTTTCTTCCTCAAGGATCTCAATCTTAGTAGGATCAGCGCAAATAATTTGGCAATCCTCCAGTTCGGTGGAGAGTGTTCGGCATTTATCAACCGACTGCTCGATCACTTTGACTTCGGGCAGGTTCTTCTTGGTTCGCAACAGATTAACCAGATATTGACTGATTAGACCGCCGCCCGCAATGATGATCCGTTTAAACTTCGGTTTCTTCAGTTTGATTAAACCGTTTAAGTTATGAAACCCGGCTGTTTTACCCAGTACGAAGATCTTGTCGTTCTGTAAAAGTTGGGTATTACCGTTGGGAATGATCACTTGTTCCTTCCTGATTACCGCCACAATTGTATACTTCTCCAAGTTTAACTCAGAAATCTTTTTACCGGCGATGTCCAGATTATCGTCAATTTTAATCCCGATCATGCTCAATTTGCCCTCGGCAAAATATTCCAGACTGGTTGCGGTAGGGACCTCAATCAAACGGAAAATTTCCTGAGCCGCTAAATATTCGGGATTAATGAGCAGATCGATCCCGAAATTGGTGTAAGCCAAAACCGAAGGTAACTCGGAGGTATAGTCCGGATTTCGAACCCGGGCGACAGTTGTCCGTACTCCAAATCTTTTGGCAAACATACAGGCTATGATGTTTAGTTCATCATTATCGGTCACCGCTAGTAAAATATCAGCGGTTTTAACTTGAATTTCTTCCAAAATCTTAACACTGGCGCCATTCCCTACCACGGTCATCACATCAAAGTTTTCCGCGATCGGTTTAATCGCCTCGGAATCTTTGTCGATAATGATAATATCATGGTTCTCCTGGGACAATACCCGGGCCAGGTCAAATCCGAGTTTCCCGGCGCCGACGATCACAATTTTCAAATTTTCTTCCTCCTATTAAAGGAAAGTAAACAATCAAGGTCGAAAAAATGTTTAAAGGGGGTCGTGATGAATCAGGAATCATTTAAAATTACCGAACAAAAAACCGTAATCACCATCCAGACAACTGATTTTTATGAACTTCAGAGCCTGGTTAAACATGTCAAAAATAACGGTTGGACTATTGAAACCCCTTCAAAATACGTTGTTGGAAAAAACCTCTGGGAAATTGTAATCAGTAAACCTGTAACAATTTCTGTAAAACTTTTTGAGGAAAGATAAAAAATTATCCTACCCTACTGCTAGATTTGTAACAAAGTCCGATTTCTTTACAAAAGAACAACTTCTACCGCATCGTTACTGTTTACCTTCAAAATCGACATCTCCACATATTACAATCCTAACTCTTAAAAAATTTCGATCATAATATTGATAAAAAAACCCATGCACCTAAACAGGTGCAAAGGTCTTGTTTAGTCTATAGACCGGTAAAGCCAGGCTTTTAAAAGCCGGGTTTGTTGACCCTGTCAAACCGATATAAATACGGCGGGGAAACCACTCCCCTTTACGCTATAAAAATTATTATACATAAGATATTTAGCTTTGGCAAGGTCCTAGATTTCTGGTTCAATTAACGACAACATAATAAAAACGGCTGTTTGTTTTATCATTTTCTGGCTTTTTTATTGTTAAAAAATGGATTGTTCATAAAAGAAACCGCCTTACCAGCGGTTATAAATCAATATATTTTTTTAGCGCAGCTACTATTCTTTCTTTGGTTCGAAAACCAACCAATCGAAAGAAGCTGTTTTCCGTTTGGTCTATTTATTGTATGTGCGTTACTTGAGGCGGTGATAAGCGACTTAATCCGAGATTAAATTACGAATAATTGGATATACTTCCAAAGAACTTAGCCCAAAGGATGATAGCGTGAAAAATTCCATAAATTGACGAAAAAAGGGCGCACTAAACTAAGGCCTTTAAAGGCCTAAAAAAATCTAGCCTTAGTTTAAGCCACAGAAATATCGGTATCTTTTATAATACCATTGGA
>JAEYRN010000040.1 GCA_023435565.1 Bacillota bacterium
CCTGGTGACAATGGCGAGGGGGAACCACCCGTTCCCATCCCGAACACGGCAGTTAAGCCCCTCAGCGCTGATGGTACTTGTCGGGTAACCGGCTGGGAGAGTAAGTCGTTGCCAGGATTAATTTTAAAAGAGACCTTGAGTTTGCACTCAAGGTCTCTGCTTTTATGCGCCGACCACCGGCTAGGAGACGAGGGCCTGGATGGCCTAAGAAGCGAGCAGCCAAGGATGGCGGTTAGCGAGCAAGTACCCTCGGCTTATGGACATCCTGTCCGCCTCGGGCTGGGGCCATCCGTAGAACCAGGAGGGTTAAGGGTGAGGAGTCCATAGATGGACCGGATCCGAACCCGGTCCCTATGAGACGTTGCCAGGATTAATTTTAATGACAACCTTGGATTGAAACTCAAGGTGTCTATTTTTATGCAATAAATTATTTTATTTAATCATTAAGAATATTTCTGATTTGTGTTACTACTTAATCAGTGTTTTTAACTTATTAAGCATTAATTTAACTTGATCTTTAGATATCAAAAATTCCGTTTTCCCATTCCGGGAGACTGCATAAAAGTCATAGTTATAATGGATAAAATTAATAACAATTTTATGTTGCTCACCTTTATTAAGATAATAAATCATGCTTAAATCCGGAGTCTTATTATTGGGTTGAAATTGACATTCGGATTCTACAAGTAAGCCGATGAGGTTTTGATAAATAGTTTTAAACAAATGTTCTTCGACTTTTTTACCATCAACATTATAAGATGTTTTATACTTATCCGATTCATCCTTTGGTTTAGGATTTCTTTTACGATCAATGACCATATTATGGTTAGTACCCAGCCCAGAAAGAGATATTTTATCGACATCTTCGATGTTAACGATAAATACGAATTTCTCAATAAGTTCGAATGGCTTGGTGTCTAAAATTGAAAGATTACTACGTTTAATAGTAAAAATCGTGTTAGAGTCTGATGTTCTACAATAAATAAAATTTTCATTTTTGGGTTTACCAATTAACAATTTAAATTGTGTCTTATTATCTTTTATTAGCAACTCAGCTTGGGGATTAGTTAAACCATAAAGGCTTAAATCGGAAGGATTATCTTCAACAAATGTTTCAGCATTTGTAATGGATGCCAATGAATCAAGTACCGGCTGAAATTTATCTGTTGCGATAGTTATTGTTTCTTGATACGGTTTTGTCATTTGCCAAATTCCAATTCCGTAATTAGTTAATTTTGAAGTTATGGTATTTGTTTTTATTTCAAGAACGGGTTTTCCAATGCTGGATAATTTTAAATAATTAATGTTATGAGTATCAATTTGGGTTAAACTATAATCTCGAAAGTCTGCCGGGGTTAGTTTAAACTTATCACCGTTATAGTTCGGAATTGTATAAACAGTAGGTTTATCAGCCAGTTTAAAATAATAACAATTTCCGGATGGGGCAAGGTCGCCTAAATACATAATCTTAGGGGATTTATCATCGTCAATGGTTACTTCGATAATGACCGCAGGTATCTTGAGCCCATATTGTTCCATGTCGGTAGGGGATTCATCTATTACTTGTTCGGCTTGTAGACCCATGAATACATTGGAAAGGTTGTCAATTACATCTTGCTTGTATGGAAAAGCAAAAGTAGCTTTCCAAAGTTGGTTTTTCTTTTCAAAGCGAAGGGTATTATTGGTTGATTTAAGAACTATTTTGCGAATGTTACTAGAATTTAGGTTTATTATTGTGATATTTTTTGAAGAGGCCTTGCTATCCTCGGTTGTATCTTGTGGTCGGTATTCTAAAAATAAATAAATAGATAATAAAACTACAATAGCCGAAAAGAGTATTAAAAGACTTTGGGATTTTTTCATAGATGACGCCTCCTTAACCAGACCATTAGTCCGGTCCCAAAAACAACAAGAGGGATAATTATTACTACAAAGCCTGATAGCAATAAGGTTTGAAATGCATTAATATCCAGGCGCATTGCCAAGAGATTCTTTGGTTTAATAGCTAGAGTATCTTTTTTATTTTCAAGCCAATTGAAGCTGTTCATTAAAAAATTAGCGTTTCCTGGAATGGAACTGATAATTTCAGAAGAAATAAACATCGAATTGCCAATTACTACAATTTTGGATTCTTTGGAGTCATTCTCTGAGGACTGCTCGGTAATGGCAACAGCAATACTAAAAGGCCCTTGAAGGTCATTTTTGGTTTTCTCTAGCGAAGTTGTATTTAAATCGGTTTTACCCCAAGCTGAGTTAGAAGTAGCCAATAATGATTCTATTTTAAGTGAACGTTTTTTAGTATCTAGAAATTTAATACCTTGAGCAACCGGGATGATTACCGGCATTTTATCGGAGATTAACGGTTTAAGAATTTGGTGTGAACTCATTTCCGGCTGGATCCACAAAGGATTATTTTGAATATAGCGAGTATTGTCACCCTCGACAATTGCGATTTGTTGCAAGGCAATACCGTAACTTTGAAATAAGTTCTGCAAATTAGGTAAAGCTCTATTTAGCAGATCAACCATAAATACTGCCCGGCCGCCGCTTATTAGGAATTGTCTAATTTTATTTAGCTCGTTTCCGGTTAAATCTTGTTGAGGAGAATTTACCAATAAGATATTCATGTCTTTCGGTAAGGGATTGGTATAAAGATTAACAGGCGTTAAGGTGTAGTTTTCGGTTTCTAGTTGTTTTAAAATTTCCAATGGCAAAGATTTTTCACCATGTCCTTCAAGGGAATAAACTGTTGGTGTTTTCCCTGATTTTAAATACATAATAGCTCCGGTAACCCGCTGTTCAACGGCTAAAGAAGTTACAGTAGGTTGATAAGGGTTGCTATAATCAAAGTTGAAAAGGTCTTGGGATGATATTACTTTAAAACGTTTGCCTGATTCTATAATAAGACTACCAAAACTTAGGTTATCTCCGTCTTTGATATAGCGTTTAATAAATCCCGGATTTTTATTGGGGTCGATAAATTTTAATTGTACTTTATTAGTGTGGTCGCTATATTTTCTTAAAATTTCGGTGATATCCGTATTTTCCTGACCGGATTGGTAAAGTGCGTATATAGTAATGTCCTGTTTCAAATTGGTTAAGATTTTATAAGATTGTTTGGAAAGTGAAAATATTTTATTTTGAGACCAGTCAAGCTTTAAAGGAATCTGTTCAATTAAAAGATTTAGGACGGTCAATAGTCCAATTAATAAAATTGTGAATAAAGTTGCATATCCACCATACTTAAAATTCTTATTGTTAAATGATTGTTTGATTTTTTGGTTAATACCTTTTAAATTTATAGTAAGCACTTAAGTCCCTCCTAATTCCAACGCCGTTTTTCAATCATTTGAACAGTCAAAAAGATAAAAATCGTAATAAAAGAAAAAAAGAAGACAATTGGGCTAAGACTCAAATTACCACGAGTAAACGGCTCGAAGCGTTTTAATAAGGAAAGCCGATCGATGAATCGAAGAATCAGGCCATCGTAGATAAACCTATTACCAAAATATATAATTGTGATACATGTAATACCAAGTAAAGAAGTGATTCCAGTGATAAAAATATTTTTAAGATTACGATGGATAAGAAATAATATACCTAATAACAATAAAATGATAAAAACAACTCCGGAAACGGTGTCGCTTGGTAAGAGTTGATGTAATCCGTCCATAACCCAAAATAAGAGAAGAGAGCTGAAAGTTACTACTGCGGCTACTACTTGATTATCGGTTAAAGAAGATATGAATATGCCGATAGCAATAAATGAAGAACCAAGTAAGATGAAGCCAATGTAACCACTTACAATTTCAGCCATAGCAATTATCCCAAAAGAGCTTAAGATGATTGGGTAAATGAAGGTTATAGCTAATGTTAATAGTAGGACGGCGATTGCGGCAAAATATTTGCCGAGTATAATTTCGGTTACACTTAATGGACTAGTTAATAAGAGCTGGTCAGTCTTTTGTTTTGATTCTTCAGCTAAAAGACGCATAGTTAAAATAGGGATTAGAATCATGAAGACAAAAGTAATAGTACCCAACATACTGCTGTAATTGGGGTTAGCTTGAAATAAATTTTCGGATGCGAAAAAGAAACCTGATATTAATAGAAAAAATCCCATAAAAATATAACCAACCGGTGTTAAAAAATATGTTCTTAATTCTCTTTTTAAAATTGCGAACATCTTAAGAAACCTCCTCTATACGCTCTTCTTCGGTGGTAACATGCAGGAAGATATCTTCTAAGGTCAGGTCAAGAGAGCGCATCATTAAGATTGGGTAATTGGCTTCACTTAACACTGTAAAAATAGAACGCCGGAGGTCGATATCTAGTTCGGCTTCGATTAAAATATCAATGGTGTTAGGCTCTTTAACACCTTGAGTAAGTATTTCTTTTACTCCGGAAAGTTTGCTCAATACTTTAACTACTTGTTCTTTGGAACCCGCTATCCGTAATGATAATTTACTGCTGGCAGAAAGATTTTTAGATAGGTTTTCCGGTGTGTCGCCGGCGACAATTTTACCGTTGTTAATGATAATTACTCTTTCACATACGGCACTAACTTCTGGTAAAATATGCGAGCTAAGAATGATAGTATGTTCTTTACCAAGTTCTTTGATGAGATTTCTGATTTCAATTATTTGTTTTGGGTCCAACCCAACTGTTGGTTCATCAAGGATTAAGATTTGGGGATTACCAATCAAAGCTTGAGCTAATCCAATTCTTTGTTTATAACCTTTAGAAAGGTTTTTTATTAGCCGCTTCCAGACATCGCTAATTTTTACCAAGCCAACAATTCTTTCTAAATTGATTTGTTTTTGGTTTTGTGATACGCCCTTAATATCACAGACAAAATCGAGATATTCTTTAACCGTCATTTCGCCGTATAAAGGGGGAAATTCAGGCAGATATCCTATTTTGGACTTAATTATTTGCGGCTCCTCTAAAATGTCCTGGCCGTCGACTTTAACTAAACCGGATGTAGCTGAGATATATCCGGTTATAATATTCATGGTAGTCGATTTACCGGCTCCGTTTGGACCGAGGAAACCGAGTATTTCCCCTTTATTGACGGTAAAGGTAAGTTGGTCAATGGCCGTATGACGGCCGTAAAGTTTTGTTAGATTCTCAACTTGAATCAATAGACTCCCCCCTGTATTATTTTAATAAATTATACATCATTTCATAAGCCGGGACGAGATACTCTAGTACCAATTTGTTAGTACTTGGGTACCGTTTCCCGGGAATTTGGAATGTAGCTATTTAATCAGATTATTAAACCTAATTGTAAAACGCATTAAGAAAATTGAAGTTCCAGTTAATACTGACAGTTTCTTACCGTATCTTATCAAATTCATTAATTTTTCATTATTTCCGGCTTTAGGGACATGATATATATAAGAAATTCGTTTCATCTTATCCAGGAGGATTTTTAGCGATTTTCTTGAATTTAGTTTCATAGTCGTGGGAGGAGAATATGTCTCAATTAAAATTTATTGAATCGCTTCCATTTTTCCAAAAATTTTTATGGTTTTTGGGATTATCGGTTTTTGGTTGGATAATGTCAAAATTAATTACTATGGTTTGGGAAAAGATGTTGCTCCCGTTAACCGCTAAAGTTAACAGTTCTCTTGATGACCATTTAGCTAAGAATACTCATAAACCGGTTACCCGGTTAATGGTACTAGGTTCGATTTATATAGCGGCCAAATTAACAATCGCAACTATCCCGGAAGTAAAAACTTTTGTTGGTGTTTTTGGAAATGTTATTTATGTATTATTAATGCTTATTATAGCCGATTTGGTTAACGGTGTGTTTAGGAGCTTCATTGATTGGTATTTGGATGATATAGCGTCAAAAACCGAATCGCATTTAGATGATACTTTGTTTCCAATCTTCCGAAAAGCCGGAATGATTATTATCTATTTTGTGGCTGCTACGGTTATTCTAGGACAGTTTAAGGTAAACCTAACCGGATTTCTGGCAACTGCCGGAGTGGCTTCTTTGGCAATTGCTTTTGGCGCTCAAGAGACCCTTTCCAATGTAATTGCTGGTATCAGTTTACTAGTGGACCGTTCATTTCATGTTGGGGAGCGAATTGAGTTAAAGGATGGACTAATTGGAGATGTTATCGACATTGGTTTGCGTAGTACCAGAATCTTATCGTTGGAAAAAAGATTGATTATTGTTCCGAATAAAGAAATCGCCGGATCCCGTTTAATAAATCTTTCCCAACCCGATTCATCAAGCAAGATAAAATTGAAGGTCGGGGTTGGAATGAATGAGGATTTGCCGAAGGTAAAAAGGGTCATAACCGAGGTCTGCGATGAGATTAGTTATACTAAGGGGCAGCCATTAGTCATTTTGAATACCGGTTTCGGCCCTTATTCGATTGATTTGTTGATTATCGCCGAAATTAGGGATTTTCGCGACGGGGGAATAGCGGTAGACCTTATGGTGGAAAAGTTACAACAGGCATTTATTCGTGAGAATATTCAGTTACCTTTCCCGCAACAATATATTGAATTTAAGCAAGTATAAAACATTCAGAACAACAATATATTAGAAGGCTGCCGGGTTCTAATCACATTTTTGGTGATTAGATACCGGCAGCTTTTTTTGTGTCAAATGGTGTAGGAACAGTTACGCCACAGGTGAGATTTTTTGCCAAACCTCAAGTAATTACGGAGATTATAAAAAGCCAAGATTTTTAATTTGTACATTGGGCATTGTGTCAATATCATTTTGTTTTACAGATGTTCACTCGGCTTATTCCAGCTAGTTGATTAGAGCCATATGATGTGTTAAAAGGGAGAAGGACCCTTCAAAAGGAGGTTGGCTAATGAGCTGCTATTGTTATTCTCCGGTAACCGGCAAACAGCAAGTACGCGCTACTACTGAAAAGATAAAAGTATTGAAAGTAATCGGCGAAAGAATTGGCCAAGTGGTAGTTGAAAGCAACACTCGGATTAATGCTGTAAAAATCGATAAAATTATTGCGGATATTAGAGACATTACCGATCATGTTTTTAAGAATAAAGTTGTTAAACAAGGAACCATTCATAAACAGGTCTTTTATGTTGATCCCGATGGGGTAGTCCGTGAACTAGGGGAAAATATCCCATTCATGATGACAGTCGACATTCCTGGCATTGAAAGGACTCCATTTACCGATGTTCAAAACCATTTACTCGATATCGAGACCGATTATGTATTGGAGCCGGCAACTGGCGCCGAATATGGCAACTTGATGCAAAAAGTAGTAGCCCATATCTTGGTTAAAGTTTCGGAATGGACCCAATTGGAAGTAGTCACCAAAGTCGATGTTTTCCCGAAAGTGAACGCGTCGAATCGAATTGATTATTGTAAGAAGTATTGATAGTTATATTCCAGGAAGCCTTTATCGATTGGATAAAGGCTTCCTTTTGTAAGTAATATTTAAAGTCAATTGAATTCAACATAATATAATCTGGAATAAGCAAAATTGATTTGTCGCCAATTCTTGGTTAAAATAATAAAGGAAAAGCGTGGCGCATATCGAATTAAAAATTATTAAGTAAATAATTAAAAATTCTGGCGCCTTAGGATAAATTCGGATAATAGGGAAGAGACAAAGGCTTTCAGCCTTAAGTCCGCGGACGCGCCACTGTAGCCGCTGGAGGAGATACAATAAACCACCCGTAGGGGGAAGGAGTATCTTCCTATGAAACGGCAGTCAGGAAACCTGCCAGAAACTGTACATTATGCAAGACCTTCGCGGCTAGGGTCTAGATGATATTATTAATTTACCCGCCGCCGGCGGGTTTTATTATTTAAATGGAGTTGGGACATGCTGTTTCTTTACGGTACCAAGAATTTAGCAGTTACACCGCAGCTTGGTTCATTTTCATCTATTGAGCTAGGTAAAGAATTGCAGGGGCAGGAAATAACCGATTTGTGCTTTCTTGAAACCTGCCATCGTTTCGAATGTTATTGGTATTCGGAGGATTTGAGCTCGGTTGATTGGGTAAAAAGGATAATTTTAAATAATAATCATCCTGGAGCAGAAAAGTTTTATTTAAAATTCGGTCCCGCTGTCATTGAGCATTTATTTCGGGTGAGCTCGGGCCTTGACACCCTAGTTCTAGGAGAGTATGAAATTTTAGGACAGATTCGGCATAGTCTGAAGGTCGCTCAAAACCAAGGTTTTATCGGTAAGTTTATCGCCACGCTTTTTAAAGAAGCTTTATTGATAGGGAAAAAGGTGAGGCGGGAAACAAAGATCGCCTGCGGTAGATTGGCCTACACTTCAATAGTGATGGAATATATCTCGAAAATTAATTTTCCCGATGGCGCGCCAAAAGTCTTAATGATTGGTAGCGGTAAATTAGCCCGTCAGATCGGAACCTTACTAGATAAACACGGGTTCCAGTTACATATTGTTGCCGGTCGGGACCAGATAAAAGCACAAACGCTAGCATCCGACATGCATGGGGGATGGAGCAAAGCTTACGAATTAACAGAGTTGCTTCCAAGATTTGAGTTAGTAATTGGGGCATCCGGGGCAAAACAGCCGTTGATTACTGCGGGAACTTTAAATGGAGTGCAGCGTTCCCTGACAATCATCGATTTATCAGTCCCTTCCATTGTACAGAGTGAAGGGGTTCTTAATCCTTTAGTTCAAATAGTTGGATTCGAACAAATCAGCAGCTTATGCAGGAATAATCTGGAAAAAAGAATTGACGAAGTTGAAAAAGTTGAACTCATTATCGCCGCAGCGGTTGAAAATACTTTAATAACTAATAAACAGCGGCAGAAACGGATTCATATCGAATCAGTAAAAAAGGCGCTGTTACATGAAGGAAAATCGTTATTAACCGGAGTGTTAGCTTCAATTGATGATGTAAACTTGAAAGAAAACGTTGCGCAACTTTGGAATCAACAGTTACAAAAAATTATCCACCTTTCGATTGAGAATGAGAAACAAGAAAACCTCAGAATTAAAGAGGAGGTAGGCGGTTTTTTTCCGATCATACTTTCATTAAAAGACCAACGAATTTTGGTGATCGGCGGGGGAAAAGTAGCCGGTAGAAAAATAAAAAAAATGCTGGAGGCCAATGCAAAAATTGAGGTAGTCGCTCCTTGTTTAACCTCGGAGTTGGAAGCTTTGGCATTGGACGGAAAAATCAATTGGAAAAAGAGATTTTATCAAACCGAACTTTTAGAAAGTGCGACGATTGTAATTGCTGCTACCGACGATATTGGACTCAATCGAAAAATAGCCGCCGAAGCCCGCCAAAAACGTATCTTAGTAAATACGGTCAATCAGGCTGAAGACAGTGATTTCATTTTTCCGGCCCAGATTCGGCGAGGTGATTTATTAATTGCGGTATCCACCTCCGGGAAGCAACCGGCATTAGCCAGGGAGATTCGGGAAGAGTTGGAATTGTTGTTTCAATTGAACGATGACATTTTAACCTGTGAGAAAGAAATGAAAATTTGATGAGGGAGTTACGTAAAGGGTTTTCTACCGGGGCTGCAGCGGCAGCGGCTGCTAAAGCAGCGTGCCATAGATACTTTGGGACCAGATTGGACCAAGTTACTTTGAATTTGCCAAACGGAAGTACTTTATCAATTCCTATAAGTGATAGCGGTATTGGATCTAACGGGGAGGCCTTTGCCGAAGTAATAAAAGATGCCGGCGATGACCCGGATGTCACTAATGGGCTTGTCATTAAAGCAATAGTAAGACGGTTGGCTGATGGATTAATTATTTGCGGCGGTAAAGGGGTCGGAGTGGTCACCAAACCAGGGCTTCCAGTTGAACCTGGCCAACCGGCTATCAATCCGGTACCTCGCCGGATGATTGCGGAAGCTTTGTTGGATGTAACAATTGAATGCGGTTGGGAAGTAACCATTGAGGTCCCCGGTGGCGAACAGACTGCGAATAAAACCCTTAATCCCCGCCTTGGAATTGTCGGCGGCATCTCAATTCTTGGTACCACCGGAATTGTTGAGCCGATGTCGGAGGAAGCTTGGCAAGAATCTTTGGTTGCTCAATTATCGGTAATAAAAGCTCTTGGACTTAGGACGGTAGTGTTGACTCCTGGGAGGCAAGGTATTGTCGGAGCTGTAAAACAAGGTATTCCCGAGGTGTATTTGGCTGAAATGAGTAATTTTGTAGGATACATGCTTGATAAATGTTTAGATTTTGGTTTTTCCTCCGTAATTCTTTGGGGGCATTACGGTAAGTTATTAAAAATTGCAGCCGGGAATTTTCAAACCCATAATCGGGTTTCCGATGGGAGAATGGAAATTTTGGCTGCGCTTGCGGCTCTCAATGGTGTTTCATCTCAGACAGTTGCTGAAATTTTTAACTCAAATACCACTGAAGATGGAGTCAACCGATTGGCCCAATTAAAGGTGGACCGGATAGTTTTGGATCAAGCCGCTGATAGAGTCAGCAAGCGGGCTAAGGAAAGGGTAAATGGAATGTGGATTGGCGCAGTTTTAACTGATCGCCAAGGTTCAGTTCGGGGAATTGATCAAGGGGCATATAAAATCATTGAGGCTGAACGATGGAAAATGAATTGGTAATTGTCGGAACAGGCTCCGGAGAACCAGATCAGATTATTCCAGAGGCTTATGAAGCGATCAGGGAGGCTGAGATCCTAATCGGTAGTGAGAGATTATTACGGAATTTTGCCTGGGAAGAACAGGTTACATATAAGATAAGCGGCGATCTTCGGTCATTAAAACTCAATATAACTGCCTGGCAAGAACGGAAAGTGGTTGTTTTGGTCAGCGGCGATCCTGGTTTTTTTAGCATTTTGGATTGGATTCGGCGTGAATTTCCGGAACTCCGTTTGCGGGTAATTCCTGGGATCAGTTCAATGCAGTTAGCTTTTGCCAGGGCCGCTCGGAGCTGGTTTGATTGTAAATTTTTGAGTTTACACGGACGATCTAATCAGGGTCTAGTGGAGGAAGTTAATAATCATTCGAAGGTATGCATACTAACGGATTCAAATAATTCTCCTACTGATCTGTTGAAAGGGTTAAAGCAAGCCGGGATTTGCTCAAAGTGGGTCTTTATCGGCTCAAATCTGGGAACATCCCGGGAAGTTATCTGGGAAGGGTCCTTGAACGATTTAAACGGGGCCCCGAATGATCCGTATAGTGTGGTGATAATGGAAGATGAAAAAATGGCCTTATGAGACTCCGGGAATACCGGATGAGTTTTTTAACAAAGAAAACAGCCCGATTACCCGTGCGGAAATCCGGAGTATTATTATTGCCAAACTTCAGCTTTCTATGGATGATTGCCTTTGGGACATTGGCTCCGGTACCGGCTCGGTTGCAATTGAAGCGGCCCGATTTTTATTTGCGGGGACTGTTTGGGCCATTGAAGTACTCCCGGAGCGTGCTCGTTTGATTGAAGAAAATGCCTCCGGATTTGGACTTACAAATATTAATGTCGTTATTGGCAGAGCGCCTGAAGCTCTGAAAGAGGTTCCTATTGCGAATCGGATTTTTATCGGCGGGAGTGGTGGTCAATTAGCTGAAATCATTAGTGAAGCAGGCCGAAAGCTAAATAATGAAGGGCGGCTGGTTATGTCAGCTGTAACCCTCGAAAATTTGGATACCGGAATTAAGGTATTGAGCAAGAGGCCTTTTCAAAACCTTGAGGTATTATCCTTTTCCCTAGCACGGCTTACCAATTTAAATGAATACCACCTTTTCCAACCGGAACATCCGATTTATATTCTATCGGCGGAGATTAAGCCATGAGCGGTAATTTTTTTGGAGTAGGATTGGGACCCGGAGATCCGGAGTTAATAACGGTAAAAGCCTTGAAGATTTTAAATACCGTGGATCGGATTGTCGCCCCAATGAGCCGGGAAGGGCGAAGTTTGGCCGGAGATATTTTAAGGTATCATGGATTGGAGAGTAAAACGGAGTATTTATTTTTTCCAATGACAAATGTAGAGGAAGAACTAATCATAGCTTGGGAAAATGCCGCTTTGCAAGTCAAGTCCCATTTGAATAACTATGATGTGGCTTTTGTAACTTTAGGAGATCCGTTGCTTTATGGAAGCTACTTATACCTTTTTCGCCTGTTGCAAACGGACTTTGATTTTGGGTTCCAAATACGGACAGTTCCCGGTATAACTGGTATGAATGCAGCCGCGGCCCGGGGAAACTTCTATCTTACCAAGGGCGATGATCGTATTGCTCTGGTAACTGGTAAGATTAGCAAGGATGAATTTGAAATATATTGCAACTCATTTCAAACTATTGTGATCTATAAACCACCGGTGTGTCCGGCAGATTTGCTCCGGATATTTTATCGGGTTTGCCCTGCCGGTTGCGGCATTTTGGCGGAAAATACAGGAATGCCGAATGAAAGGATTATTGCCTTAAAGCCGGAAATATACCCAACTGATACCGGGTATTTTACTACAATAATATTACATACCGGTTTGGGTACCGGGCATGAAAGGACCAAATGAACCCCATCAATTTTATCGGTGCCGGACCCGGTGATCCGGAACTCTTAACTGTTAAAGCCCATCGAATGCTCCAAGAAGCGGATCTGGTCGTCTGGGCCGGTTCCTTAATAAATCCGAAAATATTACAGGTTTGCAAACCGAGTGCTCAAATTGTAGATAGTTCGGAGTTAACTCTGGAAAAAATAATCGATAGTATGGAATCCGGTTATCGTCAGGGTTTGGCGGTGGCGCGGCTTCATACGGGGGACCCCTCAATTTTCGGGGCTCTTAGGGAACAGCTAAGGTTATTGAGGGAAAGGCAAATTCCTTTTCGTATTATTCCCGGCGTCAGCTCATTTTTAGCTGCTGCCGCCGCTCTGGAAATTGAATATACGATTCCGGACCTTACTCAAACACTTATTTTAACAAGGGTTTCTGGTCGGACTTCCGTACCGGCGGGGGAATCAATTTATGAGTTGGCAAAGCACAATTCCAGTCTATGCATTTTTTTAAGCATTCAACAGATCGAAGATGTGGTTAAGGATTTAAAGAAAGTTCTAGCGGAACAAACTAAAGTAGCGGTTGTGGAAAAGGCCTCCTGGCAGGAAGAGCGGATTATCAAAGGAAATTTGGAAGATATAGTCATCAAAGTAAAAAGCGCCGGCATTAATAAAACTGCCTTAATAATCGTCGGTAATTGCCTGGAGGATGGCGCGGAGCGATCTAAGCTTTATGATGCCAAATTTGCTCACGGGTATCGGGTAAATGATGAAATCAGATAAAATTGTAATCGCTATAACAAAAAATGGAAGCATTCTGGGAAAAAAGTTAGCGGAATATTTGAAAGCTGATTTGAAAATACCATCCCGTTTTGCATCAAAAAACGAGCTTGAATATGGATATGATCGGCCGGTAGCATTGGAGATCCAGGAAGCATTTAATCATTATCAAGTATTAGTGTTGATTATGGCTACTGGTATAGCGGTCCGTAGTATTGCTCCGGTCATTGTACATAAACAAATTGATCCGGCGGTTATTGTGATGGATGAGGCCGGGAAATTCGCCATTAGTTTGCTTTCGGGGCACTGGGGAGGAGCTAACCGGCTTGCGGAAGACCTGGCAAAACATACCAGTGGCGCAGCCGTAATCACTACCGCATCTGATGTTAATAATTTACCTAGTTTGGACTTAGTGGCCCAAAAGTATCGCTTGAAGATTGAAAACAGTGAGATACTACCAAGTTTTTCCGGGGCGGTAGTTAACGGGGACCCGGTTGTAATTTGGGATCGTTGGGGTATTAAGGAAACCTGGCCGGAAAATGTACGAGTTGAAACAGGGGAAAGCCTAAATTTGGTTGATACTGAGAAATTCTTGGTAGTCATCGGTTACCAGGAAGCGGTTGGGATCCAAACAAATATTAGGATGTTAGCATTACGTCCTAGTAATCTGGTGGTTGGAGTCGGCTGTTGTAAGGGAGTTCCCGGAACCAGAGTTATCGGGGCCATTCGTCGTTATTTCCGGGAAAGAAATTGGTCGGTCCGGTGTATTCATTCTTTAGCAACCATTGATTTGAAAGCGGACGAACCGGGTTTAAAAGCGGCCGCCCAGGAATTAGGGGTGCCGCTGCGAGTATTTACTAAAGAAGAACTGGAATCGGTAATGGTTGGGCTGAAAAAGTCCGATTTTGTTGAATTAACTGTAGGAGTAGGCGGAGTATGCGAACCGGCGGCAATTTTAGGTTCCAATCATGGAAAATTAATCGGAGCCAAACAAAATCTGAATCAAATAACAGTAGCAGTGGGAGCTTTCGAGGAGCGCTTTCAGTTGTAGGAATCGGCCCCGGAGCAAACGGATTATTAACTAATCAGGCACTGGAAGCTATCGCAACCGCTGATCTAGTTATCGGTTACCGGACCTACCTGGAACAAATCAGAACTTTGCTAAAAGGGAAAATGGTCCGGGAATATGAAATGACTGAGGAACTGGCGCGGGCCAAAGATGCCGTTAAAGCTGCGAAAGACGGTAAAAAAGTGGTCGTAATCAGTGGTGGCGATCCGGGAGTTTATGGTATGGCAGGCCCGCTTTTAGAAATAGCTTTATTGGAAGAGGTTAATCTCATTATTATTCCAGGCATTACTGCTGCTACAGCTGCTGCTGCCTGCCTTGGAGCGCCACTCACTCATGATTTTGCAGTAATTAGTTTAAGCGATCGTTTAACTGCTTGGGAAGTCATTAGTAAAAGAATCGAGGCGGCAGCCCTTTCCGATTTTGTGATTGTGCTTTATAACCCAGCCAGCCAAAGTAGAGCCAATCAAATAAAAGAAACTCAGTCAATAATTTTAAGACATCGGGCGCCGGAAACTCCGGTAGGTCTGGTTAAGGGAGCCTATCGGCCGGACCAAGAAATTATAATTTCGGATTTAAGACATTTTACTGAGACATTGATTGAGATGAATACCACTGTTATCATAGGAAATAGTCAAACGAAAGTCATAGCCGGGAAAATAGTAACACCGCGGGGGTATCCGTTGTGATTCTGGTATTAGGCGGTACCACCGAAGGGCGAGAATTGGCTGATTTATTAAAACAGCAAGGATATCAATGTATTTTATCAGTGGCAGGTCCTTTGGGGAGAGATTTTGCATCAGATTATCAGGATTTGATTAGTGGAGAATTAAACCACTGGCAATTAGCAAAGTTAGTCGATGAGAATGGTATTAAAATTATTCTAGATGCAACGCATCCCTATGCGCAACAAATCACACTAATAGCGCAGCTGGTGGCAGAGGAAAAAAGTCTAAGTTATTTACGTTATCAACGCCCAACAGCGGCACCTCTCGAAGGGCCCAATCTCTTTCG
This sequence comes from Bacillota bacterium, assembly GCA_023435565.1. Taxonomy (GTDB): domain Bacteria; phylum Bacillota; class UBA4882; order UBA8346; family UBA8346; genus JAAYHS01. The sequence goes on from JAEYRN010000040.1 coordinate 15,331, forward strand.
GGCCGCTGATTATGGCCAAGGATTAGAAATTATCGAACAATCAACCGGGGGAGTTTTTCTAACGATTGGAGTACGTAAACTTCATTTTTTTCGATCGCTTTGGGCTGAGCAACAACGTCGAGTTTGGGTAAAAGTTCTGCCGGTGCCGGAGAGTATAAACCATTGTTTAAATCAAGGATTAAGATCGGACCAAATTTTCGCATTCCATGGTACCGGAAGTAAGGAATTGGTATCTGCTATATTGCAACAGACAGGGGCGGAGTGGTTGGTTACCAAGGAAAGCGGTAGTACCGGCGGAACGGATGTCAAGGTTAACGCCGCTTTTGATTTGGGAAGACGTGTTTTATTAATAGACCGGCCTCCAATTCAGGCGGATTTAATATTTGATAATTATCAGGCTATTCTTGATTGGCTCGCCAAGACCAGCGTAACGCTTCACGCATAATGCGTAACGAATAGCAAAGATGGAGGAGTATCATTATTGAAGACACCAGTGGTTTTATTGGGGCATGGAAGTAAGAATTTGGCCGCCCATGAGGAATTCACGCAATTAAGAGATTTAGTTCGCCAATTGGAACCGGATCGGGAGATAAACCTAGCATATTTACAATTAAAGGAACCCGATCTTAATTCAGTCATTCAAAAATTGGTTGATGAAAAGAATTCGGAAGTTATTGTTATTCCGGTTTTCCTCTTTGCAGGCAACCATATTAAAGAAGATATTCCGGAACTGATAAACGATCTAAAAAGAAATTTTCCCAAATTACAAATACATTTCGGGCGCCATCTAGGTCCGGAATGGCGAATTGCGGGTTTGGTGAAAGAAAGAATTACGGTTACCGATTATGGTTCTAAACTACTAACAGATAACGGGAATTATAACGGGAGGCCGGAATTTATCCAAAATCCGATGGAGATCGAATCCCGTAGTTTTGAAATAATTGACCGGGAATTAAAATACTTCAAACCTAATTGGCAACCGGCAGAATATGAAGTGATTAGAAGAGTGGTTCATACTACCGCCGACTTTAATTGGGCTGAATTAATCGAATTTCATCCTCAGGCAATAACGGCTGGAATTAGAGCACTCAGAGAAGGCACCCGGATCGTCACCGATGTCCGGATGTCACTGGTCGGGATTGGGAAACGTCCCACTGAAAAGTTTGGTTCGAAGGTTGAATGTTATATCGATGATCCGGAGATAAAAAAGGTTAATGCGGAAACCGGAAAAACCCGGGCTATGCTTGGCTTGGCCAAAGCATGTACCGGTATGGAGCGGGGAATCGTCGTGATAGGCAATGCGCCTACGGCCCTTGTTGAGTTAGCGGATTTAATAACTGAAGGTAAGGCCCGTCCCGACCTGATCGTCGGGACTCCAGTGGGATTTGTTGGAGCTGCCGAATCGAAAGAATTATTAAGGGAATTGGGTGTCCCATATATCCGTACTTTGGGGCGGAAGGGCGGGAGCACAATAGCTGCGGCTATTGTGAATGCTTTAAGTAGACTGGCGGAACAGGAGTTATGACGCCGGGTTTAGTGATAGCCGGTACCCATAGCGGATGTGGTAAGACAACTATTACTTTGGGTTTAATGGCTGCTTTAGTTAAACGGGGGTATCGGGTCCAAGGTTTTAAGACCGGCCCCGATTATCTCGATCCTACATTTTACCGGGCGGTTACTGGCCGGGAAGGCGAAAATCTGGATACTTGGATGGTCGGAAATTATCAGGTAGGCAGAATCTATCAGGAAGCCTCTTCCGGTTCTGACTTGGCAGTGGTTGAAGGGGTTATGGGCCTCTTTGACGGAGTTTCGGCAACAGACGAAGCCGGAAGTACAGCCGGACTTGCCAAGGTTTTGGGCCTGCCTGTGGTTTTAGTGATTGATGCCCGGAGTATGGCCAGGAGTGTTGCCGCCATTGTTAAAGGATTTACCGAATTAGATCCCGACATCAAGTTCGGTGGGGTTATTTTAAACCGGGTTGGAAGTGATAAGCATTTCAAAATATTAAAAGAAGCTATTAATTCCTTTTCCTCCGTTAAAGTGTTGGGTTACCTGCCAAGGGAAACTTCAATTACATTACCTGAGCGTCATTTGGGGCTGGTTCCCTACTATGAGGAAATAGGTTTTAAAAAACAATTGGATAGTTTGGCTGATCTGATTGAAGCTAGTCTAGATATAGATGAAATTAGGGCAACTTTTCAAGAACCAAAAATAAAACAACATAGCTATATGAACGACCCGAAAACCGAAGGGGTAAGGATTGGAGTCGCCCGTGACCGTGCTTTTGGCTTTTACTATCAGGATAATCTGCGAATGCTGGAAAAGGCCGGAGTGAAGTTGGTAAACTTTTCGCCATTAACGGACCTGGAATTACCTTGTGGACTTAATGGGCTATATCTTGGCGGGGGTTATCCTGAGCTTTTTGCGGCGCAACTAGAGGCAAATGGTAAAATGAAGGCGTCAATTTCTGATTTCATTAATAGGGGTTTACCGGTCTATGCCGAATGCGGCGGTTTAATGTATCTTGGAAAGAGTATCAAGAATAAAGATGGAAACTTTAAGATGATTGGAGCATTGGATATTGAGGTTGGAATGGCGGAAAAGCGAATTGCCTTGGGCTATTGTGAGGTAACTGCTTTGACGGATAATATTTTGTTACGTAAAGGAGAAAACGCTCGGGGTCATGAATTTCATTACTCTGAGATTCTTAGGAGCAATGAAACAGGAAACGCTTTTATAACAAAACAGTATCAAACGATTGGTTTCCAGAAAGGCAATTTATTAGCTTCATATGTTCATCTTCATTTCGGTTCCAATCCTGAAATTGCGAAACATTTTGCATTAACTTGCAGTAAGGAGTAAATTATGAAACAAGGAATAATTGAGGTCTATACAGGTGACGGCAAAGGGAAAACAACTGCTGCGATTGGTTTGGCGACGCGGGCATGGGGACGGGGGCTCAAAGTTAAAGTTTTTCAGTTTTTAAAGGCCCCGGGTGGTTCCGGGGAACATTGGGCTTTTTTAGGTTTTAACCCGCCCCTTCACATATATCCCTTGGGTACTGGCGAGTTTATTCAAAACAGGCCTCCTGAAACAAAAGAAATCACCTTAGCCGAAGAAGGTTGGGAACAAGTTAAGCGAGGGATTTTGTCGGACACATTGGATTTAGTTGTTATTGACGAGCTAAGTCATGTAATTAATAAAGGATTGTTAACATTGGATAAAGTATTGGCTGTTTTAAAAGAAAAACCGGCCCGGTTGGAGTTGGTACTAACCGGCCGCGATATGCCCGGAGAAATAATTGAGTTAGCGGATTTGGTAACTGAGATGAAGATGTTAAAACATCCTTATCAAAAGGGATTACCTGCCCGCGAAGGGATTGAGTATTAATAATTGAGACAAGAGCTGATTATTGGAACCCGCGGTAGTAAACTGGCTTTGATTCAAACTCGGAAAGTTGTTGATCTGTTAAAAAACATTAAAGGAATTTATGTATCTGTACGGGTTATCAGCACCGAAGGGGACCGGAGACAGGATTTATCCTTGCGGGGGAATGGCGGTTTAGGTCTTTTTGTTAAAGAAATTGAAAAAGCCTTACTGCAAGGAGAAATAGATTTAGCAGTCCATAGTCTTAAAGATTTACCGGTGGAAGAGAATTGTGGTTTGAAATTAGCTGCTTTTTTGAAACGCGATGACCCGCGGGAGGTTTTAATTGCAAATCGGTTCAATAATCTAAATGAGGCCCCTGCCGGAACGGTAATCGGGTCTTCCAGCCTGCGTAGAGTATATCAATTGCAACGGTTAAATAATAGTTGCGAGTTTCGTGATATTCGAGGTAATGTCGATACTAGGGTCAAAAAAATGAAAGCCGGTCAATACGATGGGATAATTCTGGCCATGGCCGGATTAAAAAGGTTAGGCCTTGAGCATCAGGCAGCTCAAATCTTTACTCCCGAAGAATGCCTCCCTGCGCCCGGTCAAGGCGCGATTACAGTCCAAATCCGGGAAGAGGACTTTAAAAAACCCGGTTTGTTTGAGGAAATTACTACGGTCTTAAATGATCGGACAACTGAAATCGCGGTGACTGCCGAACGGGAATTATTGAAGTTGCTGGGCGGCGGTTGCCGTTACCCTGTCGGAGCATTAGGAACAATCTATGGAACGGAACTTAATTTGACCGGGATGGTTGCCGATTCACGGGGTGAACAGATGCTGAACCATTCAATAATAGGACCTTCCGAGAAGCCGGAACAGGTGGCAAAAGATTTGGCGGAATGGTTTAACGGGAAAGGAATCATCGATTGGAATTAATGAACGGAAAAAACGGAATTGTCTATTTGGTAGGGGCAGGTCCCGGCGATCCGGGTTTGCTTACATTAAAGGGAAAGAATTGTTTGGAAAGAGCGGAAGTAGTCGTTTATGATCGGCTGTCGGCAGAATCCTTATTGGAGTTTGCTCCGGAAGACGCAATCCGGATTGATGTCGGCAAAGAGCCCGGGAATCATCCCATACCCCAACAAGAAATCAACCGGATCCTCTTTGAACATGCCAAATCCGGGAAGCGGGTAGTTAGGCTAAAAGGAGGCGACCCTTTTCTATTCGGGCGTGGCGGTGAGGAAGCTTTAGCCCTTAAAAAAGAAGGTATCCCTTTTGAAATTGTGCCTGGAGTCACTTCGGCATTTGCGGTTCCTGCTTACGCCGGGATTCCGGTTACCCACCGGGGTGTAGCCAATCGGGTGACGGTTTTGACCGGACATGAAGTAGGCGAGAAAGTTTCCGACGAACCGGATTGGGGAAATTTGGCTGGTAAAGGCCGAACATTGGTAATCTTGATGGGAGTCGCTAATTTAGATTCAATAATAAATAAGTTGCTTGAACATGGGGTCTCCGGTCAATTTCCGGCGGCGATTATTGAAAATGGAGCTACCTCCGGACAACGTCTTCTCAAGACTAGTCTTCAAGAACTTAACTTCAAAGCCAAAGTAGCCAATATAAAGTCACCGGCAGTCGTTATAATCGGAGAAGTTAGCAATTTAGCCGAGAAACTTGACTGGTTTAAACCGGATCAGACCTTGTCCGGCAAAAAAATTATTATTACCAGGCCTGATGGGCAGAACCTAAAATTGGCGGAATTAATTAGTTGTGCCGGTGGGGAGCCGCTGCTTTACCCCACTATTAAAATCAACCATGTTTTAGATATAGAAAGTGATAATATGTGGAATTACTTTAAAAAAGCGGGTTGGTTAGTATTTACCAGCACCAATGGTGTAGTTGGATTTTTTAAAGGACTTAAAGCTAAGGGGTTGGATACCCGTTTCTTAAATGGTTTAAAGATTGCGGCCATTGGCGCTGCAACTGCCGGAGTACTAGAAGAACGAGGAATAACTGCGGATTTAGTTCCCGAACATTATACCGGAGCTGATTTGTGCCGAAAACTAGGGCCCTTAGTTGCGCATGAAAAAGTTGTTTTAATACGAGTATATGACGCCCCGCGAGAGCTGGCTGATGGTTTACGAAACTGTGGCGCAGAGGTGAAAGAATATTCGGTATATCGTGTTGAGACAGAGACGGGTAATGTTTCAAAGATTTGTAATGCATTACAACAAAAGCAAGTTGATGCGGTCACCTTCACTAGTCCCTCAACGGTAAAGGGTTTTCTGGAAAATATCAGTTTCAATGTTAATTATCTTTCAGGAGTGAAAGTGGTTTGTATCGGGCCGGTTACCGCCAAATACGCTAAAAGCCAAGGGATTAGGGTTGATGCTGTTTCGTCCAATAGTGGAGATTTGGAAATGGTAGCGGAATTGAAGAAGATACTATACAGCGAATAATACGCCTAATACTAGTTAATTGTATTCGATTATCACAGGAGTGAAGAAAATGTCCTTTCCAACACATCGGTTGCGGCGAATCCGTCAAAATCCGGCATTACGAAATTTAATCCGGGAAACACAACTAAATGTTAATGATCTGATTTACCCACTATTTATAGTTCCGGGTCAAAAATTAAAGAAAGAAATAACGTCATTACCGGGAAATTATCATTTTTCAGTCGACATGCTCAAAGGTGAGATTGACGCGCTTTCCGCTCTTGGAATCAACGCTGTCTTACTTTTCGGTTTACCGGAGTATAAGGATGAAGTCGGGTCTAGCGCCTATCAGAATAATGGAACAGTGCAACGGGCTATTCGCGCCATTAAGGGGATTAATCCGGAGTTAGCGATTATCCCGGATTTATGCCTCTGTGAATATACCAGTCATGGACATTGCGGGATTATTAAAGATGGTCAAGTTGATAATGACTCTACTCTAAATGTATTACAACAAGTTGCTTTGTCTTATGCCGAAGCCGGAGCGGATCTAATTGCGCCTTCGGATATGATGGATGGTCGAGTGCAAGCGATCCGGGAAATATTGGACCGGAAAGGTTTTGTTAATACTCCGATTTTATCATACGCCGCCAAATACGCTTCCGGTTTTTACGGACCATTTAGGGAAGCTGCCGATTCGACGCCGCAGTTTGGCGACAGATCTTCTTATCAAATGGATCCGGCTAACGGTGACGAAGCTTTGCGTGAAATCGCCGCTGATATCGAGGAAGGGGCGGATTTAGTAATGGTTAAACCGGCCCTTAGTTATTTGGATGTAATTAGTCGAGCAAGGGAGAGTTTTAATATTCCAATCGTCGCTTATAATGTCAGCGGTGAGTATGCAATGGTCAAGGCCGCTGCTACTAGGGGTTGGATTGACGGTAAAAGAGTGACTCTGGAGATTTTGACCTCGATTAAACGGGCCGGGGCTGATGTGATCATCAGCTATCACGCCAAGGAAGCCGCCGGTTGGCTTCGGGAAGGGAATAATCATGGCTGAAATCAAATCAACCCGTTCAATTGAATTATTCAACCGGGCGTTGTCAAGCATCCCCGGTGGGGTTAACAGCCCGGTTCGGGCATTTAAAGGTGTGGGAGGAACTCCCCGTTTTATCATTAAAGGTTCAGGAGCTTATCTCTGGGATGCGGATGGTAAACGTTATCTTGATTTTGTGGCTTCATGGGGTCCTCTAATTTTGGGTCACGCTCATCCCAAAGTGTTAATGGCGCTTCAAGAGACGATGGTTAAAGGGACCAGCTTCGGGGCTCCTACTGAGGGAGAAGTTGTTCTAGCGGAAAAAATAATTAACGCCTTTCCGGGAATGGAACGAATTCGGTTAGTTAATTCCGGAACTGAGGCAGCTATGAGCGCAATCCGGTTGGCACGGGCCTTTACAGGGAGAAGTAAGGTTGTCAAATTTGCCGGTTGTTACCATGGTCATGTTGACAGTTTACTGGTGAAAGCGGGTTCCGGAGCAGCTACATTGGGAATCCCAGATTCCGCAGGCATTAGCGAACAGCTTTCCGCTGAAACTTTGGTCCTTCCATATAACGACACTGAAGCATTGGATGAATTATTTAGAACCAAGGGGGAACAAATCGCTGCCGTAATCGTGGAACCGGTTCCCGGGAATATGGGTTTGATTTTGCCAAAAACCGGTTACCTGGAGCGACTTAGGGAACTCACCCAAGCCAGTGGTTCTGTATTAATCTTTGATGAAGTAATTACCGGTTTTAGGGTTTGTTATGGCGGTGCACAACTATGCTACGGCGTAACTCCGGACTTAACCTGTCTGGGAAAGATTATCGGCGGCGGTCTTCCGGTGGGAGCATATGGCGGTAAAAAAGAAATAATGGCCTTAATAGCCCCGGAAGGGCCGGTATACCAGGCCGGTACATTGTCGGGAAACCCTTTGGCGGTTGCTGCCGGTATAACGACGCTTAAATTATTGGAAGAATCCGATCCTTATTCGGACCTAGCCAAAATCACTTCGGATTTTGTCCGAGAGTTAAGAACAATATTTTCGGAAAACGGGATTCCAGTTCAAATTAATCAGTTGGGATCGATGTTCACCATCTTTTTTACCCAGGAACCGGTTTGTGATTATCAAACTGCTTCGTTGAGCGATAAACAATGTTACGCCCGTTTTTTCCATGCTATGCTCGAAGCTGGCTATTACTTCAGTCCGGGTCAGTTCGAAACTTGCTTTATATCGACGGTCCATACCGAGACTGACTTGGAAAGAGCTTTAGAAGCGGTGAGGGGGAAGGTTATTGCGGATTCCCTAATATCATAATTCGAGAGGTATTTAATGCTTGCCAAGACTTTAATGATTCAAGGAACTTCATCAAGTGTAGGGAAGAGCTTGATTGTTGCCGGGCTATGCCGGGTATTTAACGACTTGGGGCTGACGGTTGCGCCGTTTAAGTCACAAAATATGGCTTTAAACTCTACGGTTACCATGGATGGTTACGAGATTAGTCGTTCTCAGAACATGCAGGCAGAGGCTGCCCGGATCATCCCTAGAGTTGAAATGAACCCGGTCTTGTTAAAACCAAAAGGAGAGATGCGGGCTCAGGTGATTCTAAAAGGCAAACCTTACGGAGATTTTAGCGCTCGCGACTATCGGGAACAAGTTACTCCCAAGGCTTTAGAGGTGGTCGGAGATTGTCTTCGTGAATTACGCCGGGAATATGAATTGGTAATTATTGAAGGCGCGGGTAGTCCGGCTGAGGTCAATTTGAAAGCCAATGACATTGCCAACATGAGAATCGCCAAATTAGCAGAAGCCCCGGTAATCTTGGTAGGGGATATTGACCGTGGTGGTTGTTTGGCGGCCATCATCGGCACATTGGAATTGCTTACTCCCGAGGAACGTTCCCGGGTAAAAGGGTTAATTATCAATAAATTCCGGGGAGATCTCAGCTTACTCCAACCAGGATTGGACTTTTTGGCAGAACGGACTGGAATTCCGATTATAGGTGTCGTACCATATATGGATTTAAACTTGCCTGAAGAAGACTCCCAAGGACTGGAAAAAGAGAGTAAGAAACAAAAGAATCAAAATGCGTCAAAAATAAGAGTGGGAGTAATAAGGTTTCCCCGAATAGCAAATTTTACCGATTTTGACGCTTTAGCTTATGAGCCGAATCTGGAAGTCAATTTTATTGATGAACCAACTTTACTGGACAGTTGTGATCTGGTAATCCTTCCCGGCACCAAAAATACGACCGCTGATTTAGCTTGGCTAATTCAGACCGGTTTTGCCGCGAGGATAATGGAAATAGTTGACGAAACGGTTATCTTCGGAATTTGCGGCGGTTTTCAAATGCTTGGTAAAGAAATTCGGGATCCGTTTCATCTGGAATCGGACGAGCCTTATATGGCGGGGTTAGATTTACTTCCCGTAATCACTAGTTTCGAGAAGACCCCTAAAATTTTGCGGCAAGAAAAAGGGTTTTGGGTTGATGAGGATGGCTTCGAATCGATAATAAACGGTTATGAGATTCATCATGGTGTCAGCCAAATCGGAACAGCTGAAAACCTATTTCGTCTGGAATCGGGTGTGAAGGAAGGCTGCCGGGTTGGAAAAGTCTATGGAACTTACCTACACGGTTGCTTTGATAACGATAACTTTCGGACCGGATTTTTAAATCGGATCCGTAAAGAAAAAGGGCTTCCGGTTGCCAAGATCAGCCGATCCTTTAAAAGTATTAGAGAAGATAGTTATCGGTTATTGGCGGAGACGCTCCGCTCTCATCTTGACATGGAAAAAATGATTAGTATTTTGGAGCTTAATGATGTTGCTTCCTAATGTAATTACCACAATTGCCGGAAGTTGTATTGATTTGGTTTGGGGAGATCCGTCCGGCATACCCCATCCGGTGGTTGGGGTGGGAAAAATCATCACATTTTTGGATAAATGGTTGAACCGGGGAGAACTTAAACCGATTATGCTTCGGTTTTTTGGGATCCTTACTGTTATAATAACGCTATTAGTTGCCTTTGGAAGTGTTTATGTTCTTTTAAAAGTTTTAACTCCGTATCCTTGGCTATATTGGCCGGTCAATTGTTGGCTGATGGGGACTACTATCGCTAGGAAAGGATTGTCTCAAGCCGCTAAGTTTATATATGGTTTCCTTATTTCCGATAATTTAGAGAAAGCAAGGGAAGAAGTAGGGAAGATCGTAGGCCGGGATACAAGTAATTTGACAAGGGAAGAAATTATTAGGGCTACGGTAGAGTCGGTTGCCGAAAATGCTGTGGATGGCGTGATTGGGCCTCTGTTTTTTGGGACCATCGGCGGAGTTCCGTTCGCAATGTTTTACCGGGCTGTAAATACACTGGATTCTATGTTAGGTTATAAAAATGAACGTTATCAGTATTTCGGATGGGCGGCAGCCCGCCTTGATGATCTGGTAAATTTGATTCCAGCGAGGATTTGCGCTGTTTTAATGGTAATTGGTTCCGGAATATCCGGGTTTAATTGGCGCAGATCGGCCAAGACCGCTTGGCAAGATGCCGGTAAACACCCCAGTCCTAACGGTGGTTGGCCGGAGGCGGTAACAGCAGGGGCACTGGGGGTGCGTTTGGGCGGAATTAATTATTATCAAGGGATACCCTCATTCCGCAGTTATCTGGGGGAACCAGTCCGGGAACTTGAAAATGAGGATATTAAACGCACGGTTCACATTTTAAATGTAACAACTTTGATTTTTTTGGTTGTCATTATCGGAATTGGAATATATCGAGGAGGCATTTATTAATGTCATTACTGGAATCAACGGTTGTCAACATTAAGGAGTTAGATCTTGAGACAATTAGTGAAGTTAAAAATTATCAGAATAAATTGACTAAACCTCAGGGGAGTTTGGGGGTTTTAGAAGAAATCTCAATTCAGTTAGGCGGGATTACCGGTCAAAAATGTCCCGACATAGAGAAAAAAGCGGTAGTCGTCATGGCTGCGGATCATGGCGTGGTTGCGGAAGGAATCAGCGCTTTTCCCAGTGAAGTTACACCGCAAATGGTACATAATTTCATTCAAGGCGGAGCAGCCATTAATGTATTAAGCAGGCACACCGGGGCTGATGTGTTTGTTGTTGATGTTGGGGTGGCGGCGACTATTGATCATCCCCGGGTTCTATCGTATAAAATCAGACCTGGTACGGGAAATATGGCCCAAGAACCGGCAATGACGAGAGCCGAAGCAATACAAGCATTAGAAGTTGGGGTTAGAGTAGCTACCGATTTGATTGGTAGGGGTTACCGAATGCTCGCTACCGGAGAAATGGGGATCGGGAATACTACCGCTTCCAGCGCTTTGATAGCGGCTTTTTTAGGGGTCTCGGCGGTAGAGGTGACCGGTAAGGGAACCGGAATTAAAAGTGAGACAATTAAACATAAGGCAGAGATCATTGATCGGGCGATTGCCGTAAACCAACCTAATCCCGAGGATCCCATCGATGTTCTGGCAAAAGTAGGCGGGTTGGAGATAGCCGCTTTGTCTGGTTTGATATTAGCCGCGGCGGCCAATCGGACGCCTGTGGTGATTGATGGTTTTATTAGTTCAGCAGCAGCGCTGGTTGCCCAAAAGATTGCTCCGTGTTCATTGGGTTATATGATTGCTTCTCATTGTTCGGCTGAAATGGCACATCGCAAGTTACTACAATATATTGGATTGAAACCGGTTTTAGAGTTGGAAATGCGCCTTGGAGAGGGGACTGGCGCGGTTCTTGCTTTTCCATTAATCGAAGCTGCGGTTAAAATCGTTAAAGAGATGGCTACCTTCGAGTCCGCAGGTGTGGCAGGCGCCAATGACTGAAGGAATAAATCAAAAACACATTTTTATTACCGGTGGAGCCCGTTCCGGCAAGAGTAAATATGCTGAGGATTTGGCCGGGGAATTAGGTGGAAAAGTAATCTACCTTGCTACGGCCCAGGCCCTTGATATTGAAATGAAAGAGCGGATTCGAAAACACCGGCAACGGCGCCCTGAAAATTGGACGACTGTTGAAGAACCATTGGATGTGACCCGGGTAATCGCCGAATGTCAAAGAGGGACTACTGTTTTATTGGATTGCCTAACCCTTTACCTTAGTAATTTGTTTTTTAAGTATGAGTTTTTATCCGTTGATTGCCAGGAACAAACTATTAACAATCATATAATCGAACTAGCAGATATTGTCAAACAAAGCAACGCAAATATAATAATAGTAAGTAACGAATTAGGATGGGGAGTGGTCCCGGAAAATAATCTAGCAAGAAGGTTCCGGGACTTAGCGGGTATGGCTAATCAGACAATAGCCGCTATATGTGATGAAGTTTATTTTTTAATTAGCGGATTACCGGTTCGAGTCAAAGGAGGATGTGATGTTTAAGACCTTTCGAATAGCAATAGGTTTTCTCACGATCCTACCGGTATCGCCGAAAGGGATCAAACTGACTGATTTGGGAAGAGCGGTGGCCTTATTTCCATTAGTCGGTGGAATCTACGCTATTCTCGCTTGGGGCTCTTTAAGGGTATTCAATTTAATTTTTTCGGAAAATATCGCCGCCTGGCTGACGGTTTTTCTAATTACCATTTTTAACGGCGCTATTCATGTTGATGGGTTTATTGACTCAATAGACGGGTTGGGAGGCCGGACTCCCGAACAAAGCCGGATGATAATGAAAGATAGCCGGATAGGCGCTTTTGGTGGAATCGGCCTGGTTTTCTTGATAATCGGTAAAATAATGTTAATGAAATCATTGGCCAATCAGCCTTTACAAATAATGTTTGGGCTTTTTAGTGTTTCGCGATGGGCCATGGCTTTGCAAATATATACCCAGCCGTCGGTATCGGAAGGATTATTAAAATGTTTTAAGATTGAGAAACCTCGTTCGGGATTATTTATTGCTTCGGGATTGACATTATTATTAGGTGTTTGGGCATTTCCAACCAGTGTTCAATTAATCGGGTTAACTTTACTGACGTTTTTTTTAATCAATCCGCTGGTTAAATGGAAGTTCGGCGGAATAACCGGTGATATACTTGGAGCAACCAATGAATTGATTGAGCTTATCTGTTTATTAGTTTTAAATATTAAGCCGGGTCTAATTGTATAATTTAAGAAGAATTTAAACGAAGCAGAGGATTAGGTAATAATTAGTGAAGTGGTAGATTATATGGGGAATGATAAAAAAATCGAATACACTCACGGCGGAAATCTTGGAGTTGCCAGGCGAAACTATGGAAAAAAGAAATTCCTCGATCTGAGTATTAATATTAACCCTTGGGGACCTCCTTGGCGGTTTTGGGTATATTTACTAACTAATTTAAAAAGGATTAGGGAGTATCCTGAGCCTTTTTCGGAATCCGGCCGAGTGTTTTTAGCCGATTACTTTAGATTATCCGTTAGTAATATTGTAATGGGAAACGGGGCTGCCGAATTAATCGGAGTTTTGCCGCAGGTTTTACCGGTAAAACGTGCGATTATTTTAGAGCCGACCTTTACCGAATATCGTAGAGCTTTCGATGTGATCGGGAAACCTGTCTGTCGTATTTCTTTGACCGATGATTTTGATATACCTTTGGAAATAGTTGGTTCAGAATTAAAAGAAGGAGATTTATTATATATCTGTCAACCGAACAACCCTACCGGCAAGCTTTATAAAAGGGGAAAATTGTTGGAATTATTAAATCTAACCAAAGCCAGGGAGAGTTGGTTGGTGATTGATGAATCTTTTTTATGGTTTTGTAGTGATCTTAAAACAGCTTCATTTTCGGGATTAGTTAATGATTATCCGTCTTTGATTATTATCAACTCTTTAACTAAAATAGCGTCTATTCCTGGCGTGAGACTTGGTTTTGCAATCGGAACGCCCGAAATAATAGAAATGATCGGTAAAGTTTTGAACCAGTGGAACCTAAACGGTCTGGCGCAACAAATTATTAATCCAATTTTAGAGGAAAAATTTCTTCAAAAGACCCGCCGGCGATTAGCTAATGAATCGAAGTGGCTCCATGAAAAACTGATAAAATTAAAAGCTTTTGATGTTTACCCTTGGGATGCTAACTTTTATATCATCAAACTAAAAGATGTTTTTGAAGGGTTAAATTTAGTTTCAAAATTAGCGGATTTTGGTATTTTGGTAAGAGATTGCAGTAATTTTCAGGGTTTAGAAGATAACTTCATTCGGGTAGCTTTGGGACGGCGTAGTCAGAATAGACGTCTTCTTAAGACTTTGAAGAAGGTTGTGGGGAATGCTAAAGAAAGATAAATTGCTATTCATCGACATTGACGGTGTTTTATTCGGAGATTATGACGGATATTATCAGCTACGTCCCGGGGTCTCCTCGTTTTTTGTATGGGCTAGCCGTTATTACCGTTGTGAGTTTTTAACTTGTTGGTCCTGGTCACGGGTTCAAAGCCTATTGGAATTGTTATATATCGACCGAAGGTCATTGCGGTTGGGTTATCGTGAATGGCATAATTTTAAAACCGACGGTATTAATCATAGAAGAGACGAGTTTTATTTGATAGATGATAATCTTCTTCCCGAAGAAATTAATCAGTTAAAAGAATGGGGACTTGAAAACCGTTATTTGAAAGTGGATAAAAATGGGCGCGATCAATTGGAATTAGTAAAACAGCGGATAATAACTATGGAAGGTATCGAAGGATAAGATGAAAATGAGAGCGGGCAAATTATATCTGGTAGCTACACCCCTCGGAAACTTGGAAGATATCACCCAGCGAGCCTTAAGAACTTTGGCTCAAGTCGACTTAATTGCGGCTGAGGATACCAGGCATACTTTAAAACTTTTAAACCATTTCGGTATTAGACAAAAAATGATTAGCTATTTTGAACATAATGAACGGGAACGAACCGAAGAGATAATTAATAAACTACTTTCCGGCTTAAATATTGCTTTAGTATCCGACGCCGGAATGCCGGGTATATCCGATCCGGGGTATCCGCTAGTTGCCGAAGCGGTAAAGCAAGGAATTACTGTTGTCCCAATTCCGGGAGCTTCGGCGGTTATCACAGCTTTGGCTGCTTCGGGCTTACCAACTAATTCATTTTGGTTTGAAGGGTTTTTACCGCGGAAAGACAAAGAAAGGACTGCAATCTTATCCGAGCTAGCGGAGATGAAAGGCACATTAATTTTTTATGAAGCGCCGCACCGTTTACGGGCTACTATTCAAAGCATTTATCAAGTATTGGGAGATCGGGAAGCCGTCCTTGCTCGAGAATTAACTAAAGTCCACGAAGAATTTATCCGTGGAAATTTATCAGAGATTATTAACTGGGTAGAAAATAATCCTTTAAGAGGGGAATTTACAATTTTAATTAACGGATTAACGATCGGTAAAAACCATCAAAATTCGACAAAGCAAAATTATTCCATTGATGGAACAAATGATAACGAAACTGAACTGAGTTTGCGCCAAAAATTAAAGAAAATCGCAAAAGAAACTGGGAAAAACACTAAAGAAGTATATCAACTTTATCTGTCGGAAAGGGGAAAAAAGTAGAGGAGGTTTTTATCCTCCTCTCTTGACTAGCAAGCGCCTTTCATTGATTCCAAACAAGATTTGCAGATGTTCTTTTCCTTGAAGTTCTTGATGTTCTCGGCATTGCCGCAGAAAATGCAAGCCGGTTCATACTTCTTGAGAATAATTTTTTCTCCATCTACATAAATCTCTAAAGCATCTTTCTCATCAATCTGGAGGGTACGGCGCAATTCGATTGGAATTACGACACGACCGAGCTCGTCTACCTTTCTAACAATCCCTGTTGATTTCATCATGTTAATTTTAGCCCCTTTCTGTTAAAATTCGACACCGACAGGATTATTATACCTATTTTTACATGCAAAGTCAAATTGATCCAATGCTTTTTAACGAAAAATTTTCATAATTTGCTTTAGCTGTAGAAATGCAATAATAATTTATAATACTCTATAAAAGAACATTATAAATAATTTTCTGAATTTTAAAACAGATAAAATCTAATTTAATTAATTTGATTAAAAATTTACTTTAAGTCCGAAGAGATTTTTTATACAGGTCAATCCTTTAAAACAGATATAAATGGTAATTAATTAGTCATTTTTTATCTTTGTTTGAAGAACGAATATTACTAGCAAGTCAATTTTTATAATTATCCGTAACGTTGTTTGCGATTATTATCTAGGGAAGCGCTGATTAATCCGATTTTGTGCTAGCAAATATAAGGTATTAGGCATTTTGCGAAACACAAAACCGTCACTTATTCAATTAATCAGCGCTTCCCTAGCTTTAACAATTCTACTTATGTAGATTAATGATACTGTCAATATTCTGTGAAAATGTCATGTAAAAGTAGGAAAATTATTCAGTGAAAATGTCACTAGAATAATTTTCCATATACAATTAACGCCAAGCACATTTAGAACTGAATAATGCATTAAGGA
>JAEYRN010000042.1 GCA_023435565.1 Bacillota bacterium
CCGTTCTTGTAATACCGAAAGGAGTATTCTCATGGAAGACAGAGATTCAGCAAGATTGGAATACATTAAAATGTCGTTGCAAAACAACGGGAAACCGAGTTTGATGAGCCGCATATTAAAAAGTGAAGCGATGGCTTTTTATGGATTTATCTCAATCTGGTTATTGGGCATTATTCTTTTGTTAGTATTTCCCTTAGTTATAGCGGTCATAATCAGTTTTACCAATTTTAACGGTATGGATTTAAAAGGAAGTGTATTAATAGGGTTCTCCAACTATATTGAAGCGTTCCACAACCCGGAAGCGTGGTATACCTTGCGTCAAACTTTATTTTATTCACTATTATCGATTCCTTTATCTTTGATTACCGCTTTAGGTCTGGCTTTGGTATTAAACAAAAAAATACCGGGCCGTGGTTTTTACCGAACCGCCTTTTACCTGCCGACAATGATCCCTATTGGCGCCGCCGCTTTGATATTTAAATCGATTTTAGACTCCAATTCGGGTTTTTTAAATTTATTCATCAGCATCTTCCGGCCCGGCACAGCCATCAATTGGCTTAATGATTACGGACTATATGCTTTAGTCGCGATGTCCGTCTGGGGCTGTGGTACGGCAATGGTGATTTTTTTAGCCGGTTTGCAGGGAATACCCCATGAGCTTGAGGAAGCAGCCGCAATCGACGGCGCCGGAAAGTGGCAAGTTTTCCGCCATGTAACATGGCCAATTTTAAGCCCGATTACCTATTTTCAGATCGTGTTGGGAATTATTAACTCCTTGCAAATGTTCATTCCGGCTAGCATCATGAGTGTATCAACCGACGCTACAACGTTTTGGACGCCACAACGCAGCATGTATATGTTCCCGGGTTACGCTATGAATCAGATGATGGTTGCCAATCGGGCCGGATATGGAGTAGCCTTAATCTGGATCATGTTTATTGTTACAATGTTGATCACTTTAATCGTCTGGAAATCGAGCCAATATTGGGTTCACTATTCAGTCGAACAAGATGGGGGAAGTAAAAGATGAGAACAGAAAAAAACGGTTTCTTAATTGTTTTATTGATGTTTGCCAGCCTTTTAGCGCTGTTCCCCCTTTTCTGGATGTTTATCATGGCCTTAAAAACTCCGGAAGAGCTGACCCTGTATCCGGTGACAATCTTACCCAAGGTTATGCAGTGGAAACATTTCTGGGAAGTACTATTCGACCCTCGGACGCTTGACTTCTTTGTTTCGTTACGAAACTCATTAACGCTTAGTATTACGGTAACGGCGTTAGTCACAATATCGAGCGCTTTGGCCGGCTTTGGATTTGCCCGGTACCGGGCGCGAGGTCGGAATTTCCTGTTTGGAATAGTTCTGGCGACAATGATGTTGCCCCAATTGGTAACATTGATTCCTCAATATATTATGTTTTCCCAATTAAATATTTTAAATAAGCCTTGGCCCTTCTGCTATCTCCCGTTTTGGATCAATGCCGCCCCCGGATGGGGAATCTTTATCTTCTTTTTCCGGCAATTTTTTGCAGGTCTGCCCAAAGAACTTGAGGATGCGGCTTTAATTGACGGTTGCGGACGGTTCAGAACCTTTTGGAACATCTTTTTCCCATTATCTAGTCCGGCCATTATTACGACCTGTATTTTTACTTTCCAATGGACTTTTGCAGATTATCTGACACCGTTATTATATCTGACAACCGAAAATCAGACTCTGGCTGTCCAAATGCAGAATGTGCGTATACCGAATGTCAGCTACACCCTTCCGATGCCTCCCATCCCCTATCAAATGTCGGTAGGAGTTTTATATACTATTCCGTTAATAATATTGTTCTTTGCCGCGCAACGGTACTTTATGAAAGGTATCGCCACTACCGGGGTCAAGGGGTAATTAAACCATCAAAATACTGATAAAAACCAAATTACCGCTTCAGCGGTAATTTGGTTTATTTTAGATCCTTAATTCAACCGATTAAAAAAATGATTGAAAACGGCGGATCTCCTCATATAGACGGGAGATAACGGAGGATAATTCTATTTTTTGTTGAAGTTTTAAATAATTTCAAATTGTTTTGATTATTAACAAGGAAGATGAAAAATGAACCTTGGCCGATTTAAATACGGCAGCCTTCAAATTAAGATACTGCTTGTAATCTTGTTCGTCTCCTTACTAAACGCAGGGCTTACCGCCTTTTTCTTCTCCACGCGCGTTAAAAATCAAATTA
This sequence comes from Bacillota bacterium, assembly GCA_023435565.1. Classification (GTDB taxonomy): domain Bacteria; phylum Bacillota; class UBA4882; order UBA8346; family UBA8346; genus JAAYHS01. Next base: position 2,222 of record JAEYRN010000042.1, read on the forward strand.
CCGCCACGACCTACCAAAGTCTGCAAATTTCACTACAGCATGCGGAGTCTAGGGTTTTAAACGAAATTACACGGCGGTCTGAAATGATTTATAGTTTGGCAAATCAAATTGATTTATTGGCCACAAAAGACCCTGATAAAATCCAAAGCTTTCTAAACAGATATTTAGTCGATATCCATGTTTCCCTCAACAATTCAGTCAATGATTCAACCAATCTGTTGGCCGCTTATATCGTGTATCCGGATGGAAAACTGATTTATGCGGGGCTAGACAGCGCCTTGAATGACCTAAAAACACGGCCGTGGTGGAATCAGATTCTGAATGGAAAGAAGCCGGATGAAGAATTAGGCGCTCAAATGAATTCCACTTCCACGGAACAATATAGTAGATTAAGCTTTATCGGAAATATTCGCGACAATATTCAACCCAGCGCCATAATGCCGATTTATTGGGTAGCCACCAAGAATTTTGGAAGTTTAAAATATGTTGTCGGGATTGACTTTAACGCCGACTTGTCGGATACCCCGATTGGACCTTTGTTTCCATTAAACGAACCATCTGGAGAACTTTTTGACGCCAAAGGATTTCTTTTAGCCATTCCTTCCCAGGGAAGCATTGTCAATGAAAAATACCGTCTTTTTAAAAATTATGCCGGAGATAATCCTCTGCTTGCCAAAGCGTTGGCGGATGACCCTAGCGTTTCCGAAGGTCATCTGATTTATCAAAATGGCAAAAAGAAAGAATTGGGAATGTATCGGCGTGGCTTCATGGGTTATATTTATACTCAATCGATTCCTTTGAATGAAGTATATGGTCCGATTACCCAGGAAATAACCGCCGTGATTTGGATCAGTGTGGTGATTGCTTTCATTGCGGCCTTAATTTTGACCTGGTTTCTCCTCTTGGATGTGGTCCGTCCGTTCCATCGGCTTTCTCTGGCAATGAACCGGCTTGGCCAGGGGGATTTTACCACCCGCATCGCTGAGCAGCGCAAAGACGAGTTTGGGCAACTTTACCAAAGTTTCAACTCTACCGCGACACAACTGGAGTTATTAATCCAAGAAGCATACGTACAGCGATTAGCCCGGCGCCAATCCGAATTGGAATTTCTCCAAGCCCAAATTAATCCCCATTTTTTATATAATACGTTGGATTGCATCTATCGCCTGATCATGGGCGGCGACCATGAAGAAGGCGGTAAAGCCATTATCAACCTGTCCCGGTTATTCCGGCTCAGCCTGGGTCGCGGGCCCGCGTTAGTCACTATTAAATCGGCTATGGAACAACTGAGCCACTATATCAAATTACAGCAACTGCGCCATGGTGATCGGATTAGAGTGGAGATCAGGATTGAGCCGGATATATTAAGATACCAAATTCCCAAGCTGCTCCTACAACCTATTGTGGAAAACGCCTTCATCCACGGTCTTGAACCTAAACAAGGAAACGGCTTGTTATCCATTATAGGGTTACGCGAAAATAACACGATTCATTTTATTATTTCCGATAACGGGATCGGTTTAAATCAAGAACAATTATTGAAAGCAGAAACCGATTTGTCGGATACTGCGACCAAAAAAGCCCATGGAATGGTTAACGTACATCGAAGGCTGAAACTGGCTTATGGTGAGGAATGGGGAATTACTCTATCTCCCAATCCTGACGGTGGATTAAGAGTGGATATCCGTTGGCCGGCCCAAGAGATTGATGGATGATAAGGAGACACTGAGAATGAACTACTTCAAGGAGGCGCTCCTATGTTCAAGTTATTAATTGCTGATGATGAACCCGGGTCAAGGGAGTGGCTGGCCCAGGAGATAGCCTGGGAAGATCACGATATCTGCATTGTCGGTCCCGCCGTAGACGGGGTGGAAGCTTGGCAGTTAATTCAGGAAGAAAAACCGGAAATCATCCTGACCGACATCCGAATGCCGGGGATGGACGGTATTGATCTGGCGAAGTTGGTGATGATGCATTATCCCCATTCCAGGATTCTGGTCATCAGTGGCTATGATGAATTTTCTTATGCTAAGTCTTGCTTGGAAATCGGCGTTTCCGGGTATATTTTAAAACCTTCTCCCCGTGATGAGATCCTGACGGCAGTCCTCAAGGAATGTCAAATCCTGATCCAAAGACGGGCTAACGACGAAGCCCAAGCCCAGATGCGGCTCCAGTTGGAGGCCAGTCAGCCTATGTTACGGGAACAGTTTTTGCGGGAGTTGTTTCAGGGCGAATTAGAGGAGAACGACTTGAAAGAGCGCCTCGGCTTTCTCCAATTACCACTGGAACCGGAGCAACCCGTCGTTGCAATGGTTTGCAAAGTGGAAGATCATGCCGGATTATATTTGAATTATAATGAAAAGGAACGGCAGCTAATTTGGCTGTCAATCCATCATCTGGTCGCAACCGCTTTTGCCAACGACGGTTTAGTAACCCGGTTGGAACGCGGTCTAATCGGAGGACTTATTTTCGGGAATCATTCGGGAGGCAACTTGTCTAAGCTTGCCGATGGTCTGGCCCGCAACATTCTGGATCAGGCTCGGTTGCAGTTGCCTTCCGCTCTTCAAATCGGTATCGGAGGAATAGCACCAAGCCTTATTGAGGCAACTCGCTCATTCGAACAAGCAAAACAAGCTTTGCGGCTCCAATCCAGTTTGGGTGTGGAAGCAATTGCCACGCATTCCTCCAAGGAGACGCAAGTTCCAACGTTTTTACCAAGGGACGAAGAAAGGTTAAGCGTTTGCTTGGAAACCGGCCAAGCGCCGGAAACCATCCATTTAATATTAGAACAAGTGTTTTCCCCAGGCCGGGAACAGTCCGAACCGAACTCATGGCAATGTGAAACAGTATGGATCCTCACGGGCGCGCTGGTCCGGATCGCCCAACGGGCTGGATTGAATCTCCAAGAAGCGCTGAAGGAAGATGAATATGCTTTGTTGATGCAAGGCGGTCCAATGGGACCAACCGAATATCTGATTGAGTGGTGGGAGTCCCGGTTCAATCAATTGGGACATGCGATACGCAAAATGACCCATACTTCGCTACGGGGTTGTATCCGTCAGGTGAAAGAATATATTGATAATCATTTAGCGGAGACTATCTCCCTCTCTCAGGTGGCCCGCACGGTGTTTCTGAGTCCGCAGTATCTGAGCCGCCTTTTCCGGGAGCAGACCAATGAAAGTTTTTCGGATTACGTAACCCGACGCAAGATGGAAGTAGCCCGTTCCTTGCTGGAATCCGGCGAGAAAAAAATCTACGAGGTAGCCGTTGCTGTGGGTTATACCGACCCCTCCTATTTCGGCCGGGTTTTCCGCCAATACTATAATGTCACCCCGATGGATTATAAGAAAGTATGATGAGTGCATTCATTTTTTATTTTGCAACAGCTTCTTCTTCCTTGGTATACCTCACCCAGTCATACACGGCATGAAGCGGACCGTTATATTGGAAAGGCGCCAGCCAATTGTCCACGCCGGTTCCGGCCCAAAGGTTCATCATAATCCGTTGCGGATGAGTCGGGATATCCTTGGTGGCAGTATACTTTAATACCCCGTCGACATACCAGTCGATTTTTTCCTTGCTCCAGACGATCTTATAGTCGTGAAAATCCTCCGAGGCGTCAAATCCCAGATTATCAATATACTCATGATTACCATGACCGTTTGAAAAATAGTTGAACTGGACAATGGTCGTGTCCCTTCCTAAAAACTCGATATCAATCTCATCCCAGGGCTGCCCGTCATAAGGTCCGGTATATGTAAAGAAGGAAGAGACGATTCCTTTTTGTTTGGCGGCTTTCATCCGGACTTCAAAAGTGCCGTACTGATAAAACTGCCCTGTACGATACTCGCCTGAGGTAAACGGCTGATCACAACTCTCTTCATTGTCAAGGGTTAGCGTCAAGAAACCCTTATCCGCCACGGCATGGTCCGCCATCCAACCGACACGGAACATATTGCCGTTGCTCCATCCGCTCGAAGCAGACCATATGGGATCTCCTTTCTCTTTAAAGTCGGAAAAAAAGGAATCTCCAAGCGTCAGTTCCGGACTTTTCTCCCCATTGTCGTTGCAAATGCCTGCCGGTATTACAGCCACCATCAACAATACCATTACAATTAACCCGCTTTTTAACTGTTTCATCCGTTGATTCATTTCTCGAAACCTCCTTAATAAAATTATAGTCAATCTCCCATTGGCGAACCGCAAATACATTATTGTTTTTGATATACCCGGACATAGTCGACCAGCATTTTTTGGGGAAAAACGGTAGTCGTATCCGGGTATCCAGGCCAAGACCCACCTACCGCCACATTCAGCAGGATAAAAAACGGGTGATCAAAGACCCATTTGTCCAAAATATCCTCGGGGACTATGGTAAAATAACACTTATCATCAAAATACCAGCGGATGCGGTTTGGTTCCCATTCGATAGCGTAAACATGAAAGTCATCGGAGATTTTCTTATTCTTGGTTTGGAACAAATTGGTCGGTCCCCCGGCGCCGGAGTATCCCGGCCCGTGGATTGTGCCATGAATGATCTCCGGTTCCCGTCCCAGATTCTCCATAATATCAATCTCACCGCAGTTAGGCCAGTTATTGGTGTCAATGTCGTTGCCCAACATCCAGAAAGCCGGCCATATTCCTTGTCCGAAAGGCAATTTGATCCTGGCCTCAATTTTGCCGTATATCGGCTCAAACCTACCCTTGGTCTTGATTCGGCCGGAAGTGTATTCCCGGTCTTCATAATCTTCCCGGAGGGCTTGAATGACCAGAAAACCATTTTCTTGATAAACGTTCGCAGTCCGGTCGGTGTAATACTCGGACTCTTCATTGCCCCAACCCCAGCCGCCGAGATCATACTCCCATTTGGTGGAGTCGATAGGGGAACCATCCGGCCCGTTAAACTCGTCGCTCCAGACCAGCTTCCATTGGGGCGAATTTGTAGACGCGTTTACTTGGGCATAAATCATCAAAGGAATGACGGTCAAGATCACTAAACAAAATGCGGCAATGTTCAGAATGATTTGTCCATTTGCAGCAAACATTAATATTTTCTCCTTGTTATAAAAATTAAATTGCCTTTATTTCCCACAAATATCATAGGCATGTTTCAAAGCCCAAATAGCGGTGGCCCGCATGTAATATGGGGCTCGGATTGTTCCATCGGCGCACCAGGCTTCGGGGGTCCGGAACCAAAGGGCGTTGGTATTCCAAATCGTATTGTAGACACTATACCCCAATTCTTCAGCCTCTTTTTTCATGCCTTGCTGCAGCATTCCGGCCGAGACCGACCAGGCTACCCCCGTCCAGACTTCATGGGTTTGGAGGAGCAGAGTATCGAGTTTGCCGTTAGGATAAATTACATTTACCGGACCTATTTGTCCGGATTTAAATTTCTTAAAGTTATTATCATAAATAATCCGGTACGCTTTCACGGCGTGATCATCGGAGACGATCCCCGACAAGCTGCAAGCTTTGGCATACCATTGTCCACACAACTGATCCGCCATAATCCGGAGATTATTCTCCTTGCTGCTGCCGGTATCGATCTTATAATAACTGCCGGTCCAAAGTTTGTTTTCGTAGTTTTGCCGACCTAACGCCAACCATGACTGATAAGTTTCGGCCAACTCTAGGTCACCCATAATACCGGCCAGCCTCGTCGCTGCCTGACAAGCAGCCAAGAACAACCCGCCGCAATAGGCGGTGTTACCATACAATTCCATGTCATCGTAAGTTTGATCAGCACCGTTGCTGTTAGGCAGGCCGTCCCCGTCCGTATCCTGGCTATGGACCTTGGTCATGGCCAATTTTACGGATGGCCAGCAATACTTCAGAAAAGCCTGGTCCTTCTCCCCCGTTAAGGCCCAATCTCGGTAAACCATGAGAACAAACTTGGAGTTGAGGTCCTTCCAGTCAAGAGTATCCCGGAAGGTATAGGCGTTCCACTTGGTGAAAACGCTTTTCGGATCGCCGAAATCATGGGCACAGGTCCCCAAAGGAGTAGGGCGGTCCTTACGGTTAGTCGTGATACTGTCACTGAACTGGCGTACACATTGTTTTTCAATCTCCGGCCAGTTTTGCAGTAAAGCCCAGGAACCGTAAAAACGTACATCGGAAGTCCCGTAAAATGGGTATTGGAAACTCTCCAGGTGGCTGAACATATCTTCGTCCGGGTTATCAACCTGGCCCGAAGCCGCTCCGGCTTCCCAGACCGTGCCGCCGACGACCAGATTATACAATTCATTGAATAACGACTGTTTCAACCAATCCGGATAGCGGGGGTTGGTAAGTACTCCGGTTTGCCAACGATCAATCGCCTCCTCCCATTGACAATAGTTGGATAAGGCTTCGTTAGCGATTTTCCATGAATTTAATCCCGTACGCCCGAAAAACCGGGTATACCGTTTATACCATTGACAAGTATTATCATATGAGTCAAAGGACATCGGCATATCCCAGGTTACTATGACCGGGACGACGACTGATTGCCCTGGCGCGATCTTGGCCGCCACTGCCAGACCACCGATTTTATCAGCACCGATACGATTATTCAACGCGCCGTCTTTTTCAAAATCAGCCCTCAGCTCATCCAGACCGGAGGCGGATGCGTAGGATACCCTTACATTATCGCTGTTTTCACTTGCCAAAGTCATTTCCAGTTCATATTCTTTGGTAGCCGGAGCGGAGCCTTCCCGGCGTAAAATCAAACCGGTCTTATTACCGGAATATACGGCTTCCGCAAAGCTGCCGCTTGAATTATGCCAAGTGAGCATCAGACTAACCTCACAGGTTTTTGAGGTGGGGTTGGAAAGTGTCCATTTATAAACCCCCACCGGGTAACTGGTCCGTTGATAGTCATTGGGAATAACCGGGCTAAACTGAGTAACAACGGCTTTACACAGAAAGGATTCACCGTAATAATTGACCCATGCTTTTGGGTAAAGGGCGTAATAAGTCGCCTGATTGGGTCCGAGTTCCCCAGCATTCAATTGGGTAGCGACAGGCTTGCCGTTTTCCGGTTTTTGAAACATATAAAAACCGCAATTATCATCAGTCAACATCCCGTTGACTCCCGGGTATAAGCGGGAATAAAATTGCCCGTCGTACCGCCAGGTAAAACTACCGGAACCAAATCCGCCAATCGGAGCACCATCCTTATATCCGGTCCCGGCGATATCGCGTTTCCACGCAACTGCTGGAATGGCGACACCTGCCGCGGTACCAGGCTTAGCATCCATCGCCGCAGACACCGTAGAGATAGGAAAGGCGTTAATAAAAATGAAAAGGCTTAAAAATGAAAAAATAATCGGAAAGCAACGGATGTTATTCTTTTGATTCAACGGAACACCTCCTAATCAAAATAAAACAGACTTTCCGTTTTATATTCATATAATTTTTTTTTGATATTCAAGATAAAACTAGTATGACCTTATGTTCCCGATTGTCTTCCAATAACGGCAAGATATAGGGTCCGTGTTGACCTTCAACTTTTATGCCGTCGATTTCAAGTGAAACATTGCTGTCGGTCAACCGGTAAAAACCAAGCGGTTTTTGAATGGAAACCCCATAAATGGTTTTTCCGGTATTTAGGGTATATTCCAACAATTCTTCGTCCGGTCTTAAGATGGGGTTGATTTCAATTCCCCGGCTGGTATATTCGATACCGAAGGCGGCGAGTAAAGACAGAATCAGCCAGGTTGAGGTACCGCTAAGCATCGGGCCGATATTCTCTCCGGTCTCACTATTGTTGTATTGAGTGCAAAAGCGGGGGTTGCCGCAGATCGTAAAAGGATCATCCATTGTCTTATACGGCAGAACCAGGTCGATCATCCAGTAAGCTAAACTGGTTAGTTTTTCTGCCAACGCGTGGTTTGTTACCTGTTTGGCAGCCTTAAACATTGCCGTAGTCGCCATCATACAAGCATGTTTGAATACTCCACCGTTTTCACGGTCGCCGGGGAAATACTCTCCGGTTGCCGTCCCTTTGGCCACCTTGCTAAGATCGGCCGGGGAAACCAGCTTGAGCCCGAATGGAGTTTTTAACACTTTTTCAATAATTTCCATCATAGTCGCTATCTGTTCATCACCGGTCGAGTCCGAGAGAATAGCCCAACTGAATGAGTTTAGGAAATACACGCCGTCAATCGCCGGATCGGCCGACAAACCGTCACCTTTGGCTCCCAAGTAGGTAAATTCGTTGTTTTGGTATCGGTTAAAGATAACCCGGGCAAAAAAGTTTTCCCGCCAGGCGTGGGTCTGGAGATTGGTATGCAATTGCCCGGATAACTGTTTTAATTTGCCGGCATACGCGGTATCACCTTTTTCTCCGGCCAAAACAATTATTTTGTCTATAGCCAGTTTGAGTAAAAAGGCATTCATAACGCTTTCGGAACAATCGTTATCAAACGGCCGGTCAATTGCCCCTCCCCGTTCAGTCTGCTCCTGATACCACTTCTCTTTGGTGATACCGTTTATATAATCTTCATCCAGTTTTAAACAATCATTCCAATCCGCAAGGTCCAATAGCGGCATCCCATGTTTTCCAATGGAAATCTCTCCCGAGTACCTAAGGACGGCCTTGATCGTGTCATAAACGGACCGGGTCCGAACGGGGTCAGTCCCCGCTATTTCGCACTTTTCATCGAGAAACCCTAAATCGCCAGTGAGATTGATATAACGGGAAAGAGCCTGAATAAACCAGAGTGCGTCATCAGACCATTTCCCCGGTTCCTTGCCCACCCAGAAAAAGTTATGATAGGTGTAACCAAACTCAAATATTTTACTACACCATTCTTTGAGCAATTCTTTTACAAACTCCGCTTTTCCCATGCCGGCAAAGTAATACATTGTGGCATAAATATCTTGAATTTCCCGGAAGCCAATCTCCCGGTAACCTTTTTGGGTCTGGCAAAATGACCTGGAGACAAAGGTCTGGTATAACACCTGAAACGGCAAGTTCAAATTGAAATATTGATTGAAAGATTCGTCGGATGTCTTGATCTGTAAAAAGTTGCGGTATTGTTGATAAAAATGGTCGTTTGCGGCGATGGTTTCGGCTATTTCCCCCGGCTTAGAAAACTTACGGATCAGGTTGTCGATTTCTTCCCGGAAGGTATTATCATTGAATTGTGGGTTGACTTTTTGGGAAACCACTCCCGTAAAGTTTTGACAATGGCATATCTCGCCGGTTGGCAGAAAAAGTGGAGTTGCAAGGGCAAAAAAACCAGGGCCTTTACGGTAAAGTTGGTTGCTTAATTGACAAAGCCCGGCGGGATTTTCCAGAGTGCCGGTCCCAACAAATTCATTGTAGTTAAAACAATACTCCCGCGGGAATGTTAGACAATCCCCATGATGTACCAACATAGAGTGGAAGCGCAAATCAACCCCGGCCTCCTCGGGACGATATGCAACACTCACGGCCTTGATGGAGCCGTCATCATTCCGAAGCAACTTTGATTGCATAATGATATTGGTATATAATACATCTTCCTGCATTGCGTTAGGGTAAGCAGGACCGAACATGCCGGTATAAACCAGTTTCAGCTCTCTGGACTGATTTCCGGAATTACGAATCATAATACTATGTGCTTCAACCGCTAAAGGCAATCTCTCTTCCTGGGGAAGTAAGAATATAGTCCGTTCAATTTCTAGTCCGCACTGGGTCTGATAACAGATAACTGTTTTGTTCTGGGAATGAGTGCAGACCGCTGTTTTTAAGTTCTTATCGGCAGGATCGGCCGAATAAAAAATTTTGCGGCCTTTTTCGACCAAATAAAACTGGCGGTTAGCCGGAAACCCGTTTTCCTCCTGACGCAGATCCCATCGGGTCGCCAATACCTGTGTGGCGGCATGGGTCCGGAAACTGCCCCGGCCCAATCTGTCGACGACACTCTTAGGCGTAGTCTGCAAGGCGTAAGGAAAATCCATCCTGTTCCCCAGCAACAAGTTGACGCCAAAATGCGGTCCCGGCAAAGGAGAATGTAAGTCAATGATGTGCTCTCCCCATTGATTCAGGTATCCGCCCCAAGTAGCAGCTTTGGATAAAAGCAATAATACATTCTCTTTAACAGAGGCAGGGATTTCTGCAATTTCCTTCACATCGTCCTTGGAAGTAAAAATAGATATCATTGTCCCGGAATCGTTTGGAACAATCAGGACTGAAGTTTCATTTTTCAATATTGAATTAAGGTAAGAATTTAGATTACAATCATTGAGTATTTCAAGCACGATCGGCATTTTGCGCTTAATATTGGCGATACCGATAACCCGGTCCATTCCGCTGTCGGCGAATATAGCGTCAACGATCCAGTCTTCCCGGAGGACGGAGTAAAATAGTTTCCGCAAAAGCTGGTCAGGCGAAGTTTTTAGATCACGTGTTACAAGTTCTATTGTCATTTACAATGCTCCTAAGCAATTTTGATACATCAATCTATCTTTATTATAAAATACGGGTTATTTCCGGTATACCGTAAAGATGTAATATTATCCTGAAAATCTTAAGATGTTTATGAATATTATTATTGTGGTTTTTAAAGTAAAAAATAAGGGCTCCCGGAATCTCGGAAACCCGCATCATTCTTATGGTGGACCGGTAAAAGAAAAGTGTGAAAAGCGAGTTCGAAGTTTGTAATAAATTCAACATTTAATGCCAATTATCCGCCTAACGATACCAAAAAACTAAAAAACTTTTTTAGGTTTAATTTTCACACTTCACCCTTCGCAATTCCAACTTCTGAACCACTGCATTTACCCCGATTTGATAGACACCTAAAAAGGTTGGTATAATGAAACTAACATTATGGAGGTGTCTCATGTCGGAGAGAAGGCAATTTGATCGAGCATTTAAAATTGAAGCAGTAAAACTTATTACTGAGCAAGGTCGGTCCGTACCAAGTGTAGCCCGAGAAATTGGTGTACATGATAATACGATTTACAAATGGGTTAAGCAATTAAATGATAATGATAATCCATAAATCAAATGTGCGGCAAAAGTGACTAAAGTGTCGGAAGGGACTAAATTTAGTTTTGCTTGAGATTGAGTGAGTAAAGTCCCCAATAATAAAACCCAAATAGTTAATCCAAAACCGACACCTTTCAGCCAAATATAATCCCGGCCAGTAAAATGTAAAAAATAAATAAAAAGAACACCAACGATTGCGGTTACAGTCAAATCGGTAACTGCACCGACTAAAAAGGCAATCGGTTGATCTAAAGTATTTTTTTCTAAAAACCAGGAAGCGGCAATCTGTCAAAACACGACTGTTGCAAAGTGCAAACGGAAAGCCAGATAATTGAAGGCTAACTTTACGGCATCCGCCAACAATCCAACTAGTGTTCCAATAGCAACTTTATCCTTCATAAATTCTCTCCCGCTAATTTAATCACTTGATTATTTTTTTACCCATCCAAGTTTAGTATTATCAACTCTTTAAAAAATATAGCTAACAAATCCGGTTTAACAACAAATCAACCGATTTCGTCCCATTCCGTTAAATCAATTATTTATGATAAAATATATAAGTTGAATTAAATTTCTAATATACATCTATACATCTTGTCCCTAAGCCGGACAAGATGGAACTAATTACAACTGTAATAGGATAAAGAAAAAATACTGATTTGATAACATTTGCATTCAGCTTTAAGAATGCAAAGCTTGGTTAAGAAATTTACTTCAACCTATAAAATAAATATATTTATTTGGAGTCAAAAATGAATCCTCAAGTTTGTTGTAGTTGTCATTCCCACCAGCTTTGTGCCGGCAAAGTGCCGATCTTTGCTTCATTAAATGAATCTGAGCTTCAAAAAGTGACTTCTTTAATCGTCCAGAAAAAGTACTCTAAAGGAAGCTTGATTTGCCGCGAAGGAGAACCTTTCGAAAACCTTCTCCTGATCAATAGGGGGAAAATCAAAGTTTATCGCAATTCAGTGGATGGTAAAGAGCAAGTCCTCTATATTCTGGCTGAAGGTGATTTTTTCGGGGAACGAAATTTAGTCTTAAAAGGAAACCTGATTGATTATAATGCCGAATCTTTGGAGGAAACCTTGGTTTGTATGATAACCAAACAGGATTATCGTCATTTATTGTTGCAGTACCCCAACATTAGCATTAAAATCATGGAGGTATTGTTCGAGCGGATTGATAAACTTGAAAACATATTAGCCAATGTCAATCCAAGGGAAACAGAGTCCCGTATTTGTTTAATGCTAATCGAATTCCGCAATAAATACGGAAAAACACAACCGGATGGAACGGTACTTATCGATCTGCCCTTAAACCGTGAAGAGATGGCTAGTTACATCGGCTTAACCAGGGAGACAGTCTCCAGGAAATTGAACGCCCTCAAAGAAGCGGGAATTATCGATTTAATCGGGAATAAAAAAATACAAATTATTGATGAAAGGGTTTTAAAAGAAACCTGCATCGTTTAAAGCCAACTTACTTTAAAGCCGAATTTCCCAGATCCGGAGGGCTCTATTCACGACTAATAATATCCAATCATAGTAAGGAAAGATAGTTCCTCAGACTTTATATTTCGTCCAACTTAACATTTCATAACTTCAATTTTTTCAGTTGTGCCTTCAACATTTTATCAATATCTTCAAAAAAAGAGATAAATGGTTTTAATGCAAATAAACTTCTTGCAAATGATGGAGCATTTGATGAAATGCCTCATGTTTTCCTGGGCCGACTCTCTTCTCCTCGATTTCAGCGAATCCTTTGGCCAGTTTATCGTTTTGTTCGTACGAAAATCTCTGTTCAGCCATTGGATAGAGAATGTGGTCTTCCTTATCAATATGCCGGGTCAGTAACTCACTATAGTTTTGGATATTCTCTACGATCAGATTGACAGCTTTATCTTTTCCGTTTTTCAAGTCACTCACACCTTGTCTCAATCCTTTGATATAACCACGGCCTAAATCGTGTTCCCGAAGCATTACTCCGATTGGGCCACCCTCTCTCAGTACACCAGCCTTTTCCAAAGCCGGAAAGAGCAAGTCTTCCTCTTTGCCGTGGTGACACTTATCGACAAAGGTTGTTAGAAATTCAAGGAGTTCATCGAGATGTTCCAGGTCTACTTTCCCGCCTTCAGTAAGTTTATTTGAAATTTTTTCTAAAATTCTGAGGGTTAATTTGACGGCTTGATGCTCATCTTTTAATTCAGAAATCGGATTTAACGTTATTGTATTAGTCATCTTCAAAACCTTCTTTCGTTATTGATTTTTATAAATCTAATTCGGTAAAAATCATTTGGGATTTGGTGTTTTGACCACCAAAACACTAAAAACACTGTCTTCGTCAGCGGTTAGCCCATGGGGAATACCTGCCGGACTTACAACTAAATTGGTAGCGCTAACTTCTTCCACTTCATCACCGATTTGCACTCTGCCTTTTCCTTCAATAACATAGAAGAAGACATCAACAGGTGTGGTATGCACCGGTAGATTTTGCCCCGGTTGTAAGACTACATTTGATACCGCCACATCTTTACGGGTAATCAAATGTTTAACACTGATGCCCCGGGGATTAAGAATTGCTTGTTTTTCCGCCAATTTAATAACTTCCATATCAAACTCCTCCTTTATCGGAAACTTGTCGTTAATTCCTTTCAATGATTTGATTATAGAAGAAATCAAAGAAAAAAACTGTGAATTGAATCACAGTTTGAATTAAATAAATTAAAATCAAATATATTATTACCCTCCTTTGGTTTTTTTAAAGAAGCTTTTTTGTCTGACTTTTGCGGTCATGGGCTTAAGCGTTCGCGGCAGCATAATATTTAAGAATTAGCTTAATCCGCCTTATCTATTCATTGTACTTAATTGAAATATAACTCACTAATTACATTTTTTGATAATATACGTTACAATCCCCCATACCGTAAAATCATCATCTTCTTTGACAACAATCGGTTGATAGTCTTTATTGGCAGGCATAAGGAGTATAGTATCCCCTTCAACTCTGATTCGCTTCAAACGTATATGGTAGCTATATCATGTATTCTACGCTTCATTTCTGTGCGGATATGTAACGGCTCTAAACACTCGCATTTATCCCCAAAACTGAAAAGAATATTGTAGTAGTATTCGTTCTCTATAAAAGGAAAACTAACTATGTAATGCTCATCACCGTCTGGCGAAAAGTATTCATAAGTGCAATAATCAAGTACCCTGTCCATGACAGATTTGTGAATACGGATTTTGATTTTTGTTTGCAATGTTTCCAGAATTTCTGCAAAGTCTAAAATCGGTTTTTGATAATCTCTCGGTGTAAAAGTTTCCTCTTGCATTTGCAGGTTTGATATGCGGGATAGTCTGAATAAGCGAAAATCATTTCTTTTATGGCAATACCCTTGCATATACCAATGACTACTTTTCAATACAAGCTGATACGGCTCGGCTGCTCGTGCGGTTTTATTTCCGTAGCGGTCTGCATATTCAAACGAAAGTAGCTTGCTTTCCTGTAAAGCTGTTTTGATAATCTCCAAATATGGTTGTATGTTCCTGTTGTCCATCCACGGACTTAAATCTATATATATTTGATTTGCTTTTAATTCAATGTCTTTTACTCTGTCGGCGGGGATAAAGCTCCTAACTTTCGCAAGGGCGTTTACTAGTTCATCGCCTCGTATCATGTTGGAAAGACCGGAAAGCCCCATCAAGATAGCGGAAAGGTCGGCAGTCGAAAAAACCTTTTTATCAATCTTGTATTTTTGCATGATTTCAAAGCCGCCGCCCACTCCCGATGCCCCGCGAACAGGAATACCCGCCATGTTGATAGTGTCTATATCGCGGTAGATTGTGCGGGGTGAAACTTCAAACATATCTGCTAACTCCTGTGCGGCTATACGCTCTTTATCAAGGAGTATCATAATAATGCTAACAAGCCTGTCAACTTTCATCTGATAGCCGCCTTCAAAAATTTCTTGTTATTATTATAGATTGTTGCCACACTGCTGTCAACAATTACAAGGTATAATAAAAAAGCAAGCAAATCAATCTACCTATCAATAAAAATGGGAGGAAATTTATGTTTACAGTCTATGTTTACGTTCTTGATACTTTAGCCGACTGGGAACTGGGGTATGTTATTTCGGAGCTGAATTCTGGTCGATTCTTCAAAAAGGGCGAGCAACGTGTATCGCTCAAAACGGTTAGTTATTCTCAAGAGCCAATCAATACAATGGGCGGGATGACAATAGTGCCCAATTGCTTAATTGACGATATTGTTGTGAGTGAAACAAGTGTGTTGCTATTACCGGGCGCAGATACATGGAACGACCCAAAGCATGGCGCTATCATTGAAAAAGCAAGCGAATTTCTCTCTTTAGGCGCTATGGTGTGTGCTATCTGTGGGGCTACCGCTGCGCTTGCCAACTTTGGGCTATTGGATAAGCGTCCGCATACCAGTAATGGACCGGGATTTCTTGAAATGGTTTCTCCTGGTTATAAAGGGCAAAGTTTTTATATAGACAAGCCATCTGTAGCGGATAACAACCTTATTACTGCAAGTTCCACCGGAAGCTTATTGTGGGCGAAACAAATTATTGAGCATTTAGGTGTTTTTCAATCAAACACACTGGAATCTTGGTATGAATATTTTAGTACCGGTGAGCCTAAACATTTCTTTGCCCTCATGCAAACTTTGCCGTCTAGCAATGAAAACTGATCCACCTTTGTCATAATTCAAAAACGAATACGGTTATACAAAGGGTAAACTTGCCGAAAGGCAAGGACGCAAAGCCGAGGGTCTAAAGTGCGAGTGCATTATGACAGTCTGGCTGCTACGTAAGATCATGTACTTAACCTGCCCTTTTGTGGCAGGTTTTTTTAACGTCATAACCTCAGAGACAATATAGTAAATTGGCAACTTCATAAAACAATTATTAGTAGGCAATACCATTTCCCTCCTGACTTACGGGTTTGGAGGGTATGGAACCAACTTCTATACGATCAGCCAGCGATTCACTTACCGTTTGACCGTTTCTTCCTACTCGGCACTATCTTACTTCTGGTGTTTTCATGGCGCGCCCTTTCCTTTATTCTGGCAATGTTGCCTAACTTGTATATTACCGAATTACCCCCCTTAACCCAATACACTCTGATACAACTTCCGGAATCTTCTTAACCATAACCTGGGAAGATTATTTTCTAGTAGTTATTTTTACCCGGATACAAAATTTACTTTTAATTGACATATTTTTATAAAAAAACTTATGAGCTTTCTTTTTCGTTCAGTCTTTGTCCAAAAAAAACCGGAGAGGATATTAACTCCCCTCCGGCATCTCATCTCTAATCTTCCTCCGGCAACATAATCATTAGCACCGGCTCTCCCTGGTCCCCCGGACCGCATTCGATTTTGAAGGTGAAGATTCTTTTCGGACCGGCCCCGATAATAATCACTTGAAACAAACAACCGGTTGGCCATCTTTTGGTCGGGCAATTCCGGGACATTTGCAGAATATCCCAAACAATTCCTGCCCAGATAAAGCTATCGATGCTTGTCGATCCACGTCAGCTAAATTTTATTATTTGCTTGGGTCAAGCGGAAGCTGACGTGGACGACTTAATCATTGCCGTACTTTGGGTTCTTGACTGCGGTTTCGATGATTCCCCAGACGGCAATAGTACAAGCCACCGGATATTTATACCCGGATTCCGGAACCGGGATAAATTGATTTAAATCAACCAACACCCCGTCCTCAAGGGCTTGCTTCCTTGTGTAACTACAGATTACTTCCCCGAAAAGCTCATTCAATTCCTTAGACATCAATATAGGATGAAGTAAATTTCTTAACCAAGATTTGCATTCTTATACCAAGCTACTTTCAAAGTGCAACTATAGATTGCGTTCTCTCCGCAGCAAAGCTGCGTTCCACGCAAAAGTTGCACAAACATTGAAAGTAACTTAGTATTAAAAGCCGAATGCAAATGATATCAAATCAGTATTTACTTCATCCTATTACAGCTGTAATAAGTTGAATTAAATTCATAATCCTTTTCATCATAGGGCTGGTCGGAAGCTTCGCTTCCTGCTCGCCTATGCGTCCTATCCGGTTTTAGGGGCGTGATGGATATAAGAAATTTAATTCAACTTATATTGCACCATCCTTTTTCGTTCGGGGCCTAGGGTTTTCTCGGTTCCAATTGTCAAGGGTGATCTTGGCGAAGGATACCGGACCGGCCGGCTTTCTTAACCGCCGTTCCGGGAGGATATGTTCGCCCCTTGACAACCGGGAAAACCCCAATAATGAAAGGAAAAGGATGAATAGACAGATATGATTTGGTTTGTGTGGATTTTCTTAATGGTAGATTTACTTCGAGTCTTAGGGCCTTTTTTTAGATCATTGCAATTAAATTCTTGGTCATTTATTTTCGGGCTCTATCTGGGAAAGAAATAAATCATAGACTTATTATTGTAACGGAAAATGAAAAGTCTTTAAACAATCGCTATTTTTCTAATGTCCGCAGATATCCCAATAACTCATCGATCTTCTTGCGATAATCAATCTGTTTTTCGTTACAATAAGATTTGAACCATTCCAAATCCCGTTTTTCTGCTTTTTTCCCAATAAACCGCCTAATAGTTGTTTTAATTCGCCCTGAAAATTCCATTTGTCTTTCGAATTTAGTTACAACTATATCAAACTCGCCATGCAATTCCGAAGTTGTTAACTCTGAATTAAGATACCTTAAAAATAATAACTCATAAAAAGAAAAAGGCATGACATCGGTGATTATTCCTCTTACCAAGGTATCATGAGGACCAAATTGTTTAGTATCATCGGAAACTAAAGCGACAAGTCCCATGGCTTTGGCTAAAGCAATGGCATGCATCTCCCCATCATCAAATAAATTTTTATATTCCGCTAAATATTGTTCAAATAACCCTTTGATGCTAAGCCGGCTTAATTCC
Source organism: Bacillota bacterium (assembly GCA_023435565.1). Classification (GTDB taxonomy): domain Bacteria; phylum Bacillota; class UBA4882; order UBA8346; family UBA8346; genus JAAYHS01. The sequence continues at coordinate 20,142 of JAEYRN010000042.1, forward strand.
TGCCGGGTAATGATTTTGATTAATCCAGCTGCAGCATCAGCCATAACTTCATCATATGTTATTCGTGATTTTCTCTTTAACTCTTCTTCGGTCAAATACTCATGGATAAAGAGGAAGTCAAACATTGAAAACAAATCTTTTTTCCCCGAGCGGTATAAATGAATCACAACATCCGTATCCAATGAGGCATTCATGAGTTTAACTCCTCATACAAGTCATCCAATTCAATGGTTTGATTTTCCATCGAGGAATCTTCCTTTTTTAACGGTGAAGCATCAATATCGATTAATTGAAGCGCCTTACTTAAACTGGAATACGGAACAAAGTTATTGTTATAATTACTAATAACGAATTCAAGGAACCTTGCGGGCACTTTTACCAAATTCGCCGGTTTTAAAAATCTTTCATCCTCATTAAGCATTTTAAATAATTGACCTGAAGAATACCGTTTCTGTTCCTCATAAAGAAAGGCGGCTTTTTCATAATTAATGGCCTTAATTTCTTTAAGCCTTTCAATAACAGCAGAGTAACTAACATTAAATTCAACCTGAATCCTGACGATATCGAATCCGGTCAACGAAAAATCTCGCTTCTCCAATTGCAGGACAATGAATTGCCTGAGCAATTCTTCGGGCATTAAAAAACAAGCGGCAAAAAAATCCGCCCGTTTCTCGGGAATGCTTTCCCGATTGGAGGTTAAATCCATATCTACTTTAACATCTTCGTTATTTAAATCGAAATCGTAAAGCAAATGAGCTAATTCATGCGCCGCAGTAAAGATTTCCCTAGCTAAAATCTCCGAGGAATTGGTAACCATTACTTTTTTACCTTCAAAAATGGCCGAAAACCCACAAAGAATATCTTTACCAAACGGGTAACGAATTAAATCAATCTCCATTTTCTCGATTAATTCAAAGATATCTTTGATTCCACCTGATTGAATATTATGTTCATGCCGGATTGAAAGAGCCTTTTTTTCAATCTCAATTTTGTTCACAACAAATCATCCTGCGCTTTCATTTGATAATAAAGTTTTTCATGGGAATGAAATACGGCAAGAATATTTTCAATCTTGGAAACCGCCTTCAATGCCTCAGGTTTATCCGCCTTTTCCCTGAAGAGGGCAGTTAAACCTTTGCGTTCTTCAACCGCCGAAGTAATCTCTTGAACCTTGACACCTAAGTAATCTGCAATTTTTTTAATGGTCTGAAAAGAAATCTCTATTTGGCCGCTCTCCATTCTGGCATATCGTTGTCTAGTGGTACCAAGAAAGTCAGCCATGGTCTCCTGACTAACTTTTTGTGCATCTCGGAACTGTCTTATTCGTACGCCTAAAGCATAACTCATCATTCTCACTCCTTGGAATAATTATATAACTAAATTATATTTTTTTCAAGATTTATGTTATGATTTTATTACATTAAACTATTATGCCCTTCGGTCCTATAGTATATCCAAATTTAAAGGGGAATTTATTCCGCCTCGCACCCCTTCAACCTAAACCCATCCTTAAACGCCTGTCTATATATAATCCTCGGCAACAACAGCTCCAACGCTCCGATAATACTCCATAACCTTTCATTCACAATTTCTTTCTGTGCCGGTTCCGGAATTACTTCCAGAAGTTCCGCAAAATAACTCTCGATCTCCGCTTGGAGGTTTTTAAATTCGGTATTATGACTAATGATTTTATAATAGATTTCATTACAACGTTCAATGATCAGGTAGTTTAGATATTCTTCCAAGTCAACCGTTGAACTGGTTTCGGTGATGGTAAATTCAAAGTCCGACATGGTCAATCCTCTGGATAATTGATTGCTGAGTGTTGGTTTCTTTTTGAATGGATTTAAGCTTTATTTTTGCTATTTATTTTTGTACACTGTTTCCGGCGGCGGGATACTTTTTTCAAGCCAAAAAAGTATCCAAAAAGGCTCCGAAACCCATGGTTTCGGACTTCCTTCATTCATCCCGGTTCTTGAATGTCGCCGCCATCCATGGCATTCTGCTTGGCAACTAGGTCAAGACTTCCGATGACGACTGCTTTTTTCCTTCCTAGAAATAAACAGCGCCAGACTCCATCCTTGGAGTCTGATGAAAGCTATTAATGTATGTTCTTAAACAATAGAGTACGAAAAGCACCGACCGACAGGGAAGTCGGGCGCATGGCATGGGAACAGGGATGTTCCAATGACATTGACATCTTGAGCCAACCATGAAGACGGCTGCATGGAGGCAGACGTCTATTTGAAATGGCGCAAGCCCTTCCTTCGGAGTGTCAGGATGACACGGAGCTATTGCAGGGGTCTGGGGAGTCTCACTCCCCAGCGCCTGGGGTGTGGGGACCTGGCGCGAGGTCCCCACTAAAATATTAGAGCGCTTCGAATCAACCCTGATATCGACAGCTTGGCCTCAATACAGTTTCTTCTTTACTAATCCCGCTCTCAAACGGTGATCTTCTCCACTCCCCTACCTACCAAAGCAACCCAATAACCCAACAATATTCCGTCCATCAGCGCCGCGCTGTAGAGCAACTCGTCCCGCCGGATAATCTGATGAAAATATATATCATCATACTCTTTCAACAGTTGATTATCTTCGGCCGAGAGTTTGGCGGCGACCAGCTTCAGCAGTTCACTCGGGCGTTCTCCCAATTGTTTGTATTCGGGGTCTTCGTTGATTATTTCATCGTCGATCTGGCAGATCCGGTCGAGGATGAATTTTTTGATGCCGGTGTCTTTGTAGGTGAGCATGGGGAGCCTCCGTTTCGTTACGCGTTATGAGTTACGAGTTACGCGTTACGCGTGTGATTGTCCGTCAAGATGGTTCAAAAATGATTGTAATCGAATTCATGCCGTTCGTGAATAAGATTGACGTTGTAGTATTTACCCTATCCCTGCAAAGGGAACCGGCTGGGCGTTGGGTGTCATAACCTCCACATCAAAGACCTACAAAGGCTTAACGAATTCCCTTGTCGAGGGATCTTTTAAGGGGGCAAGGGGATCTATACCAGCCCTTTTTCTCTTAAGCTGACATAATTTTGCTCTCCGGTGATCAGATGGTCCAACAATTCGATACACATGATTTTTCCAGCCTTTTTTAATCTTTGAGTTAGGAAAATATCATCCCGGCTTGGAGTAGCATCCCCTGAAGGATGGTTATGAAAGGCAATAATCGCTTTGGCGTTGTTCAACATCGCCGCCATATAAACTTCTCTGGATTCGATATGTAATTTATCAATAGTACCGGTCCCAATAATATGAATCCCGACGATTTTATTTTTGGTATTTAGCGAAAGGATTCCAAACTTCTCAACCGGTTCGGATTGGAGATCGAGAAAATATTGGAGGATTTTATAACAAGTTAAGGGACTCGTTATTGGATAGTCTTCTAGATCATAACGGTGGCGTTTGGTTCGGATTTGTTTGAGGGCATAAATATTAATACTTGTTACAGGCACGGCACTTATCCCACCTTTATGTTCTTTTATGTTATTTATTTAATATATTAAACATATGTTATCACAGTTAATATATGCCGTCAACTCCTTATGTCATAATAGTTTGTTTATGATGGATAGTATGGTAAAATATTTTTAGTGAAGGGGGTTAATTTATTGCAACAGGAAAAAGAATACTATAGCCCACAAGAAATTGCCGATAAATATAATCTTAAACATCGGACTGTTTTAAGTTGGATAAGGCAAGGAAAGCTTAAAGGGGTAAAACTCGGTGATCTCTGGAGGGTTCATCGAGCGGATTTAGAGGCGTTTATTAAAGCTTCTCAAAAATAATCAAATAAAGAGCATTTTAATAATCAAATGACTAGCAATTTACAATAATGTTGCCAAGTATTCCAATTGATTGATGAGTAGCAACCTATGCTTAACAATCCATTCCTCTCCATTTTCATTTATTAGACGAATCGTCCCACTGATAAAAAAACTGATCATATCAGGATTATCACCGCCTGGAAGTTCACTGATATCTTTCAATCCATGAAGCGAAATCTCATAGTACTTTTTATTAATTTTAGTGGAATGATGGTTTAGCTCTGAGCGCCCACGGTTTCGACGGCGATTTCTTTTTAATCGACCAAAAAGAAACAAAAAGTCGCTGGAACCAGCGTGGTTCCAGTCCTCCTGCAATTCATCCCGGTTTTTAGAGGGTCTTCGCCATCCATGGCCTTTTGTCTGTCAACTAAGTTAAGTCTTCCGATCTCGACCACTGTTTTACATCCATGTAAAGATGTGTCGATCGACTCCTTCCTTGGAGTCTCAATGTGGGCTGGTAACTTTGGAAATTATGTAAAAGGAGTTTAAAGATTCTTCGGACTTTATTGATAACTGATAACTGGTCATTGTTCACTTTATTTGACTAAGCCGTTCAATCTCCGCCACCACCCGATCCAGTTCGGCAACTAATTTATGCGGTGCTTCGGCTTTTTGATAAGCAGTAACCAGTTCCCGGTAGTACCATAATGTCCCCTCTTTCCCCGCATTAAATCGGCCCCATAGCGCTTCGCCAAGTTCCCGATAGTCCTTTAGAATACACCTGGAGTTATGAAGTTTATCGGCGACGGATACGAGTAGGACCGAAGGGTTTGCCTCGGGAAGATGTTCCAAATACCAACGTTTTCGTTCCCACCATTCCGGCTTGGGGGTTTCGAAGGAGTCAGTGCATCCCTCGACGATTATTGCGACGTTCGCTCCGAATTGGGCGCGGATTTCTTCCAATCGTTCCAGGCCGCCCTGATCTTCGACAGCGTCATGGAGCAAGGCGGCGATAACTTCATCCTCGGTCCCGCCCGCTTCCATCACCAAGGCCGAAACGGACAAGAGATGGGAGATATATGGAATTTCCGTTCCCTTGCGTTTTTGGCCGGAATGCGTCCGGAAAGCATAAATCAGCGCGGTTTCAAATCGTGAAGTCAACATCATAACCACTCCCTTTTTTCAAATCTTTTTGCCTATGATTATATCTCATGGTGTTACCTATGTCTTGAATACGATCCGTTACCTATGTCTTGGTTGTTCATACCTATGTCTTGGTTGTACAACTTCACTCTTCAAACTTCACACTTCTTATAGGGGCCGGTCGTCACTAAGGGTACCTTCGGACCATCCGATGTCGAGGGTGTCATTTCCCAAGGTTTTATCTTGGTTGAGGATAAAGTTGCTACGATCAACTTTTGGGTAGTCGTCCACGTCAACCTCCATTTGACCCAAGCGAAATTATAAAAAATAAGTTGACGTGGATCGACAAGCGTCGATAGCATTTTCTAGATGTTATTTTTACTCCTCCTATTTTTTATTTGAAAGAGAAGTAGCTATGGTTTGAGATGAAAAACGGAAGTTAGCGGGAAAATGAGGGGTTGAAGGCTCTTTCAATTTAATGATAATATATGGAGGTGACAAGGGGTGGTCAGGGCCAGTAAAGTTTAATTTTATTATTCAGGACCAAACTCCACCACCTTTATATACTTGAGTTTTGCTCTTATCGAGGTTTTTGGCGGTGAAATGTAAGATTTCATGTATGCTTGAGTTCAAGCAAACATAGGTTTGCATATATAAATTTTCCTTGTTATGGTACCTATCGTCCCCCTACCAACCACGCATAAGTTCACGCCGCTCGTCCGCTTTATCCAATACCACGGCACATTTTTCCCAATCACCGCAATCTGGGATTGCTATCTCGTATTTGTCGATAAACGGGTTCTTCTCCGGCAGACTGTTAATTGCCAGTTCTGCACGGGCCTCATCTTTCTGGGCGATAGCGATCCATACATCTTCCAGTATGTCAGGGATTTGCCCGAATAGGGTATAAATGCCCTGTAACCTGCCAGAAAGCTTGCTATGAACTTTATCTTCTACCGAGTCCTTATAACGCATATTGTAGATATAAATCTTGTCGGCCAATTGCCCTATACGCTGAATACGCCCTTTACGTTGCTCAAGCCTTGTCGGGTTCCATGGAAGGTCAATATTGATAAGCGATCCCAGCGTTTGTAGGTTTAATCCTTCGGATGCGGCATCTGTACCAACCAGTATCAAAAGTTCCCGTGTTCTCACAAGCCGTTTGATCTCGTCCTTGGTCTCTTTCCTGAACAAACCGTTAAGGTATACGCCGGACTTATCGCCGCCCGCATACAGGCCAATGCGGAAATCCGGGAAGTCTTTAGACAACCGCTCTGCTACATACAACGCGCTGTCAAAGTACTGAGAAAACAAGATGCAACCCTTGTCCTTCCACGCGCCTTCGCCTTCCACACCTTGTGTAAGGATAGCCTTAACGCGGTTATACTTTGGGTCTGTATCGGTATTCGAATTCAAAACCGCTACCAGTTTACCCAGACACTCGATTTCTTCTGGCGTGAGGTCTTTGATATCACTCTGAGTATTTTCCTCTGATTCATCGTCATCTTCGCCCGCAATCTCATCATAAAGCGAGCGTAGTTTTTCTTTTCCCTCCGCTGTCCATGCGAGCATCTTCTTTGCGGTATTTTCGCCTGCGAACATTGTACTTCCGATACGCTTCAAAAGCAGTGTAGACATAAAGCCGCCACCCTTAACCCTTGATGAGAGCATATCGCAGAAGTCCTCGGCTATGCTATATGCTTGCGCTAGATAGCCGGAAAGTTCGAGGGCTTTCTCGTCTTTCTCGCCGAGCAGCACTGCCTCTATCTTTTTGAGATAAGGTTCGCCTGTATCGGGGTTATTCGTGTTTTCCAAATAATCGCGGGTACGACGGACAATCGTGCGAATATATGGATTGTGGTTCTGTATGAAGTTATCATCGTTAAATATCAGCTTAACCCGGTTCTTCTGCGGCCTGCTGAGCTTATCATAGACAACTTGAGCGAGCACATTTTTATCGTCGGTTATACCAAGCTGCTGGCGTAAAATTTCGAAGCTCTTGTCTTCACTACCCGGTGGGAAGGGATTACGGACAATCTCCCATATCTCGGCTTCTGCCGTTGGATACGGTTCTTCACCCTGAATATACTTAATTCCAGTTCCCGGTGTTCTTCTCCAAACGCTGTAATTATCACCTAATACCTTATCCGCGTCCGGGGGATAACCTAAGGCTGATAACAAATCAAACGCCTCTATTGGGTCAATCTGAACCGGCGTTGCCGTTGCAAGAAGCAAACTCTTTGTGCGCAGTGTGATTTCATTCAGGAACTCCAGGAGATTGTTCATCTGAGCTTTATGCTTATCGGGGTCTTTGCCGAGATTCTTGCGTCTAGCACGATGCGCTTCATCCAATATTACGCAGGAAAAGTGCAAAGACTTTAATAGCTCTACCGACTCAGACTTACGCGTAATCAATCCCTGTGAAATAATCCCAACCTTGCGTGGGCATTTCAATATCGCTTTTGTACTGTCAGCAGGATATTCATAACCATTATCATCAACCCAAAAATAGCCCGTCCATACGGCAGATGGGAGATTGAGCAGAGTCTTTAACTCATCTTGCCACTGAAAGAGTAGCGTTTTCGGCACAATGATCAACACAGGCTTATCATCATATAGCGCGATCAGTTTTGCCGACATCGCAAGCTGGACAGTTTTCCCTAGGCCAACCTGATCGGCAAGGAGTAATCTCGCGCCCCCGCGCTGCTTATGTTCATTGAAAGCACGGGCGACAAAATATTTTTGATGCGCCCACAGCCCAAACTCGTTTCGATATATCGGCTCCTCAACAGCAACAGCAGGAATCGGTTCGTCAACCGTTTCACGCCAGTCTTTCAAAGGGATCGAGCGGCGTTCGGATATCCGTTTTACGTCTTCAATCACATAATCAGAAAGTGCAACCGCATGAGGATTATTCCAAAAGAAATCAAACTCTGTCTGCACCCACGCGATGGAATCGGGATCATTGTCTTCCCACACCATTTCATAGTTGGTGGTAAACGCGCTTTTAGTTTCGTTAATACTGCCAAGAAAAGAGGTTTTGCTGCCATCGGCGTATGTAATTACGCCTGCTTTGCCGTGCATGAGACCGTATATCTCATCGGGAAGTACCCGGACTTCAAGTTTTCCGGATTTCAAAAGCTCGTACAGTTTTTTCAAGCGGACCATTGCACCAGCAGTCGCAAATACTTCTTCCGGCTTGAAATCATTCCACTCCTGACGCATACCGAGTTTAGCTACGGCAATGTCTGAAGGGGCAAGCCCTGAGTTGCAAATCACTCTGGTCTTACCCTGAATTGCTTCTATCGCTTCGCCCGCCACTTCCAAAATGGACGAGCAAAAATAACCGGCTATACGGTCATAGCTGACGGCACCTCGTAGTTTGGCATTTAGAAACTGCTCACCCAGTTTGCTTTTGCGGGATGAATACCGATTCATCTACTCACCTCAGATATGATCGTTGTCAACCAAAATGTAAATATGCTTGGCCATCTGCGCCGCCTCTTTCCAATGAGGCATATTGGCGATGTCCTTAGTGTCTTTCAGGAATATGAGTAGCTGTTTCAACTTATCTCGGCTGCCCCAATAGTCCGGCAGATTGTTTTTCAGGTGCCACAAGCCCTTGTCCGGCTGTTCATCCTCCTTAAGCGCAATATGAATCGCCGCGAGGATGAGCCGCAAGGTCGATTCCTCAAAGCCCGGCACGTCACCCACAGTTCGCATCGCAAACTCGGATGGCGTCTTCAGACGGCAGGTGTTAGCCCGTTCATTGGCCATAAGCTGGCTGTGGTTACTGATAGCGAAGCCGCGCGCGTACTCCTGATACGTCGAAATCTGATAACCACCATTCTTTTCGTTCTCCAGACCCTTGATATAGAATCGCTCGGCGGATGAAAGCTCCTTCCACAGATAGTTATCGAAGCCGGTCGGGATGATGCAGTCATAGGCTTGCTTCTTCGCCCGCTCGATCAGGGCGACAACCTTGGAGTTCTTCGAGTCGTTGATTGCCTTGTCAAGTTCGTAGTCAAGATCAAGCTCGCCAATAGACGAGTATGAAGTCAGCACTTTCAAACTCGCGGCGTAGGCGGCAAGCACATAATCGGGGTCGGAGAAGTTCGGGTCTTCTTTGTCGTCGAGCCGCTGCATGCTCTCAATTTGGCTGATAACCTCGCTCTTGATATCGGCGTTGATCTCGTCAAGGAACGATTCGCTGGTGACCGTTCGTTTGCGGAGGACGAGCAGTACCGTGCCTTTGACATAATTGCCGTCCTTAAGCCCACTCGCGTCGGTTTCGGTAGCGATGTTCCACGCTGCTGTGACTTTCAATCCCGCTTTCCACATAATCAAGGCAAGTTGTGCCCAAACTGCCGGATCGGAATGGGTGAACATCACGACTTGCATACCATCGTCCGGCATATGCGCTGTGAGGTTCGAGTAAATATCGATCATGCTCTGCGCGAAGCCATTACCGCCGCGAACCGCCAATACCCGCTTGCTGTCCGCATACCAGTCGGGGAACGCCTCTTTCAGCAGACGCTTGTCCCAGGCGAGGAAAAATTCCGAAAGTTCATGATAGTTCACCGCGTCCGCATATGGCGGGTCGGTTAGCCAGATTGTAGCGTTATCAATAATATTTCTGGCATCAATAGCATAAATTTTAGCCTCCGGACTAATAACGTATTGTTCAGGATTGTAAAACCACAATGTACTTAACATTGTCAGGCTTCTTGCCGCGAAATTAAATAGTGTGTTAAATGCTTGATTATAAAAAGTCTGCTCAGATTTGTCGGAAGTAGGCTTCCATCTACATAACCTTGAACAATAATCAGCCATTTTATTTGTGCCAAGGACGGCAACAATTCTAATCAACTGGTCGTCTATAGATAATGATTTTTCAATGAATTTACTCAAAATATAAATCTGACGAGGATGCGATAGATTTATCCAATGCACCCAACCGCGATTGCGTATAAGTTCGGTCGTTTTATCACCGGGATCGATTGCTAAATCAGGAACAAGCCCTTTTTCCTGCCACTTTATAATATTCTCCACGACAATACTACGCACTTTTTCCTCGTTGGCAAGGTCGTGTTCATTGGGGGCGCGGTAATAGCGTTTGGTCTTTGTCTTACCTTTCTCAACGTACTTGTGTTCGTATCGGATAGCATAAAGTCGCTCTTGATACACATCGTCCGGGCTTGGTTCGAACTCGTTTTTTTTCCATTGCCGCAATCCGTAGATTATATTCCCATTTTCATCCCTGCGGTCGCGACGCAGTACGCCAATCGGTGTCGATTTGCCACAATTGGGGCAGGACAAACCTTTTGAGGTTACAGTCCCGCTTTCTTCCGCTTCTTTCATCTCTTTGGAAGATGCGCCTGAAACTATATCAATGTCATAGCGGTTGCCATTCTTTTTCAGCTTTGCCACAACGCTTCCGGCACGTTGCCCTACGACGAGCGAGGGCACCATAGGGACAACTACGCCACACTCCGGGCAAGTAACTTCTACACAGTAAATATATGACAAAGCTCGGTCGCCCTTTTCATTATGCTCGATACCGAGTTTGGTTATTTCCTTGTCAACCGCATCGTATATTTCCTGCTGAAAACGCTTGATTTCCTCAATCTCCGCGTCGGATGCGCCGCAGAGGTGAATTGCCGCCCAAGTCAGTAGTCCGGCAATTGGGTTGAGGTCGGAGGCGTACACTTCAAGACCCATTCGCGCCGCCTCAAATGGTATTGAGCCGCCGCCGCAGAAGCAATCGCCTACAATGGCGTTCCGCCCAAAACGTTTTTCTGATAGCTGCCTCACTAAATCTTGGAGTGTAAAAGCATGTGTTCCGAGGTGATGGTTTATCTCGTTCCAAGCATGGTCGTTGGCGGGACGTTCGAACTGCTCAGGCCTTACGCAAGCTTTCAGCTTTTCATCATAACCAAGTCTGTCAAAATCAGCGTATAGTTCCTTTTCCCGCTCGTGCCAATATTTGTCGCTCTTGTTTTCCCACTGCATATGGCGTTGCCACAATCCAGAATCATCCATACTCATGATCTTCAGGAAAATTTCCATATCTTTGCGTGGGCTATCGCTTGCGGGCATAAGACAGCCAAATATCGCAGCGCGGACAAGTACTAAGGGCTTCCGTCCCCACCATTTGCCAAACCCTGTTATCGTCTGGCTTTGCGCCGCCTTCCGCTCCTTATAACTCTCTTTAGAGAGCTTTGATACCGGGAACTGCTTTTCAATAAATGATGCCGTCATAGCTTAAAATCCTCCAGGTCAAACAGGGTAGTTTGTTTGCGCTCAACGACAGGATTCTCGCATAGAGCGTAGTGTAACGCTTTACGCCAGCCTTTTTTATCTTTCAACCCTCCCGTAGCAGCGTTTGTCATCGTATAAAGCCACCAACGCTCCTCCGGCAGCAACCCTTTCCAGTTGCGTATAGCAGTGGAGATGACGGAAGGGTCACTGTCCTCAATGCTCCACAGCAGTACCATCATTTCCTTGCCGAATAGCCGTTCCACGGGCGTACCTCCAACTGCGGGGAATTTGCCAATTTTCAAGCCATCCTTTTTCAGCCGAAAGTTAAACTCAGCCGTTAATGCGTCTTTTACCTCGCCCCATTTATGCTTTGATACTTCAATTCGCAATACGTCTGCAGGGTCAAGTTTTTGCTCGTCGCCGTCCGTCCAGGAGTAGCGTTCATAAACTTGAACGAGTGGTGGAGAAGCTGTATTTGAGTCTTTCGACGGTATCAGCACAAAGAAATGATTCTTACTTTGTGCCGGATCTACGCCGAAGCCGTAGGTCTGTCTCCTCATTGCTTGATTGCTCCTTTTTTACCAAGCTCGGCCGCATCCAGTTTGTTCACTTCCACCCACTGCTTGAAAGCCGCCCCGGTGGTAAACAAAATGGTCTTGTATTCAAATTCAACCTCGACTTCCTTGCCGGAAAACGCCGTCTCACGGATCAGGTCTACCATCGACTGCAAATTATTGGTGTCCCACGGCACCTTGGCAGTGGTAATCTCCATGTAGTTATCAAGGTTGTCCTTTTGGCTGATCGTCACGGTAAATTGACGGATAAACGTCCCAGGCAATTGTTTCAACTTGGCGAACTCGGCATAAGCCTGCTCCGTGTCGCCGCACTTTTTCTGCGAGTTCAAGGTGTATTCAAGCGGAGCCTCGTCCTTTATTTCTACTTTTTTCTTTGGCTGCGCGGCAGATACATTGATGGTATCTTCTTTAACAAGAGTGTCCTTATAATACACCGCGACAAGGACAAAGCGGCAGTCGGCGGGAAGGACAATTTCACCACTGTATAAACCGCCGCTCTCCTTGGGATTCGATCCGTCAGTCGTATAGCGAATCTCAAAATCTTTGTGGGTTTTAAGCATAAGGACGTTATTCCCGTCCGCGTTCAGACGTTGTTCCCGTTTCAGGGGAACACTGCCGAGCCACTTCTTCGCCTTACCTGTCGGGTGCGGGTTTTCACCTCCGTTAGTGTCAAAACATACGAAATATGCGGAGGGTTCTTTAAGCATCAAAGTCTGCTGCTGAACTTCGCTCGACGCTTTTGTTGGTTCGGCGCCAAAATCATAATACACACGGTCGCCACGAACGGGCTTTACTTTTAAGGTAAACTCGCCCGTCTGCTCATTATAGTCGGTCTGCTCAACAATAACATCGGTAGGCTCTTTTTCAAAAGGTCCCTTGACGATGTAACCACCAATCTCACGCCATGTATCACTGTTGAGGCACTTCTTTTTAAGCTCGTCCATCTGCTTAGGGTGATACCACTGCCACGATGGTTCAGTTGCCGCTCTCTCTATGATTTGGCTCCACGGCATCTCTTTTTGCGTGAAGATACGGACTTCGGCTTTCTTACGCAGAGCGTCTATAAAAAGTTCCTCCGACTGGAAATCCTCAAACTTCATCGCTTCTTTGAGGACTTTGATTATCTGGTCTTCCCCGTCAAATTTGTTTCCAACAAATTCCAACTTAAAATCGTCACGAGACAGTCCATTCTTTGATGGGTAATATATGGTGATGAATGTTTCACGTATAGTCTGGAGCAACGCAGTGGTTGCCTTGTCCTGTTGGCGTTCAGCCTCAATGTATTGCTGATCGGACTCGGGTATGTGCTCTGCTTTCATATTAGCGAGTATCTGTCGGATAGCTGTGAGCCGCTTGGCGTTGGCGTACAGTTTCTCCATCACGTTCCTTTGTCCCGACAGGAACAAAACACGGTTCTTATAGGCGCAGTTATCATAGAAACTCTGCAAGTCGGGGTGGAGCCCCGTACCGGCATAGGGTTCGAAAATAACGAGTGATATCTTATTTTGATCGATATGAATCTCGTCAATCGCAGGCAAAATGTAAAGCTGTTCATAACACTTCTTCAGCTTCGGGTCGAAATTGGCTTCTAAGAATTTGCGGAGTTCCTTCTTCGCACTCTCATTGGAATATGAATCCACGAGGGTGTTCATCTCAGCGACCATGTTCTTCGTGTTTTGGAAATAGAGCCGCCCGCGATTGTCCGTTTTTAGGTACCAACATTGAGAAACAATCTCATCTATAGCCTTCTTAAAGCTGTTAAGATCAACACCCGGCTCGCAAAGGAAGCCGAGAATGTCCGATTCCGTCAAACCAAGCACACCGTTGGGCGTTTCATTGAGCGACGACATCAGCAGGAGTTTGGCAACATCCTGAGCGTACCGTTCTTTCTTTTCATCGTTTTGTTCGTCGATGACTTCGGCAACAGCTTTTCCTCCCTGAGCGATGTCGTGACTGATAGCCGTTTCAAGGGAGGGCTTTATTTGCTTGATGAGCGAGAGCATATTGCGCTCGTTCAGGTCAACATCAAATACATTAATAAGGTTTTTCTTCTCGGCGCTGCCACTTTCATAGAAACCGCGCACCACCTGGCGCATCAGTTTTATAAGCCCACGCGTCTGCTGAAAGCCGGGGTTTTCCTTGAAACGGGCATAAAGCTCCTTTATGGATGGGTGGAACGGGTACGAATCTTTGATGCCAAGGTACACTGAATCTCCGGTATGCCCTGTCAAACCAGACTTTCCGGCACTGACAAGGGCTTCTTTATAGGCCACCGCTATTTCATTCACAGCCGACGAATTGGAAGATGGGCATTGTTCAAACAGGCGCTTACGAAGAATGTCATAAACCTCGTCCGTGTTCAGTGCGACAGGCTCTAAGTTCAACGCAGCGCGGTTGGCTTCATTCTCCAATTCCTTAAAACTGGTCGAGAGTAACTGGCTTCCTGACTCATATGTAGCGCGGAGGTCAGAGAAAACAAGACATACATTGGCAAGCTGCCCTTTGCCTATCGCGGTGAAGAGGTTGGACAATGCGGTGATCGTCACTGTGCAGAGGTCTGATTTACCTATTTCAATGGATTTCGCGTTCACCAGATATGGCGGCAGCTCGTCGAGTAGGATAAGCATTTTTTGGTCTTTGAGCAGATTGACCCAAGCGCTCTCACCGGGAGCTTTCAACGGAGAGTAATGATCGGCAAAGAATTCTTTTCTGCCAAGCTGTTCCGCGATACTTCCCCAAATGCCAAACTCAGCATCACTTTCGCGCCCGGAGAATGCAACAACTTTAATTTCACCAATGCTGTCATAGTCACTGCCTATGAGTTTTTTGCGCCAGTCCGGGTTTTGTGCGAGCAAAGCGAGGGCGAGCATATTATGGGTCTTGCCGCCGCCCATTGCTTGTGTCAGCTTGATAACACCGGCGTCAGACTTGCCGGAGAAGCGTTTGAAAGCCGTTTCAAACAGGATCTCCATACCCTTTGTTTTAAAGTTCTCCTCAAAGAACTTTGTAGCATCAATCTTGCCTTCAATCAAGTCGCTTAGATTTAGGACGTCATCACGCTTGGTGTCAGAGAACACACTATCACGCGGTTTGCACAATACCGAAATGGTCTGCATATCTTTACCCCCACCAATTGATATAATTCGATAACGATGATTTTACTTATACCTGAGGTGTCTCATTCGGAATCGGTTTCATGATGTAACCAATATCACATTCAAGTGTTTTGCATATTTCTACTAGGACACTCATGCTTAGGGTTTCGACTTTAGGCAGCTTTGTTAATTGAAACTCAACTTACTCCTGCCGCATTAATTAACTTCCATGCTAAACCTACTTTACTTTGTATTGATAATTTTTTCGATAAAAAGAGATTAACTCCTTTATTATAACTGCTTATTCAAGCAAAACCAGATTGATTTAAACTAAAACGGTCAGGATTGCAATACCCCGCTTATAGTCTTAAATTATCACCTTATTACACTCCCTTGTACAAAACTTCTTTACAATCCTAACATACCACTTTAACCTCTCAAATGATCCCTTATCCAAAGCCCGGTTGTCCCGTAATCATCGACGAAAAAAATACCGGAACCCTTCGTTCATTAAGTTGCACCAAATATGTACCAAGCTTATCATCAAAAAATAAACACCCTGCCCATTTATCTCGTAAAATTTTCGAAGCCCCGGCATTAATCACCACAATAATCACCGGTTCAACATCAGCTATCAACTTCAATGATAACTTAAGCTGTTCCTCGGCAAACTTAGTCAAAACAGCTCCCTGTCCATCCTTAAAAATCCTTTCATTTAACTGATGCTGATCTGTCACCCGTTGAAAAAAGAGATCGATATGTTCCCACTCTAATTCGACAAACTGAGCAATTTCTTTAATAGGTTTGAAATATCTATCATATTTCCCTCGCGCCAACATTTCAATTTTAATTGCTTTTTCGAAATCAAAGCTCTTTCGATTTTTCCAGGCATAAAATTCGTGTGGATTTAGTCCGGAAAATTCTGTGTCTTGAAACAATTTAGCGAAACTTGCTCACTGAATGAAGGGTTCAGCCCGTTGAACAAAAGTGCATTATGTTTAAGTGGTCCATAAAATAAAGGCATAATAGCATTATTGTCATCTTGGTAATGACTTTCCCATAAATTAAGAAGGTTTTGGTTAAGGTTATCTTCAATAAACAAGGTTTTCACTCCAATTTTTACTCAATAAATCCTGCCCATCCCTTAATCCTATGATTTCCGGTTCAGACAATGGTTTTAATACTCATTAACCCTCGTCTCTAATTTACAATTTTCATCCCAATACCCTAATAATTCAGTCAATCTTCCTTTTCCCCAATTCTCCGTTTGCCGCTTATCAAACCAGCTTAAGTCATTTTCAGATTCCCGAATAAATGCGGCATAAAGTTTTGTATCAGGATAAGCTTTAAAGTATTCATAAAGTTTCTTCTTATCGTCAAAAAACGGCTGGTCTACACTTGCATTCTTATACTTGAACTCAATTATAGCAAGCTCCGACTCTACAGATTTTGATAAATGCTTCCCTAATCTCTCAGGTGCCGGTATCATTAGAACGATTGCAATATCAGCTTTCTTACCGATAGAAAGATGGTATTCGGGGTAAATTCGTACCCGGTGATTTTTGAACCAACCATCTCCCAACCTAGTTCGTAAATGATAATAAAAAGCACATTTTAATGAATCCTCAAGTAATAAACAATCATTTTTATTATCAATTGATATATCTTCTTTCCATATTTGTTTAATAGTTTCATCTAATTTTGCCAATAAATCAATTTTAGTCATATTTATTTCCCCCTATCAATCTTCACTTAAAACACCTGTATCACTTGTATAAATAAACCTTTTAGCTTTGGTAGGGTTCCAATTTAAAGGAATTTTCAATATCTTCATCAGTTTTCGCCCATAAAATCCAAAAGTTTGTCATTGGTTGTTCCTCAATCCGCCCTTTGACAAGTTTTTCAATATCATCTCCTTTAGAGATTGCAACAAAAGCATAATTAGTCTCTTTGGTAATAAGACAGATTCTTTTATCATCTAAATCTTGTTTGTCCGGATTAAAATATGGTTTTAACTCTAGGTTATTCGCCTGTGCTTTTTTTGCCATTTTCAATAATTTATCTAAATCATCCCTGTAATTTTTATATGTAAGGCTGTTCCAAGGAATACACTTCAACTCCAGCACAAAATCAATACTTACTCCGTCTGGGTTTACAATCAACAAATCCGGTTCCTGATAATCAATGCTTTTTTCTTTGTGAACAATGGAAATTACCCGTTCTCCCGACGAGAGATGGCGCAGGTGATAATATAACGCAGCCTGAAGATTACTTTCGTATTGAATAAGCCCATCCAGATAATCCTGCTTAACTCCCTGTTCCCAAGCTATACGTAATAAATCAGTAGAAGGCATCATACGGTTATGTGAACACATCGGAAAATCACTTCCTTTTTTAAACTTAAAAGCCATATAATTCTCAAAAAAAAAATTAAAGGCCTAAACTTAAAAAACTCAGAATCATGAACTCGAATTTTTTTATAATCCATATCTATCTTTTAAATACTCAGCTAACAATATTGCAATGCTATCCGAACTACTTCCAATCCCCTCCGCAATCTCTTCAACCGTCACCCGCCTCAACTCCGGCACATATCTTAAAACCTTATTCCATACCTCAACCACATTCTCTCCTAATCCGTTTAACTCCGTAGAAATCTCCAATAACAAGCTGTTTCCCTTAAACGATACCAAGGCCACATCCACTACATCCACTGGATCCACTTTCCGTAAATATGCCGCCAACAAAAATTGGCGCATCAATTGATAAAACGGTCCCCGGAAAGGGCATCCGGACAAACTCCCCGATACCTGAAGGTTAATTCCCGCCTCTTGCATTCGCTCCCAATAATGACGATCATTCTTTCCTTGAGTCAGATAACATTTACCAACAAAATTATCATTTTTTATTTGCATTCGGTCGCATTGTCCATTGTCAATATTCCCTTTTGACACATACCCACCACAACCGCCAAAGCTACGCTCCGTATACTTCCATTCCACTAATGTTAAAATCTTATTAGTTTCATTCCGCCACCAGATCGCCACATCAATACTGGTCCGGTTTTGCCCGCGCTTTCCCCCGGCATGCTCACCCAGCCATTCGGTAGCCTTGGCATCGCCCGTATATTCAAACTCAATGGTATCCACTTCTGTAACACCCGGTAATAACGATTTCAATGCTTTAATCGCCAACTCCGGATTGTTTTTCAGCGGAAACATCACATTAAAACAAGCCACTTGCGAACTTCTTAAGTTTAACGCCTCGGAGTGAATCGCAATATCGTTTTTATCACAATAATCAATAACTTCTTTAGCAATCGGAGGATAAAAAACCTTATCCAAATGACCTTTGGGCAGGATATGAGGGTAATGGTAATTCGGATTCTTACTCCAAGCCCCATCCGGTAGTCCCGGCCAGTGTTTCTCTTTATATTCGATCTGCCTTATAGTTTCCTGTTGTTCAAAACTATTTAACCTTTTAAACCAGTCGCTCTTGTGATACATAAACATCACCTAACCACAATTTGATGCCCCTCAACCTGATCAATTTGCCAAATGCTCTTGACCGACATTCGCCCTGGAGCCCTTTTCTGGATTAACGTTTCCGCCTTACGATTTGCCTCCTCACGATTCTCAGCCACTATCAAGTCAAAATCCTGGTAACTATTCCCTGGTTCCTGAAATTTTAAAATCAACCCAAAAAGATGCAACATCATATCTCACCACATTTCTATAATCTCTACTAAAACATTAACTTATATCTTTCAAATATGGATCGACGTTAATAATCCAAATCCCGCGCTTCCATCCGAAAATATAAATTCACGATTTTTTATATTTTAAATCATAACAAACCCGACTGACTAAGGTTAGTCAGAGAACGCGGGTTCGGACTAAACTAATACCTACTACATCCTGCCTTCAATTCTTTTATAACAATCTCCCGCAACTCAACCGGCTCCAAAACTTCCGCTTCCCCGCCAAAAGTCAATACCCAACGGCAAATCGGCCTTAAACCGCAAGCCCGGGCTGTAAAGATCACCGAATCATCCGGACCATTCTCAATGATTTGATCGGGATGAAACTGAGTTTCCCGGACAAAACGCGCTGCATCCCCCCGAAAGAGGACTTTAAAGACATATTCCTCACCCAATTCAATACCCCAGGCTATATTCCAATGAGGTTTACGGTAATCTTCAGCAGGATTTTTAAACTTTTCCGTCAATAAATTGATATGTTTAATCCGATCCACTCGAAAAAGCCGTTCTTCACCTCTCCAGTGGCAATAAGCCACCAGATACCAAAAGCCGTCTTTATAGGCCATATGGTATGGATCAATCACTCGCCGGTTGGTATCATCCCGGTCAAAACTGTAGTATTCGATATCCACCGATTTGGATTCCCTCATTGACTGATTTAAGATCCGAAACATATCGGCCTTCCCGGAATAATCGGCGGCTGGTCCCTGTGCTACATCCACTCTAGGATCAATATTTTCGATTCCATGGCGTAAGCTGGGCGGTAATAATGCTAACAGCTTCTCCTTTACCCTTTTAACGGGAAAAAGCGCCCTCTGCCGCTCCATGAGTTTCAATCCATAGAGTAACGAAAGCGCTTCATCAAGGGAAAATGATATATTTTGTAATAAAACATCAGTCATAAATCGGTAGCCGTTTTCGCTATGTATCGGTAACCCGGCATAATCAAGCACTTGTAAGTCCCGAAAGAGCTGCCGTGTTCCAATTCCGCATTCATTAGCCAATTCCTCTGCAGTTAATCCCGGACGGTTCTGAATCACGGTAATCATTTTAATTAAACGAGGCAGACGATCTCCTTTAGGCACGAATATCCCTCCATGGTATGTCACATAAAGTATAGTTCCAGATAAATATGGGATATCCTGCCACATAAAAAGTTTAAAGGGTAAAGTGTAAAGGGTAAAAATTTTTTTGAACTACCAAGACATAGGTTTTAAGATTTATAGAGTATTTCGTTTGGCTTTTAATTTCTTTACTATTGATGTTAAAATTACAGTTAACTCTTTACATTCATTAAATATTGTTGCTAATTTATTTTCAGCGACTATATTCGTAGCGGCAAGCAATCTCAACCAATATTGTGTCTCCTGAGCTTCTTTACATGCAATACTATATTTAGCCAGAAAATCAGCTTCACTCTGGCTTGCTTGCCCTTCTTGGACATTCGCACCTATCGAAGTACCGGAACGCAGTAACTGGTTAGATAACGTTCTCGAAACTCCCTGTTTTTCATCATCAAGTAATCGGCAAAGATTTACAATTCGAACTGCAAATGCAAAAGATCGTTCTGGTAAATCATTCTTCATTTTTTTTAATCTCCATTTTTTATCAAGCTTTTCCTTTTTCATTCTCCATTTTGTAAAATTTTCCTTTCCGAATTTATTTTACCCTTTACCCTTTTCACTTTACCCTTTCGAAAATTTAAACACATGAAAAAACCCGCAACTTCCGCTGCGGGTTTAAATTTTCGATATGGTGGACCTGAAGGGAATCGAACCCCTGACCGGGAAAAGAAAAGTGTGAAGAGTGAAGTTTGAAGGGTGAAATAAAGCCTTATTAAGCCTTCTTAGCTTTAAGTTTCTTTACTATAACAGTCAAAATTGCTACTAATTCATTACATTCTTTAGTTTGATCTTTGACTTGTTCCTCTGATATTAAGTTTGTTGCTACCAACAACCTTAACCAATAATGTGTCTCTCTCGCTTCTTTACATGCAATATTGTACTTGGCTAAAAAATCTGCTTCACTTTGACTTGACTGTCCTTCCTGGACATTAGCTCCAACCGACGTTCCTGACCTTAATAATTGGTTCACTAACGTTTTAGACACTCCAGATTTTTCATCCAAAACCTTACATAACTTAACTATTTGGACTGCAAACTCAAACGTCCGCTCCGGCAAATCCGATTTCATCTATTCGCCTTCCCATTCCCAATAAATTCCTTTTAGAAAGATTCTTTATACTTCTGACTTTTCCTCTATTTTTTATTTTGAATTTTTTCAAACTTCACCCTTCACTCTTCAAACTTCCAAAAAAGTCAACAAAAAAACTCGCTGAAAAAAGCGAGTTTTAAGTTGACTTTTTTGGTGGACCTGAAGGGAATCGAACCCTTGACCTCTTGAATGCCATATACATGATTAACTTTTAAACTAATATAACCTATTATTACCTAACAAAGAAAACGCCTGAAAAACGGGAGTTTTCTTTGTTTTATTATTACATATTTTCCCTAATTAATTAATTTAGTTTTACCTATTCCTATCTTTATTGCACACAAAAACGCACTAAGGAATGTTTATTTCAGTATGCTCCTCATTGGTTTCATCATTAGCCTCTTGGAATTCGCCTGGAATAAATGTTTTAGTTAAAATTACTGTTTTCTCTGTCCCGTCCAATGATTTAATTGAAAGCTTAATAGTGCTTCCTATGGGTCCATCCAGATATGATAAAAATTCTTGATGTCTCAAAGTGGAAGTTTTAATATCATTAATCATTAAAATAAGATCACCTTTTACAAGCCCTTCTTTTTCGGCACTACTATTATTGGTGATTTCAAAAATTTCAAAAGCGCGGTTCTTTTTCTTTTCAGGTACAGCTATGCCATAAATTGTGTAACCGTTAAATTTTCCTTTTACGCCATTTAAATAGGTTTGCCAAGAAGCATGAGTAATAGGAGTGTAATGTTCAAAGCCACTGTTTGGGTTTGTAACTGCTTTAACTTCTAAGGTTATTTTAACATTATTATTAATTGATACTATATTAAATGTTGCTCTTAACTCAGGTGTTCTATTGAAATTAGAACCTAGAAAGATTTGAGCCATTGAATTATCCATGTCTTTTCTGAAACTAAGTTGATATTCATTTATAGTTAAAACTGAATAACCCCATGAAATTAAGTCATTAATAATAATATCAACAACCTGCTTTTTATCGGCATCATTGATTTCGGTGGTAAAAAGATTTGTGGCAAAAGAATTTGAAACTATAATAAAAACTAACATTATCGCAATAATTAGCTGTAAATACTTTTTCATTTATAATGCAGTCCTCCCTTGAATTTTTATTAATGTAAAAATATTCTTCACAGAAACAAAAAAACCTCCCAAATCAAGGAAGGTGTTGCCAAAAAATAACTGTCTGTTTAAAATCGGTTTTTTATTATTCTAATTTTAACTAATTATTTCTTTTCATTGTATTTAATAGAATGTCCTTTAATCCATCCTTCAACCTCGCTTAATGGCCTGTTTTTCATCAAGGCAATTTCTTCAATGGTTTTCCTTCCAGTTTTCACCTCATTCCTTGCCCAGTTTCCCCAACGCTCATATTGTTTTCCACACCGAGATCTTTTTTCTCCATTTTCGGGAGGGCAAAAAACTTGTTTTGGCCTTCTGGGAGTAAATAGAGATCCACATCTTAGACATTCTTTTAAGTCTAGTCCCTGTTTAATGTGTTCATATAACTGGAAATACGCTACTGATTCGAGGGAATCATTAAAATAATAAGGTACAAGAGCGCCAAAATTACTTCTCCGAATTCGCAAAACTATCCCTTTGAGCTTTTGATTAAGGCGGTTTACAAAACGATCCTGCCTTATAACAAGACATTGGGGATTATCCTCGTAGAGCCTCATTTCCCGATACATTTTTAGACAATCTTTAATGCCTTTCACTTTGCTTCTAAAAGATTTAAGACTTTCACTATAAAAACTATTAGGATCATCTTCATTAATAGACATTAACCCGTAGTTATCGCAGAAATCAGTTATTGAATCATAATCATCCAAATTAATTTTATTTATTATAAACAGTAAATCAGGGATGTCAAAAGGGTTATAACGCCGAGGCGTTATGCCATATTCGGTAGTTTCTGCCGAGATAAACAATTCCCCATCTTTTTCAACAATCTTATAAGGGAGAAATACTAATTGACCTCCATCAAATAGATCGGACCTTCCTTCTATAGGGTAAGTTATTTTTATTTTGCAATCTTCGTTTATTTCTGTTTCTCCAAGTTTAATCTTTTTATTCAATAAAAAACATCCCCTTTACTTAAAAATTGTAGTCAACAATGTGGGCATTAAATCTATTTATTTAGTCTACATACTTAAATTATACTATAGATGACAGCAAACGAAAACACATTTTACTAAGTTTAGTTATGGCTTTGTTGTTACTTGTACCTTGAAAATTAAAAAGGTGAAGACCATTAAACTATGGTAGGGGTTGGACCCGGCGTAATGCGTTGATCGGATTTAAAGCCCGTGATACGAACCATGCTGGTTTAGCGACCAGCATTGAGAACTCAATTTATTTGAATTTTCAATAGTGGCCACTAAAAAAAAAATTAAAGGGAGTGAGAAACTATGGATAATAGGAATTTACCGCGAATGCTGGACCCGGAAATTATTAAGCGGGAATTTTTTAACGGTGAGGAAATGCCGAACTTAAACCTTCCAGCAGTTTATGGCTTATTTAAAAGGCAAGACTTTCCAGGGATGAAGATCGGGCGGCGGTGGTATGTTCCAACCCATCTATTTTTAAGATGGCTAGACGATCAAGCACTCAAAGAAAAGACTGCATAAAAATTAAAACCCGGCTGCAGAACCGGGCGGAATCGAGGTGAAATTTGGAATGTGTCTAACTCAATTATACACCAAAACCCCATAAATGACAACGGTTTAAGCTATTTGAAAGATTATTTGCAGGCCGGTTTTAATATCGTTCCCTTAAAAGAGCGGAGTAAAATTCCAGTGGTAAAATGGAAACCTCTTTTAAAGCAGCCATTGACCGAGGAAGAATTAGCAGAGCTTTACCAAACTAATCCTAAATTAAATATCGGAATCATAACGGGGTCAACTTCCGGGGGATTGGTAATTTTTGACATAGACCATTCACCACCTGAGGAGCTAGCCTTTTTAATTGCCCAGTATCCTACTGCAACGGTTAGGACAAGCCGGGGCCGCCATTATTATTACCGTTCAAAGAAAAAAATCAAAAATCAGATTTTCGATTGGGGCGAATTCCGGGCCGATGGGTTGTATGTGGTAGCTCCTCCAAGTGTTCACCCTTCCGGAGCCGAATATCAGTTCTTGGATGGTTATGGACTGAATGAGATGGCCGATTTACCTGATAAAGTGTTGGGGTTTTTGACTACCCAGAATAGTATTGAGGTAAGACCTAAAAAAACTTTACCTAGTAATGTATTAAAATCTTCATTACTTGGTAACCAGGTATCAAGCAGCGGATCTGTATCTTCATTACTAGGTAACTTACAAGATACATACCAAGATCCCGAAATAGCCTTAAATGTTGCTAAACTATGCGGTATAAATGTTTCAAGATTGGGAGCGGCTTTTAAATGTCCAATTCATGCAGACAATCATCCTTCAGCTACTTTAATTAAAGGCAATAATGGAACAATTGTTTTGCATGAGTTTCACAGGGGAAATAAGGTTTGGCTACTACCAGAGGTTTACGCTTCATGTATCTGTCATAAAAAAGAATACATGAAATTATCAAGATCACAATTACCTGAATGGTGGATTCGGGCGCTTGCAGACATTGGCCGCATACAATTACCCGAAGTGAAACCAAAGCTTCTTCCTCATGGTGTTTCTAAAGGCGTTAAGGCCGTTTATGAAGGATTCATTTTATTACTTAAGGTTCGCAAATTTTATAATCCAAATCAAGCCGAAGAAGCGCCGTTTAGTTGGGGGTTTGCTTGTGATTGGTGTAATTTCACAAGGCCAACTATACAAAAGGGTTTGGAATGGTTGCTTAAAAATGGCTATCTTGAAAAAACCAAAGAAGCGGTAAAATGCGGCAAACGAAGATCCGCTTTATATCGGTTGAGGAGTTGATGCAATGGCAGAATTCAAATTTCGTAAGTTTGGCAAGGGAAGCAGGGACTATAAAACACTTTCCAATATGCTTAAACTTCATAAAGAATTACATAGAGCCTGGAGTTTCTTGGATGAACATTTTGGAGGAGCTAAAATTATAGATTCGGTTTGTGATTTGCAAAACGATTTTATTTTTAGTTTCTTAGAGTTACCGAAGGATACTTTTGATGGTATGACGGGCGAGGGGTTTTGTCGTGATTATTGGCATGGTGTTTTAGATGATTATGCAAACGATAAAACAAGCTTAGATAATGCGATTGAATTAATGACAAAGGACTTTGATTATGATGTATAAGCCCTTCCTCTATTTTGGGGAAAGGCTTCTCTAATTTTGAAGAAAAGGACGGTGATTTAAAAAGTGATTCAAGATATTTTATTAGTTGATCTTTATTGTGGTTGTGGTCGGTTAGTTAGTCGCTCATTCCCTACTTCCCAGCATTACTGCCGAGCTTGTGATCGGTGGTTGGTGTTTAAAGATGGGAAGCTGATTGATTCTTCACCAATGGAAGAATGGAAAAAGACAAGTGGTTTTAAGGTAAGTGTCTCTTGATAAACAGATAAAGGAAGCGGTTTTAAATCAGTATTATCAATAGTTTGTAAATTGAAGGGAAAATAATGTGCAATGATTGGGGGTGTATGTTATGGCAAAAGTAAGAAAAAAAGAACTTTCGCAGTTGGAAGAAACGGTTCTTAGCTTCATTAAAGAGAATTGCCGAGGTCAAGAAAACAGCCAAACCGCTGAAGAAATCGGAAGTATTCTTGGCTTGGAGAATAGAGTTTTTCGGCATATCGTCCATTGTCTCAGATTGGCTTCATATCCAATTTTATCGAAGTCGGTTAGCGGTGGCGGCTATTGGTGGCCCTCTACTTTAAACGAGGGAAAAGCAGCTTTAGGAGAGCTTTACCGGCGGCTTGGTGAACTCCGTAAGGCCGGTAAGGGAATTGAAAAAGGACTTTCGGAAGAATTCAGCGGTCAATCTCATTTGGATTTACCGGCATAATATCGAAACATCAAAGGAAGTGATTTAATGGCTAGAAAATGCAGTATTTGTGAACATCCACAAGTTGAAAAAATTAATAAATGTATCGTTAATAGCGAATCATTACGAAAAATTTCGGAACAATTTTCCGTTTCCCCTGCCGCTGTAAATCGGCATAAAAAAGATCACCTTCCACAAACCTTAGTGAAGGCCCAGGAAGTAAAGGAAATAGGTCAAGCCGTTACAGTATTAGGAGAATTGCAGCGGTGTTTTGAGCGGGTTAATAAAATGTTTAATGCCTGTGACGAATGGTTGACGGATGCAGACGACCCGAGCAAATACAATCTTGACCCGCGCGCCGGGGATATCATTATCACATATTTGGATACCGGCCCAGACGGAAAGCCAACTCGGAAGAAAGCGCCGTTGTCTCTCCTATTAGCGAAACTCCGAGAAGGCGGCTATCATGTCGAATCTTGGGAAAGTAAAACCGCCGATCCGAGGGAACTTATTCTTAAAACTGCCGGACGTTTGGCCGGTCAAATAGAGATTTTAGCCAAGTTGATTTTATTAATGGACCAGGAAAAAAGGCTTGCAGAATTAGAAAAGGCCGTATCTGCTCAAAACGAGGTGGATTAAATCAATGAGTATAAAACAAAGACTTAATAAACTTGAAGCAACTATCAGAGAATCAGACAACAGACCAGTAATAATGGTTTTCGCCGTTATTGATACAGACTGGCAAACAGGCGAACCGGATCAGGACTTTTCCGGGATTCCGTTTGAACATTATATCAGTCATGGAAAGATTCCAGATTTGAGCCGGGTTCATGATCTCGAAGATTTAAAGCGAACAGCCAATGAAAATATGATTAATCTATATGTTTTCCCGGTTGGTTCGCTGGAAGATGTTTGGGCCGAGGAACGGGAGGAATTTGAAAATGGATCTTAATAAGCGTATTGATTTGCTTGAAAAAAGATTAAGACCGGAGCTTCATAGACTTACACCAACGGAAAGATTAAGACTTGAAGAAATTACCCATCTAAAAATGGAGTTTTCAGACCCTTCCTTCCCCCGTGCTGAATATATGCGGTTGGTTGGAAAGGTTATATCCCCTAAACAACATGTTAAAGCGGTTTTAGAGGCATGGAAAGGATGATTAATAATGAACATAAACCAACGACTTAAACGATTGGAAACAACATTTGAATCAAAACTCAGGAACTTTGTTTTAATTCTTGATGTCGTTAAAGGTCAAATGATTCATTCCAGAACCGGCAAGAAATACACCGAGGAAATGGTCTCTAAGCATCGAGGGCCGGTAATTATTGATGACATAGAATGAGGTGGGCAAATGAAAATTGAAGCCAGAATCAAACAGTTGGAATCCAAAATCAAGCCCGAAGATGAAGAAACCAGCATTACGGTTACGTTAATTGAAAAAATTCCTTCCAAAGAAGCACAACAGCAGCAAATTAAAGAGGCCAGGGCGCGCGGGGTCAAGTTGATTTTTATCAGTCCTGAAGATGATGAAAATGATTTTTAAACAATGACCCCTTGATTACGCTTTAAATGACATAGTTTAAGCCCAGTAATGATAAGGCTTGAAAATCCAATGTGTAATTACAGGGCAATTAAATAATATAAGGTCCAACGGACGTTTACATATAAAAAAATTTTAAAAATGAAAGGTGATAATCAATGAAAAATTGGGAAAAAATTTTTCACCCAGCGTGGGAGCGATACGACAACAAACGGGCAACAATTAAGACCAACAAAAACCTTACCGAAGAAGGGAAAACCAAAGCCCTATTTGAAGCTGAAAAAGAATTCGCAAAGGTTTGGTTAGACCTTGAAAACGAATACCAGGAAGAACTATTTCAGACCGGGGAAGAACTCATTAAACTGCTTGATAACCCCGTTCCTCGGCCAACTCCTAGCCCGGAGGAAATAGCCGCGGTTACCTTTGAAGGCGAACGACTAATAAGCGCACTAACCGCAGCCGGTCAGGGTAAATTCTTTGCAGAGTTAACCCGGATTGAAAACGGCAACGAAGCACAAAAAAAGGCATTTTTAACTTACTTTAACCGATTTAATGAACTTCCGGAAAAGGTTCTCAAAGACGATGCTCTTCTACGGTCTAGGGCGCTAGGCCGATTGAGTGAGCTTTACAAAATCCTTGCTAAAAGCCTTTTATCTCCCGCTGAAGTTGCTTATATCTCCAAGATAGAGGCAGCCGAAACGAAACAACGGGAAATCAATATAGCTTTAAGCATGGCGCGGCGAATGTGGGAACAAACCGGTGTTTCTCTTACTGGACAACCTGATCCCTGGAGAGGAAAAAAGGCTTTAATCAACTAAAATTTAATCAGTCCGGCCGGATAGCCGGGTAAAAAACTGAAAAATCGAAAGGAATGAATTACTTATGCAAGGTAAAACAAAATGGTTTAATCCACAGAAAGGATTCGGCTTTATTGCCGGTGAGGATAACAAAGATTACTTTGTTCACTTCACCAATATTCAAGGCGAAGGATTCAAAAACTTAGTACCCCAGGAAAATGTAGAATTCGAAGTTGAAATATCGGAGAAAAACGGTAAGCCACAAGCGGTCAATGTTAAGTCTTTAAATTAATTATCAATCCCCGGTCTTTAAGTAGGCCGGGGATTTTAAAAAGGAAGTGAAATTAATGTTTACTACACAAACAGGAACATTAGCAGCTATGGAGCTAATGAATACTCAATTTGACACTGGTTGGATAATTGGCGAACAGGAAGATCTGTCCAGTTCAACACTTAAAAAGTTAATGGCAATCACTTATGTAGGCCCGAATCAATTCAAAATCGAAGGACTTGACGCAACCGAGATAATGCAAATCGGGACTAAGTTTCGTTGCAAGCAAGGCGGGGAGTATCTTTATTTAGAGTGTGTTGCTATTTCGTTTAGTACCGATACAACCATTGCAATTAGAGGTGATTCGTTAGCGAATGCAGCTATTACTGATTTTTATTATAGCAATATTTACAAGCCTTTTGGATGGACTTTAAACGATGGATGGGAAGTCATGCCCGCTTTAATTTTTGGTTCTGCCCCCACAATGGGACCTTCATTTGTTGGTGATTACCCAACGGCACTTGCAGATGGTGATTACACTAATTGTGGCATAAAATACGGCCATAAATTTAAGTGCAAACAGGCTTATGATATTTACGCATATATAATCGGGTTAAGTTACGACGAACCAACGGGCAAAACTACATTCACCTTTTCTTTATTTGGTACCGCTGCTGGGGCTGCGGCTGCTTTAGTCGATGCAGCAATTACTGACGCTTATTATTCGGCAGCTAATCCTGTTGATTTTCCCTCAATTATTGCATACGATGTAACAACAAAAACGGGGTTTGCTACTAATTTTGATCCAGTAGCCGTCGGTAATTATACGTATCATAATGGTATGTGTGATGTAAATTATTATTGTGATATCTCCACAGGGGCCGGTGTGAGTAATGCTCCGAGTTACCGTATACCTGCTCCGATGCCCTGTGCTAATTATGCTCATGAGTGTAAAGTGGCTGGTTACGGTATGGATGCCAATAACCCTCTCTTTGATATTTTACCATGCGCCACAATACAAGGCGGCGCTTATCTTATTGAGGCATGGAAAACAATGGCAGGAAATAGCTGGACTGCGTCGGGAAATAAAATGATACAATTTAATCTCTCTTTTGACGCTGGTCCGCTTTGACTGGGAACGGTAGGGCCAACACGCGGGGTAATTATTGGCGACTCGATTAGTCGCGGCACGGGCAATCACGGAGATTTAGTAACCGTGACCGGATATGACCAATGGATTAATCTTGGCGTTGATGGTGAGACTTCGCGTTATGTTTTATCAACCATGACACAGGTGCTAATGTATAAACCCGAAAAAGTTATTGTTATTGTTGGGACCAATGACGTTAAAGGTTTGTATGAGGCAGAATCCTTTGCAAACATAACAAAAATATGTAATATTCTTGATGCTTACGGTATTCCGTCCATTTGGGCAAATGTTCATGCTTATGAAGGCAGCGTGGAATATGGAGTTCCGGCCATGACACCCGATCAAGTTGCGCGGGTTGCATCTCTTAACTCATTTATGTCATCGACTATTCCGAGTGCAAACAGGACTTTAAAGGATTTTGAGAGTTGGGCATTATCGCATTTAGAATTAATACCTGATTCGTGTCATCCAAGCACTCCGGAAGGATACCAGGCGTTAGGTCAATTTGTTTGGAGTTAGGTATAAATTAAAGGGGGTCGGCAATAGCTACCCCCTTTTTATCGTCAATAGTTCAACCCGATTTTGGGGTTATCTTTCTATTCAAGCCTTAAAATACGTTTTCTAGCCGTATTTAAATATGACTCCTGAATTTTAAGGAGTCATATTTAAATCGAGGTTTTCATTTATCAGGTCGGATTTTAAAATCCGGGCTATCAAGAGTTTGGTAATATACTTTTATCAGGTTTTTATTGACCTTATCAATAATAGTATTACATAATTATAAAGATTAAATTTGTATAATCCGATATCTTGATTAGAGAGGTTTTTTTTATGTTTTGAAGAATTAACTTAATGTTTAAAAATTAACTTATTTAATTGGTGTAAAATGTCTGTTAGGCAAACTGTTTTTCATGGATATCGAGGAACAACTAAATTTTGGGGCGATAAATGTAAGTTTCATAACGAGTTTACGTTATCAACTTCTCCGGATGAGTATTTTGGGTATGGTATATATTTTTTTGAAAATGATCAAAGAGAAGCTTATAATTTTGCGAGATATGCTAGGAGAATACCGCACAACCGAATTCGAATTATTTATGCTCTAATTGAAACAGACCGCGTTTTAGATTTTTTTGAGTCAAGAGTATTTGAGAATTATATAAGACTAATAAAAGATATTCTTGATAGATATAAGGATGAAGAAGTAGTCCCGGATTTAGACTTAAAAAATCCTTTTGATTGTCGCTTGATAAATGATATCTGCGAGAGGGAAAATTATTTACTCGTTAAAACTCCATATACACCTCAACATCAATTAGGAATACTATATAATGATCAAGGATACACTAGGATTAAAAGGACTCATATTCAGTTATGTGTTAGGGATATATCGATAATAAAAGAACATAAAGTATTTAAACCAATGAAGGATGGGAGTTTTAAAGATGTTTGAAAAATCATTTGAATTTTACCAAAATTGCAATATAGCAGAATTAACAAATCATTTATCAAAACTAGGTTTTAAATTTTCACCCAAAAAGGAATCTTTTTTAAAAAAGGTAAACAAATCATTAGGAACTAATTTTTATTACCCTTTTGATTTTAGTCAATCAGGAAAAGCAGACATTATATATTCGATTTCTTTCATTAATAAGAGTACAATAAATCAAATGGCATTGTTTGAAGATTTAGTTATTAATCAAAAAACCTTAGTTAACAATCAAAGAATATCCCATGATTACTGTGAGGCGTTTTAATGGAAATCGAGAAGGTATTAAGTAAAATAAGCTTTAATAATTATGTTGTTGAAAAAATTGATTTTAGAATTAATCATGATTTTCAAGAATATGAAAAAATACAGCTAGATATGAAATTTAATAGTAAAATTGATGTTAATATGGAAGAACATAGTTCGGTGATAAGTTTAGGTTGTCTCGTATTTAACGATTATTTAAATAAGAATTATCCTTTTCAATTATTAATTCAAATGAGGGCTTTTTTTGATTTTGAGAGTACTTTACCTCAAGAGGAAGTAGTGAAACTATTGGAGGTTAACGGTATTGCGATAGTATTTCCTTATTTAAGAGCATTGATTAGCAATATTACAATAAACTCCGGTATGCCACCGTTAATCATTCCTACAATCAATATATCTAGCATGCTAAATCAAAAAAATGAAACAAAACAAGAGCCATAAGGCTCTTTTTATATTTCTAATCAGTATTTACCAGTTAATCCCGCTAACCTTCGAAGTAATATCGAAGGTTTATATATTTTATAAAAAGCCTGGACTTAAAATCCAGGCTGTAGTCGGTCGAAAGTTCGACAAATAAGTTGGATTAGTCCGGCTTTTTTATTGTCCATTTTCGGGAGTCACTTCCCGAACATCATAAAATGATACTTATATTGAATGGTAAAAAAAGGGCGTAATAATGACAAGGGTTTGCAAGGACGGTTTTTCAAAATAAATGATTGTGAGAGGGTGATTAAGATGCTTAGTGATTGGAAAGTTTATCTTCACCGAAATAAAACAAATGGCAAAGTTTATATAGGCATTACAAGTAATAGCTTAAAACAAAGATGGAAAAAGGGTCATGGTTATAAAGGATGTTGTAATTTTGAAAAAGCAATTAAAAGATATGGATGGAATGGATTTAATCATCAAGTTTTATTTACTGGATTAACAAAACAAGAAGCAGAAGAATTAGAAATAAAACTTATTGAAAAATATCAGTCTTTCAATAAAAAATTCGGTTATAACATGACAATGGGCGGAAGCGATAATATTCCAATTAAAGAAGTAAGAAAAAAGCAAAGCAAACAAAGGCTTCATCTAATTAAAAATAAACCAGAATTACTTCAAAAAGCTATAAACGCCGCTAGTATTAAAAATTCAAAGCCTGTTAAATGTATTGAAACCGGAGAGTTATATAAATCAGCAAGCGAAGCAACAAGGCTTACTAATATTAATCGTTGCTCCATAGCTAAATGTTGTCAGAAAAAAGTAAATACAGCCGGAGGATTTCACTGGCAGTATTGTTCAGGGGGTAATTGATTTGTTAGACAAATGCTTGGATTGTTCGGAATCTTCAAACGAAGTTTTACATTGTCCTATAACTGATTGCCCGCTCTACCCCATCCGATTGAACCGGGCGAAGATATACGATAAAGATGATATTATCTATTTTAAAAAGAAATGCCTTGATTGTTGTTGTGGCCAGATGGAAGAAGTCAAACAATGTCCGGCGGCGGGGTGTCCGTTGCATGGATTCCGGGATCAGTATTGGGACAAAAAATAAACCGGGTATAATAACCCCGGTATTTCATTTTTAGGAAGACTTCATTTCAATTATTTTTTCAATCTCTTCAATCCTGGCTTTATTATCTTTGCCGTCGAATTGTTCTTCCGCTTCTAAAATAATTAACTCGGAAGAAAGTTTTTCGAATTCCTCTTGGGTTAATATTCCGTTGATTTTTTCCATCTTAAACCCTCCAATACTTGGCGGCGGGTGTCGTACTGACCACTTAAAAAGAAACTATAGGACGCTGTTTAAATTCAGTAATAGTAAGGGCTTGAAATTGGAAGTGCAATAAAAGTGCGGTCCCCTACTCTATTTGTTTGGGTAAAGAGGTTTAATTTCCTCATTCTCATTTTTAATTCTTTCAATATCTGCACGTTTCACAAATGAACGTGAGCCCTTTTTGTAAATTACTAACCGTCCATTTTTAGCCCATCGATAAAGATTTTCGCGTTTAAAACCGCAAATTTCAGCAGCTTCATTTAATGTGATTAGTTCATCCATTTTATAAATCCCCTCCCCTCAACTGAATTATAACATGTATTTTGTGTATAAGAAAGATTATTTATGGAAATTATATTGCTTATATTAATTACATATGTTACAATTAGTATAAGGGAAAAACAAAGGGGAGGGGCAAACCATGAAAAATCAATCAGTAATCCGGTTAAAGTTCTTACTCTGGAACACCAAGAACGACAGACAAAGGGAAGCTCTCCAAATAGTATTAGCAGCAATAGAAACCGGGGAAGAACTGCAAACAGCTTAAAAACTGAAAAGGAGGTCTTGTCCATGTCAATTAATCAACTTCTAATTAACACCATAGTTAAAAACACGACACACGGATTAACCGTGGAGGAAGAAGATTTATGTTTTCGGGCGCTCCTTCGAACCCTTACAACCGCAGAAAAGATTAGGGTAGTTAGAGAATTACAGGAAAGTCATTAAAGCATTGCTAGTATTCAGGGAGTTTTAGGGGAAGTTAGACCTAAAAAATTATAAGGAGGTATCGTTTTATGAGTAAACAGAATCAATTATCAGAACTAGAAAGGTTAGCTGAAGCATTTTGCCATATTGCGGATGATTTTATCATTCAATATTCCAAGAAATATCCTGGTTTTGAACTTGATAAAAAATCCTTAGAATTCGGCATTGTGGCCGGGTGTTGTGGTTTTAAAGATAAAGCTGAAAAAATCCTTGAAGAAAAGGGCTATACTATTCAGATTGAATCATTTGATTGGGGAATATGGCGCGGGGAACAGCTTAGAAGCCATATTTTAAATAAGGGGGAATAATCCCCCTATCTCCCTTTTAAGGTGGTGGTAAGTCAATTTTTTTTTAACTGTTTTAGTAATACTCAGTAATACTTATAAAAAGGAAGGTGTATCAAATGAAATTGCATTTAGGAATTGATGTAGGTTTTAGCCGTACTAAAGGAACCGGGAGTGATGGCAAGCAAACAGATTTTATTTCCCAGATCGCGCCATTCGAACCGGTCAAGTTTGTTTCTAATGTGAAAGACATTCCCTATTCTCAAAGAATGGTTGTAAGCTATAATTCAGAGAAGTTTTTTGTTGGTGAATCGGCAGGAAAACAATCTTTACCGAGCGCAACCATTCAGCGGACCCGGACGGTCAACCGGGAAGGGGAATTGCTTTTGTTGGGCGCTATGGGAAACCTAATCGACAATAGCCCGGAGCATATTAATTTAGTGGTTGGCCTTCCGGTTAGCAATCTCGATTTAAAAGACAAATACATTGAAATGGCAAGCGGAAAACATACCTTCACCCTGCTTGAATTGGATGGATCATACCGTAAAGAAATTACCGTATCCGTGGATAATATCGCTTGCCTTCCGCAACCATTCGGGAGCCTGTTTGATTCGGTTTTAGACAATAGAGGCCAATTCATAGCTTCAGCAGTTGCGGCCGGTAATGTTGGAATTCTTGATATTGGTTATGGTACAACAGATTTTTTACGGTCCCTTAATCTTGAATTCAAGAATAAGTTATCCTGCTCAGTTGAGGGAATCGGCGGCTTTATGATTGCTCAGACCTTATCAAATTTGATTTATGACAAATACCAAGAAAGAATCCAGATTGAGGATATTGATCCTTATGTTAAAGGCGCCGACTTAATGCTTAACGGTGAAGTAATTAAACTTACTGAACTCCGTAAGCAATCATTTAAAATGAGCGCTGAAGCAATCCTTTCCCGGTTGGTCAGTTTATGGCCGGACTTAAACCGGTTGGATTTAATCATTATAACCGGCGGCGCTTCACTCCTGATCGGGGATTATCTTGCCGGACGGTTGGGTAAAATGGCGCTGGTTGTAACTGACCCTGTTTTCTCCAACGCTAAAGGATACCTGAAATATTCCCTGATGAAGTGGGGCGGCCGTCAATGAGACAGTTTAATTTTAAGATGTTCGAGGATGAAGATCCGGACATAATTAAAAAACTGTTTGCTCTATCCCGTCGGCAAAGGTCGGAAGAAATCAGGAAAGCTTTAAGGGCTTATTTTAGGGGTCAAACCGGAACGGTTAGGGTAATTCCTTCCGCTTCAGATACTCCCCTTTTGAACGAGGTAAGCGATTCTATATTAGAGATTCAGGGGAACCCGGAGCCGGAACAAAGCCCGGAGGATATCGCCAGGGAGAACTTGGAGAAATTGAAAAATCTTTTTTAGGAGGTGTATTAATTGGCTAAGAAAAGACGTTCAAACGGTGAAGGAAGCGTTTATCAACTTCCTAACGGTACTTGGAGGGGTCAGGTTACTACCGGGATAAATCCAAAGACCGGAAAACCAAAAAGACAAAGCTTTACCGGGAAAACCAGATCGGAAGTTACCCAAAAGATGACTAAGGCGCTCCACGAACTCCAAACGGGAAGTTATATTGAACCCTCTACCCTAACTGTTAGTCAATGGCTAGAAGATTGGTTAAAAGGCCGGAAACCACACATTGAGGAAAGCACTTACATAACCTATGAAACCATGATTAGATGCCATATTAAGCCGGAATTAGGGGAATTTAAATTAAGGAACTTACGGACCAGGGATATTCAGAATTTGATTAACTCTAAAATGGAAAATGGCCGGTTTGATGGTAAGGGTGAACTTTCAACCAGAACAGTAAAATATATTTACTCCACCATTCAATCAGCATTAGGACAAGCTTTAAAAGAAAGATTAATCCCTTATAATCCCGCCGATGCCGTGGAATTACCCAAACAAACGAAAAAGGAAATTGAAACCCTTACCCAAGAGGAAGTATCCAAGTTTTTAAGTACGGCAAAGGAAGATAAGGCCGATTTAATCCGGAGGGCCAGAACTGAAGAAACAAAAACAATCTTTACTTATCAAAGCAGCCTATATTACAACCTTTTTTATTTAGAGCTTGCCAGCGGGTTAAGGCGCGGTGAATTGCTTGGCTTGGTATGGGATGATATTGACTTTGAAAACGAAGTGATTAATGTAAAACGCCAATTAGTAAGGAGTAAGGAAAAAGGGCTTATTCTAAAGAACCCTAAAACCGAAGGTTCAATAAGAGTGATTAAGATTGACAATATTACTGCAAAGAAGCTTAAAACCCATAAAGTCAATCAAAGTAAGGTTAAACTTATCCTTACTGATGAAAGATTCAAGAATACTAATAATCTGGTATTCTGCAATGAAGAAGGGAAACCGATTGATCCCCGGAACTTAGCAAGACACTTTGATTTTTTATTGAAAAAGGCCGAAATAAGGCATTTTAGACTTCATGATTTACGGCATACTCACGCTACCCTTTCCCTAGAAGCCGGGGCGGATATGAAATCCATGCAGGAACGGTTAGGACATACCACATTCAAGACAACGGCGGATACCTATAGCCACGTAACCAAGAAGATGGCGGAAAAAGCGGCTAATATTATTGGGGGTGTTTTGGAAGCTTGCGAGAAATAAAAATAAGCCCTATTACAGGACTTATTCGCGAAAGGTTTTTAATTAAGAAGTCTATTGCACACGAATTGCACGTTTTTTGATTCTAGCTTTTAAACCTCTTCCAAAAACCTCTATTTAACTGGTGGACCTGAAGGGAATCGAACCCTTGACCTCTTGAATGCCATTCAAGCGCTCTCCCAACTGAGCTACAAGCCCGTATAGGCGTTAAGTGACAAATATTAATATATCAAAAGGGACGACAGTTGTCAATAGCCAGTTTTAGGCTGTTCTTCTTGAATTTAAACATACAAATTCAAGCGCTCTTATCCTCTTTGTCCACTTTAAATGAAGCCGCAGATTTAATTAAGTTGGCGCGGTATTTATCTACAAAACAAAACAGAACCAACCGATTAGCCATAAACCATCTAACAAAATATACCCAAAACCGCAATTTCCTACCTCCATAATCCATTATGAGGTTTTACGGTAAATCGAATCCTTCTTTACCTTAACTAATTATTGCATCATAATTATAGTTTCGATCGTTGCCACCAAATTCTGAAGCCCATGCATAGCAATGGTCACATAAATCGATCCGCTCTTTAGTCTGGCATAACCGAAGAGCAATCCTCCCAGAAAAATTTGGAGTACCCCATACCAATCATATTGCATATGCAGTAGAGACCAACATAATGCGGTCAATACTATGGCCCCGAAGGGTTTTAACCATGAGAGACTAAGACCTTTTAACAAAAAACCTCGATAAAAAAGTTCTTCAAATATAGGAGCGGCAATTATCAAAGCGAAATATAAAAGCCACGGGAATTTTGCTGTTTGGACTGCGTTAACCATAAAATCGGTAACAATCGGTTTTTTTAATAGAAAAGTACATGTATCGCTAAGAACTAAAAAAACTGCGGCAATGAACAACCAAAAGCCTAGCTGTTTCAATGAAACCCCGGTTAGTCCCAGATATTCCAGAAAGGAGCGACCTTGAAAATAGCGAGTGATTAAAATGATAAAAGCCACACCGACTATTCCGCTCAAAATAGTTACTAAAGCTAGAAATAACCCATTTCCTACTACTTCTTCAACTGATATAGTCGAACCCCTAATTGCCTCAAATATATACAACCCAATTAATACAAAAACCTGAATAATGAACTGGGATAAAAAAATTAAGAGTCCGAACCCAACAACTCGACCGGTGGAAAGTGATTTGCGATTTACAATATTAGTATCAAGCCGATCTGACATTGAACATCCCCTTAAGAAGACTTTAAACAAAAGCTAAAATTTTATGACAACTTGAATAATCTAAATATATAATATTCAGCAAAATTTTGAAAAATCCTTCCTGTTATTTCTTTTTTCTACCAATACATACATATTTAATGTTTTTTTAATTCGATTCCTATAAAACACAATGCAATATTAAACGCTTTTTTTAAAGCAGTAGATCTCTTCCCCAGACTTTGCATAGTTTAATTTTTCTGTCCAAAACCTGCTAATCCTGACATCCAGTTGTCACTATTTAGAGTTATAATTGTTATGATTACTTTTTGATGAGGAAAAGAATGATTATTGAAGAATATGAAGCCAAGACACTAGTAAGACCCAGCTATCCCAGTCTCTTTGCCTGGATGGAGTATACGCTCAACCCTTATCAGGGCTGTGCTCATAACTGTGGTTACTGTGACGGCAAGTCGGAGCGTTATCGAATGCATACCGACTTTGGCACGAAAATTAGGGTCAAGCGAAACGCCCCGGAACTTCTGGAACGATTTTTAATAAATAAGGGACTAAGGTCTGTTAGAATGGTCCAGGGTTCTCTATTTGGGCCGGAGAGGTCCCAACCCGAATTTACCCTGTTTATCGGAGGAGGGGTCTGCGATGTCTATCAGCCTGTCGAAGT
The DNA here is from genome assembly GCA_023435565.1 of Bacillota bacterium. Lineage (GTDB taxonomy): Bacteria > Bacillota > UBA4882 > UBA8346 > UBA8346 > JAAYHS01. The sequence goes on from JAEYRN010000042.1 coordinate 58,807, forward strand.
CGAAAAACGACTAATGAGACAATTGTTGCAATTGGCTTATGATTATGGAGTGCCCGTGCTAATCTTGACTAAAAGTGAATTGGTTCTTGAAGATTTGGACCTCTTAAAAAAGGTCAATCAAGAGACCCATGCCGGAGTTAGTCTGACAATTACCTTAGCTGATAAGGGAATAAGTAAAATTTTTGAACCGGGCGCCAGCGGGCCTGAGGAGAGATTCCATACGATACAGCAGTTGAGGGAGGCCGGCATCAACTCAGGCGTTTACCTAATGCCAATCCTTCCCTTCATCGGTGATACCGATGCCAATCTAGATACAATCTGCTCCAAGGCGAAGGCATCAGGAGCGGAGTTCGTTCATGCCTGGGGATTGACCTTGACCCCAGGTAGGAATAAAGAGGAATTCTTTCATACCCTGGAAGATTACTTTCCAAAAATGCTCCCCAAATACCGTCTTCTTTATGGTAATAACGACCGTTACGGTAAATTCAATCCTAGAATAGCCACACAATTTAGCGTGGCCAGCCCAGAACTTAAAGCCTTTCGGTTGATTTATGAGTCGGGTTTGGATTACACAGCCAAGCGTTTCATCCCTGCGGGACGGATTCGCTCCAATCTACGGGTTTCAGAGGTGTTGATGCGGGCCGCCTACCTAAAAGGGACCTTCCTGGGCACATGGCAGGAAGCAAAGCGGTTAATCCAGGGAGCAATACTCCTGGAGAAGCTGGAACAAGATGTCTTTGAACTATCACGGGAGCAACTAAATCGAATCGGTCTCCCTTCGGAGACCCATCCCTATCTAGCGGAACTATTTCTCGGTGACTGCTCAAAAAGTCTTACCGAACTTGAAAAGCAGGTCTATCAACGATCCCTTTTATAATTCACTCTAGGACACTCTTTTCTTTAAAAATTCAATAAAAGATTGGGATGCAAGCGAAACAGGAATATTCTTTTTTAAAGCGATGCCTATCTTACGCGGTGGTAAGGCTGGAGATAATGCAATTTCCTTAAGCTCACCGGAAGCTAAATCCTCGGAAACGAAATTTTTTATCACTGCGGCAATACCAAGTCCGATTTTGGCGAATTCAATCAAAATATCCATGCTGCTGATCTCTATTTCCGGGGTGAAGCTGATATTATTAGACTTAAAATAATTGTCAATATAGATGCGGGATAAATTCTTATCCTCAAGCATTAGAAGGGGATATTCCAACAGTTTCTCGATAGAAAGCGGACTTTCATTGATATCATATTTTTTACCCGCCACAAAGATGTCCTGAATGGTCATTAATTCGATATATTCCATATCCCCTTTATCCATAGGAATGCTGATAATACCGAAGTCCAAACGGCCTTGTTCCAAAAGCATAAGAGTATCGGGGGATGTCCGATTGATGATCTGAATCCGGATGCCGGGGTAACTATAATGAAATTCTTCCAGATGCGGCAAGAAGAAATACCGGCATAAAGTATTGCTGATGCCTACTTTTACGATACCCTCGGTTCTCTTTTTTAACCTTTCAAGAATTCTTTCCCCATTGTCCAGTTTTTCAAAAGCGCTTTTTACATAATCGTAGAGTATCTGTCCTTCGGTTGTTAGGATAACTCCTCTGGAACTCCTAATAAAAAGAGGACAACCGATTAAGTTTTCAAGCTTTTTTATTGACTTGCTGATAGCCGGTTGGCTAATATAAAGCCTTTCTGCCGCTTCGGAAATGTTTCCGCACATGGCAGTGAAATAGAATGATTTATAAAGCTCGGTAGGCAGCATAATATAACCTCTGGTTATCGAAACTATGAATAATATGTATTTTAATTATAACAGAAAATGGAGTAGAATGTAACAAAAGAAAGCGAGGGGATTGCTTCATGAATGTCATTGAAAAAATCATTGCAACGCATGCAGGGGTTGAGACAGTTAAACCGGGCCAAATCGTTGATGTGAAACTGGACTATGTTATGGCTAACGATGCCACCACCACCCTGGCCATTGATATCTTTAAGGATCAACTAAAGGGTGAACGGGTTTTTGACCGAGAAAAGGTGGTCATGGTTATGGATCACTATACTCCCAGCTGTTCAGTGGAAGCTGCGGAAACCCACAAAAAGATGCGGCAATTTGCCAGGGAACAGGAATTGAAATATGTTTACGATGGCGTAGGTGTCTGCCATCAGCTCATGCTGGAACAACATGTAAAACCAGGAGATTTTGTTATCGGAGCCGATTCGCATACTTGTACTTACGGCGCTATCGGGGCGCTTTCAACCGGTATGGGCTCAACAGATGTGGCAGTGGCTTGGATGGAGGGTAAGGTCTGGATCAAGGTGCCTTCTGTTATTAAGATCCAGGTAAAAGGTAAATGGCCCAAGGGTGTTTACGCTAAGGATCTCATCCTAAAGGTTATCGGTGACCTCACCGCTAAAGGAGCTACTTATAAAGCGCTTATTTTTGAGGGAGAAGCAATTAACGGTTTATCTGTTTCCGAACGAGCAACCCTTTGCAATATGGCTATTGAAGCTGGAGCAAAGTTTGCCTATATCCAACCCGATGAAAAGGTAAAAGCCTTTATGCAAGAGAAAGGACGGATAACTTACCCGGTTTATGATTCAGATGACGATACCGACTTTGAACAGGTTTTAACCTATGACACCAAAGATCTGGAACCTCAAATCGCCTATCCGCACAGCGTGGATAATGTTAAACCTTTATCCGAATTTGAAGGTCTGGAAATTGATCAAGTCTTCCTGGGCGCTTGTACTAATGGCAGGCTTGAAGATCTTCAAACGGCGGCTGCTATTTTAAAGGGTAAAAAAATCTCTCCCAAAGTTCGAATGTTGGTTACCCCTGCCAGTAATGCCGTATTAATAGAAGCAATGAATCAAGGGTTGATCAAGGTTTTAATGGAAAGCGGCGCCATGATATCCACGCCCGGTTGCAGCGCCTGTTTTGGCGGTACTGTCGGTCTTATTGGACCAGGAGAACGCCTACTTACTACAGCCAACCGAAACTTTAAAGGCCGTGTCGGCAGCCCCGACGGTGAGATCTATCTTGGAAGCCCGGCAACCGCTGCAGCTTCAGCGCTCTATGGGAAAATTACCGACCCGAGGAGGGTGATATAAGATGATTAAAAATAAAGTTATCAAATTTGGCGATAATATTGATACCGATCAGATTATTCCGGCTCAATACCTGAGTATGGCTACAATCCAGGATATGGCGCCTCATACTTTTGAGTTCTATGAGAATTTTACTAACGATTTCAAACCGGGAGATATCATTGCCGGTAACGAGAATTTCGGCTGCGGCTCTTCACGGGAACAAGCTCCTGCTGTTTTGAAGGAAAGAGGTGTCAGCGCTGTCGTTGCCAAAAGTTTTGCCCGAATTTTCTATCGCAATGCGATTAACCTCGGTATTCTATTAGTAGAATGTGAAAAGGCGGATGAGATAAGACATGGTGATATACTTGAGATTGACCCCCAAAAAGGTATCATCAGAAATATCACCGCCAAAAGCGATTATGAAATCACTCCTCTGCCGCCTTTCATGCAGGAAATATTAAATTGCGGCGGGATCATAAAATATTTGGAGCAAAAGAGGTGACTAAGATGGTTGATTGGAATGCCAATCAATACTTGAAATTTAAAAATGAGCGAACCCAACCTGCTATTGATCTGGTCAATCGGATCCGGTTGGAGAACCCGCAAAAAATTATCGATATCGGCTGCGGGCCGGGAAATAGTACCGAAATTCTGGCCAACCGGTTTAAAGATGCTTATATCATAGGCGTTGATAATTCGGAAGATATGATTGCCAAAGCGAAAAAAAACTATCCTTCCCTCAATTTTTCCATCTGCGATGTGAGCGGAGATTTAGCTGAGTTGGATCAGGACTTTGATATAGTTTTCTCAAACGCCTGTATTCAATGGATTCCGGTTCATAGATGCCTCTTGAAAAATCTGTTGGGGCTTCTTAAGCAAGATGGGATTTTAGCGATTCAAATCCCATTTAATTTCAATGAACCTATTCAACAAATCATTTATGAAGTCAGTTCTTTGGAAGAGTGGGCGGATTATTTCCCTCAGAAGCGGCCTTATAACGCTCTGACTCCAATTGAATATTTTGATATTTTTGCTGAAATCGCTGAAGATTTTGATATCTGGGAAATCAACTATTATCATATTTTAAAATCACATCAGGATATTTTGGAGTGGTATCGGGGAACCGGATTACGTCCCTATTTAAATATACTCTCCGAAGCAAAGAAGCCTTTGTTTGAGCAAGCTATCCTTAACCGAATTATTCAAAGATATCCTAAGCAAAAAAATGGAGATATTCTTTTCCGGTTTCCCCGGTTATTTATGACGGCTTATCTAAAGTCATAACTTTCTTTTCATTCATTATTATCCTGGATCTGCGTTAATTTGCCATCCCTTATCTTCCCAGTCTTTTCTCGTTACCGGATTTCCTTTGAGATACTCGTCGACAATCTCTTTGGGAACCCGGTTTAAGGGCAGGAGAAATTAACGCATTTCCTGTATTCATTAACTAATTCATCCCCTATTATTAATGGCATAAGTAATATAATAATAAGTTGATAAGACCTGTTAAAGCATATCCTCCAATAAAAAGAAAGGATGAAAACCTATGAAACACATTGGATTCCAATAATTTATTTTGCATAAGGCTTTGCAAATCGTTCTTCAAAGGCGTTATTCTCTTTCAACTTGTTGTTCATATAAATATTTATGATTCCTGTTTTAGCTACTATTCTCAAACACCAGGCCCTAAACTTGCCCAGTTTTTCCATCCCCGCAATTTTTCTTACCAGTGCGGCATCAAATATATCAACCTCCGGAAGCCTACGGCCCAATTCATTGAAAAGAGCCCTCTTTTTCTTAATCATCCCCGGAGGCATCATTGAGATACCTTCACTGCCACCCATAACCACCGTACCAAAATAATCGGCGCCCAATTCATCGGCTAACCATACCAGATATTTTTCTACATATCTGGACTGAAGGGCTTCCGGAAATCCGGAATGTACCACAAACCCTAATCTCAACCCAGTCATATATTTTCTCAATGGTTGAAGCTTCTCAAAAAATGCCATGACAATCCCCGGCATAGAATCGGTATATAGCGGAAAAACAATTAAAACACTCTCAGCGATTTTAAATTTATTGACAAAATTTTCGTGATCCCCAATTTTGTTCAAGTATAGTATATCGATATTGATATCCGGATTTTGCCTAACTCCTTCAACCAGCCATTGAATTAATAATTCGGAATTACCTCCCGTTCCTCTGGGGGAACCGTTAAAAATGGTTAATTGCATATCTAATCTCCTCCATGCTTCCGTCTGAAAGAATTGAAAATGCAAGTTCAGTCCTTAAATTAATCGCTAACCTTTGATAGATATTGGTAATGATATTATAGCTCTCATGGTTCCGCTCCTTATCAACCAGAACCAATCCCAGCTTGGGATATTTCTGATATCTTTTCACATGGTGGCATTCGCCATTGACAATCTCAATATATGGATGAATCAGGGGAATCAACTTATCGGTTATTTTTTTCATGTCTGCGCTTACAAATCCCATTTTTATCGGGGAAATAAAAATGGAAAGGTCGGAATGGAGGATGCTTCGTAATAATTTGGGCATTTCATCATCTTGGATGCATTTCCCCGGAGTTTTCAACCAACAGTTCCAACAACCGCAACAATATTTAATCTTCATTTCCCTAAGGTTAAAACTTTTATAGCCGGTCAGCTCATCATTTTTTGCTAGAATTTGACCCAAATCATCCTTAAAAGTCTGCCCATCCTCATCGTCAAGACCGTTTATGATGGTTATTTTTTTCATTACACTCTCCTCCATCTCTTTGGAACTCTAAAAACTCTTCCAACTTACCCCTTCTAAGTGCGGTAGCCCCAATGATATCAGTTCCTACGTCTTCCAAGGTTTTAATCAAATACTCCCGGGATGTGTCCTCAATCATACCGGCACAGATAAAGGAGGCCATCCCATGGGTGTAAACCGTCAGCTTTTCAAGAATAATTTTAAGGTCTTCTTCGCTTAAAATTCCAAGACTTTTTTCTTTCTTCATCTGTAACAGATTTTTAGCGGTAAATTCGTCCAAAATATGTTGGTAAGAGTTACTTTCAATGAAAAGTGTCCGGTAAATAATGCGATATTCCTTTGCAAACTCCAACATACCCACGCCGATATTAAGAAAGATATCGGGAGTATATTCCTGCTCAGTGTAAGTTAACAACAACTTTAGTGATTTCTCTAATAAAATGCCCTTTATTTCTTCAATGTTGCTAAAGCAAGTATAGACAGGCGCAGTAGAGCTGTTCAGCCTCGCGGCGATCTTCCTTGCCGAGACGCCTTCCATACCTTCATGCTTAAATAATTCAAACGCCGCTTCAATAACCTCTTCCCTTGTAAATATAATCTTCTTCGGCATAATTCCTCCAATAAAATAACATGCGTAATATTACATGTGTTATTTTATTATATGCAATCAATCTTGTCAAGATACCATAGGATAAAGATTTTAGGCAGGTAACCGGATAAATACCGCGAATAGTAAGATAAAATAGACTACTAAGCCAAGAAAATTTAGTATTTATATCGTACTCGTGCTCAGCGAAGCGGTGCGCGTGCTCGTAACCGTTTTTCGATATAGTATCCTTTAACTTAGGTTCTTCGATTACGAGCACGTGCACGAGCACGATTGTTTAAAGGAGGATATCTTTCCTTGGCCCATTCATCACTTAATACCTTTCATCCCGTCGTAGCCAAATGGTTCACTCGTACATTCAAAACGCCTACTCCACCCCAAGCTCAAGGCTGGCCATATATTGCCGCCGGCGAAAACGTGTTAATGCTTGCTCCAACCGGTTCCGGCAAAACTTTGGCCGCTTTTCTGAAATGTTTGGATTGGCTCTATCAAGAATTTTCCGCTGGGAGAGATATTGACGACGGGGTAAAAATCTTGTACATATCACCATTAAAAGCGCTAAATAACGATATTTACCGCAATCTGGACTTTCCACTAAACGGAATCAACGCCCTCAGCAAAGAACTGGGAGTTAACCTGCCCCCTCTCCGGACGTCAGTCCGTAGCGGCGACACTCCGGCAAAGGAACGCCGGCATATGTTGAAAAAACCGCCCCATATTCTTATTACCACTCCGGAATCATTGTTTTTATTACTATCTTCTCAAGCAAACCGGATTCTTAAAACCGTCCGTTTTGTGATTATCGATGAAATCCATGCCCTCTTTCCCAGTAAAAGAGGGGCTCATCTCAGTTTAAGTCTGGAACGTTTAGAGCATTTGGTTAAAGAGAATACCCTTCAGGAAACCCGACATTCGATCCAACGAATCGGTCTTTCGGCCACCATTAAACCGTTAGAACAAGCCGCCGCCTATTTGGCAGGTTTAGATTGCACCCAAGAAACACTAACTCCAAGGAATGTCCGTATTATTGACACCGGGCAAAGAAAAGAGCTTGATCTGGAAATAACCTTACCAGTTCCCGATTTATCGGATTTACCGGAGAAAAGCATCTGGCCGTCGGTTTACCGAAAGTTACTCGCTATGGTGGAAGAACACCGGACCACTATTATTTTTGCGAATAACCGCCGTTTAGCCGAGCGCATTACCGCCAATCTCAACCAACTAGCCAGCAAAACCGTTTCCATGACTCATCACGGCAGCATTTCCAAAGAGGTACGCTTACAGGTCGAGTCAAAACTGCAAAATGGAGAGATCCCATGTATCGTCTCCACCTCCACTCTGGAGCTAGGCATCGATATCGGACATATTGATCTGGTAGTTCAAATAGAATCACCGAAAGAAGTAGGACGGGGATTGCAACGAGTGGGGCGCGCCGGACACGTTTTGGGACTTCCCAGCAAGGGGCGTTTGATTCCCAAAACCCGTGCCGATCTGCTGGAAACAGTTGTTTTACTAAAAGAAATGAAAGATGGTCGAGTGGAAGCCTCAAAAGCTCCCATCAACTGCCTGGATGTTTTGGCCCAACAGATTGTAGCCATGGCGGCGCAATCCGATTGGTCGGATCAGGAACTTTACCATCTAATTCGGGGTTCCTATAATTATCAATCATTAAGTAAGGAGAATTTTAACAATCTCCTGAGTATGCTGGCAGGCACTTTTCAAACCGCTGAGTTTGTCGAGCTCCGCCCCCGGATTTACTGGGATCGAACTACCGGAAAAATCAGTTCCGATTCCTATGGACGATATTTAGTCTATTCCAGTGGGGGAACCATTCCGGACCGGGGATATTTCGGTGTTTATATGGCAAACTCCGGAACTTATCTTGGTGAGTTGGATGAAGAGTTTGTTTATGAACGCCGTTTAAACGAAGCTTTTGTGCTCGGGACTTCCATCTGGCGAATTGAAGAGATCCGCCGCGATCGAGTAATTGTAACCCCGGCAAAAAAAGCGGGAGATGCCATGATTCCTTTTTGGAAAGCCGAACAAAACGGACGTTCTTTTGAATTAGGAAGAAAAATCGGCGCTTTTTTGGAGATCGCAAACCAAAAACTGGAACAGCCTAAGTTTAAAACATGGTTGGAACAAGAATATGCTCTGGAGAAAGCGGCGGCTGACAGTTTGGAATCATTTCTTAAATCGCAGAAACTAGCCCTCGGCAATCTCCATACTGATCACCGGCTAATCATCGAAGAATTCCCCGATGAAGTTGGGGAATGGAAAGTTTTGCTCCATTCGACCTATGGCTTAAAAGTCCATACCATCTTGGGGCTGATAATTAGAAACGATTGGGAAGCGCGCCACCGGATCATTGTTCAAGCCGTTGCATCCGATGACGGTATAATGTTTCACTGTCCCGGGGGCGAAAAACCGCCTGTCATCCAATGGCAGGAACTACCCCTTGAAGATCTGGAGGAAAAAGTGGTAAACGCCATCTCGGAGACAGCTCTCTTCGGCGTGACTTTTCGGCATGCCGCCCAACGCGCCTTGGTTTTACCCCGCGGTTCATATGGGCGAAAAAGAAACCCCCTTTGGCTCTCACGTTTAAAGGCAGGCAACTTGCTAAACACCGTATCCAAATACCGTAATTTTCCTTTGATTGTGGAAACTTACCGGGAGATTCTCCAGGATTATTTTGATCTTTCCGGCATCCGGGAACTGATTACCCGGATTCGCCAAGGTGAAATCATCATCAACCGTGTCTGCCACGATACTCCGTCACCAATGGCCTATGCCCATCTCTTCAATTTCGTTAATAATTACATGTATGAAAATGATGCTCCAAAAGCGGAACGTAAAGTTCAACTTTTCGGCCTGGGGCGCGAGGCCCTGCGCTCAATTGTCGGAGAGAAAGGATTTCGGGAACTCTTCTCCAAAGACGCCATCCAGTCAACAATAGCCAAAGCGCAGGGACTGGATTTGTTAGCTAAAAATCCTACACCGGAGCGGGTCCAATATTGGTTGGAAAAGGTAGGAGACATCTTTCCCGAGGAAATTACGGCGTTTTTTAATGACAACTGTCAAACAGCAACTCTGGTTCAACAATGCCTCGAACAATTATGCCAATCCGGGCAGGTCATTCGTTTTCATATCGAATCCATAGGTTGCGAGATGTTCATTCCTGTGATCAACCGGGATTTATATCAAAGGGTTTTCATGGCCTCCGTCGAAAATACATCGTGGAAAACCTCGCGGGATGAAGCTGTAAAGCAACTAATCCGGCGTTTCACCCGTACTCATGGCCCATTCAGTCTTTCAGAGCTTTCATCCCGTTACGGACTTGAATCTGAAGAAGTTCATACGGAACTAATAATAATGTTGGAAGAAGGTCTGGTTGAAAAGGGGCAATTTCTCCCCGAAGGCCGGGAGGAAGAATGGTGCGATCTTGCTCTCCTAAAGGAAATCCACCGCCGGAGTCTATCCCTGGCCCGCCGGGAAGTGGAACCCAAAGAATTTCCAAACCTGGCTTCTCTATTTGCTCGATGGCAGGGCATGGAAGTGGAAAAAAGCAGTAGCGACAACCTATTGGAATCGTTGAGCCGGTTATCATATCTTTGGATTCCCGCCGATATTTTGGAAGAAGGAATCTTGCCCTCCCGGACCTACCTTTACCGTCCCGGATTGCTGGACCAACTCATTTCCAGCGGACATTATCTTTGGCGCGCCCGTGGAAGTTCAACCTCTTTTGAAATCAGGTTCGAACCGGCCTTTCCTCAGGCCGACCCCCTTTTATTACAATTCAATCCTCAAAACAAAACGGATCAACTATTACAACCCGAAGAGGAACGGGAGATTTCAAAGATTGGACGCTTGATTATAGAGCTATTAAACTCTAAGGGCGCTCTATCATTACCTCAGCTCCTGCAATTCCTAAGCATTCAATCGCAGATCACCTCCTCAGTTACGGTTTGGCAAGCTTTAGAGGAATTACTGTTAAATGGTATGATCACCAATGATTCTTTCGGGCCGATCCGGTATCTATTAAAAACCAACCCATCCGACCGAATCGGGGCCAAAGGAGTCCTCAAGCCTTCGTTAATCGCCCAAATGGGGCGTTGGTCATTACTTCCCCCCTGTCAACCAGAGTATCCTGAAAACCAGGCTGTTATATTGCTAAGACGTTACGGACTGGTCTGCCGTGAAGTGGCCCATTCCGAAAACCTCTCATGGAGCAGCCTTTATCCCATTTATGATCTTTTAGAAACTGCCGGGAAAATTATCAGGGGATATTTCGTTCAAGGTCTCAGCGGTATTCAGTATGCCCTACCGGAAGCGGTTGAGATGCTACGCGGTACCTCAAATGGTCTCACTTGGGCTACTATCTGGGATGACCCCTGTAATCCGGCCCGTTTTTTTCCGGAGTTTATCTCAAACTATACTCAGCTTAAAACCAGACCCTACTTACTGGTGTATCATGACGGTATACCCATCATAACTTCGGGTTCCGAACCCAAATTAAAACTTACAATCGCGCCAAACCTCACTCCTGAACAATTAGAAACCGGTTTGGAAAAAATGACCCGGCTTCTGCTTCGAAGCCGGGAGAAAGTGATTATTGCTATGATTAATGATAAGTCCGCATTGGATAACGAGTTCGTCGATTACCTTACCAATATTGGATACGAAAAAGGATATAAGGAATTGACCTTTTGGCCGTCAAAACTATAATTTACCAGGCCAACTTATCCCACAAATACTTTGATAATTCCGCAACCGGAATGCGTTCCTGCTCCATAGTATCCCGATCTCGAACCGTTACGGCCTGATCTTCAAGGCTCTGGAAGTCGATTGTTACGCAGTATGGCGTACCAATTTCATCCTGACGGCGGTATCGGCGGCCGATTGCTTTGGAGTCATCATAATCTACCATCCAGTATTTACGAAGTTCTTTCTCAATCTCCTTGGACATATTCATTAACGGTTCTTTTTTAGAAAGCGGTAAAACAGCCACTTTATAGGGGGCTAACGCCCGGTGGAGTTTCAGAACCACCCGGATTTCGTCCTTGTCCGGTTCCTCATGATAGGCGTCAAGCAGGAAAGCCAGAGTCCCCCGGTCCGCCCCTGCCGATGGTTCAATTACATAAGGTACATAGTGTTCATTGGCTTCCTGATCAAAATAATCGATCCGTTGGCCGCTATATTCGGCATGGCGTTTCAAATCAAAATCGGTCCGATTGGCGATCCCTTCAAGCTCCGACCAACCCATCGGGAAATAATATTCAACATCATAACAACCTTTAGCATAATGAGCTAATTCATCTGAGGCATGAGCCCGCAACCGTAACCGTTCTTTAGTCATCCCCAAATCAAGGTACCACTGAAAACGTTGTTCCATCCATTGTTTATGAAACTCTTCATCAGTTCCCGGTTTCACAAAATACTCGATCTCCATCTGTTCAAACTCTCTGGTTCGGAAAGTGAAGTTTCCCGGGGTAATCTCATTCCGGAATGATTTGCCTATTTGGGCGATACCAAAGGGTAGTTTCATCCTGGTTGAAGTGAGCACATTATTGAAATTAACGAAGATTCCCTGAGCGGTTTCAGGCCGCATATAGACCACCGCCGCATTATCTTCCACCGGCCCCATGAAGGTTTTAAACATCAAATTAAACTGCCGGGCCTCAGTCAATTCACCACCGCATGCCGGGCATTTATCGCCTTCGAGGTGATCAGCGCGAAAACGTTGTTTACAAGACTTACAGTCAACTAAAGGATCGGTGAATCCGGCAACGTGTCCGCTGGCTTCCCACACTTTAGGGTGCATAAGAATACTGGCATCCAAGCCTACCATATCATCCCGTTCTTGGATTACCTTTCGCCACCAAGCCCGTTTCACATTATTTTTCAACTCCACGCCTAATGGGCCGTAATCCCAACAGCTATTTAATCCCCCATAGATCTCACTGGATTGAAAAATAAACCCTCTCCTTTTAGCTAAGGACACAATCTTATCCATGGTTGTAGTCGCTTGAACTTCAGACATAACCTTCTCCTCCTATATAATAATTAATATTCTTATAATCCCGCTAAAACCCGGTTAAAATATGCAACAATCAGATAATGTCACAACTTGTTATTAATATATAATTGTACATTATAAATTGTAAATTAAATCTCATCTTCCTTTCCATAATCCTAAAAGGAACGGGCTAACGGCCACCTCAATTATGGCGGCGAAAAAAAGCATAATAACGATTAAAATTCCATAATAACGCGTTTCACGGGTCACTTCCTTGAATAACGGAAGATGCTCCTTAGTTCGAAGATAATGATTAACCAAACGATAGGGAACCAACCCAAAACGTACCCCTAATAAAACCGAGATGAAGAACGCCGGTAATTCCAAAATACCATGAGGGGTAAGACTAAGATAAAACTGGAAAGGAGTAAGTCCGGTCTCAACTTGGATCATATTCTGAAATAGCCCGATTATGACACCATTCATTAATAATGATAATAGTGGAATAATCGGTAGTAATATTCCAAATAACAATGCAGTTAAAGAAGCAGTAATATTATTGGCCCAGATTACAAAAAATTCGGTGCCGGGAGGAGCAATTTTCATCCATCGGGCAATTTCTTCGAACCTGCGCATAGCCTCGTCCTTTAAGTCCGCGGCCATTTTTGGATTAACTTTAGGTAGTTGGCCGCCTATCAATATTCCAAACATAAAAAGGGCAAATATTAATAATATTTTAGGCCAATCTCTCTTTAGCAACCTAATGATTTCTCCCATTTCCACCTCCGGAAAAATAAATAAAAAGAAACCTTCTCCCCTTCAGGGACGAGAGGTTTCCCGCGGTTCCACCCTGGTTGATCCTTGCGGATCCACTTAAAAAAACAGCTCCGAAGCGCCGTCCCAACCTACCGTACCGGATTGCACCATTCCCGGCTCTCTATTTTCAGTGGGTTTAATGGGTATTCTCTTCGTCATTGCCATGTATTAATTTTTAGCCAGGTTCTTAAACTTAGGAAGTGCTGATTAATCCGATTTTGTGCGAGCAAATATGCGGTATTAGGCATTTTGCGAAGCACAAAATCGTCACTTATTCAATTAATCAGCGCTTCCCTAATTAAAACCTTGAGACTCACGCCTTAATAATGAATATAACAAACCATGAATACTCTGTCAATGGTATCCTTCAGGGTTAGCCCTTTCAATCTCAACCGTACACTTGCTAACAAGTGCGGCAACTCCTCCGATTACGGCTAATTGGGGTGCCAGGACCGCTCCAACTACCCCGGCGGTCACCGGTACCTCCACCAAGACTTTTTCATCCTGTTTAACGCGAATTTTAGTAATATTACCCTTTTTAACCAACTCTTTAAATTTTTCTACCAATTCATTGCCCCGGACAAATATTTCTTCTTTCCGGTTTTGCTGGTCCTTTTCCAGCTTGACAATGGCTTCCACCACGTCCCAATTTACCGATTCCAAAGCAATCTTGGCTTCTTCGTAACTCACATTCATCCGCTTACGGACCAGATCGACTTTGTTCAAATTTTCCATCAATATTCACCTCAAAAATAATATCAATAGATTTCCCGTTACCGATTCAAATTATCCAGGAAAACTCGGGACTTTAATGGTTTTTCCAACCGGTGCTCGATAAAATTAGAGAGTAATGCAAATAACTTGAGTCGATTTCCCTTTTCGTTTTTTAAGAGATGGACTTCGCGCAAATCGGTCTCACTTAAAAGAGCAAGCCAATCTATTAATTCAGAGTTAACCGGCATTAAGTCCCGAAATTGGTTTGAACAATTACTGCAGACCAGCCCACCTGCTTCCGCTGAAAAAAGCCGCTTACTATCCGGAGTTTCTCCACAACTAGCGCAACTATTTAATTCGGGTTGATAACCTAAATATCTTAATAACCTAGCTTGAAAAGCAAGATTTATTATTTCGGGATCACCGGTCTTTTCCAGGACAATAAACGCAGCCAGTATAAACCGAAACAGTTCTCCCGCTTCCTGTTTTTCAGGTAAAAACCCGTCCACTAATTCCACCCAAAAACTAGAATAAGCAAATCTGGTTAAATCTTCGCGTAATGCTGAAAATGAATGGACCAACTCAACTTGACTAAGGCTATCCAAATTTTTACCCGTAAAAAACAAACCCTCCAAATAATTGAAAGGTAAAGTATTTCCGACGAAACGGCTCCGTTGGCGGCGCGCTCCCTTAACTACCGCCTCAAATTTGCCCAATTCCTCACTGAATAGAACCAAAACCCGGTCCGCTTCCCCCAGGTTCCTACTGCGTAAAACAATGACCTTGGTTCGGTAAAGGCCCATTATCTTCTCCTGAATAGTGCCAGAATAACTGAGAGAATGACACTCAACAGAATGCTGGTAGCCAAAGGAAAATAAAAAGTGAAATTACCCCTTTTAATAATTATATCTCCCGGAAGTTTGCCAATACCGGGTACCTTGCCTCCCAGCCAAAGTATACCGCCTAAAACCATAACTGAGAATCCAATTATCATAATAGTTTTTCCAAATTGGTCCATAATAGCTCCTAAACTTTCTATTTTTTATGAAAAATATTGTCTTCGGGGACCAGTATTATTCTATCATTCATTGATAGTATTTATCAATTGAAATACGGTAATAAACTTTAATTAATAAATTGGTTACGCGTTACGGATTTTTCTAAGCTTGCTTGAAATACTTCCTTCGTGGTAATCTATATGAGGTAATCTTTATGAGGTAATCTATATTAAGATTATTTTACCGGAGAGGAATAAAGAGCCCTGTGAATCAAAAGTTTACTAAATTATTATCTTATTATCGACCTTATTTAGGAATGTTTAGTGCCGACTTGGTTTGCGCATTTACCGCGGCCGGGATTAACCTGGCGTTTCCTCTTATAATTAGGTATATCACCAAAGATCTACTGGGGACCGGGTTGGACGTGGCGATGAGTTCCATTTGGAAACTGGCGTTATTAATGTTATTTTTAACAGGGGTCGAGTATTGTTGTAATTATTTCATTACTTCATACGGTCATGTAATGGGGGCCAGGATGGAATACGACCTTCGCAACGAACTCTTTAACCATCTCCAAAAATTGTCCTTTAATTATTATGACAACCAAAAAACCGGCCAGATAATGTCCAGGATTACCAATGACCTTTTCGAGATTACCGAATTATACCACCATGGTCCGGAAGATTTGTTGATTTCCTTAACTAAATTAGTGGGCTCTTTTATTATTTTATTCGGAATAAATGCCCATTTAACTTTGGTGGTCTTCTCCTTTATTCCGTTGATGGTCTGTTTTGCCTATTATTATAATCGAAAGATGAGGCAAGCGTTTCGAAAAAATCGGGAGAAGATTGCGGTGATTAACGCCGGGACTGAAGACAGTATTTCAGGAGTCCGGGTGGTTAAATCCTTCGCCAATGAAGACTTGGAGATCGAAAAATTCCGAGAAAACAACCTTCGGTACGTAGATAGCAAGAAAGACAGCTACCGTTATATGGGACGTTATCATAGCGGTATCAATGCTTTTAGTTCTTTGATCTACCTAGTGTTGGTGGTTGCGGCAGCCTTGTTTATCGGCGGGGGTCAAATTAAACCCCTCGATTTGCTAACCTTTTTACTTTATATCAATGTCTTTTTAGAACCCATTCGGAAGTTGATTAATTTCGGAGAGCAATTCCAAAACGGCCTTTCCGGTTTTGACCGATTCTATGAAGTAATCTCCATCGCACCCGATATTGTCGATTCAAAGGGCGCCGTTAACTTAAGCCATGTGGATGGTACTATTGAATTTTCCAATGTTTCTTTCCGTTATAACCCCAATACTAACGAGGTCTTATCCAATATCAACCTGAAAGTGGAGGCGGGAGAATATATCGCGTTAGTCGGCACCTCCGGAGTGGGCAAGACCACCTTATGCAGCCTAATTCCACGCTTTTATGAAATTTCCGCCGGCAGTATTAAGCTGGACGGCAGGGACATCCGGGATATCAAACTAAAATCCTTACGTAAAAATATCGGTATAGTCCAACAGGAAGTCTATCTTTTTGCCGGTTCGGTAATGGATAACATTCGTTATGGCAAACCCGAGGCTACTGAGGATGAAGTGGTTGCCGCGGCAAAAAAAGCCAATGCCCATGACTTTATAATGGAACTGCCCGAAGGTTACGAGACCGATATTGGTCAACGGGGTGTGAAACTTTCCGGAGGACAGAAGCAACGTTTGAGTATTGCCCGAGTATTTCTAAAAAATCCGGCAGTATTGATCTTTGATGAAGCTACATCAGCCTTAGATAATGAGAGTGAAAAAGTAGTTCAAGACTCTTTGGAAAGTTTGGCAAAAGGACGGACCACCTTTGTTATTGCCCACCGCCTTTCCACCATCCGTAACGCCCAGCGAATCATAGTCCTGACTGATGATGGCATTGCAGAGGAAGGAACCCATCAAAGCTTATTAGAGAAGAATGGAATCTACGCAGAGCTCTATAAGATGCAGTTTAAATAACTATTTTCTCTATCCATTGTGCTCGTAATCGTAAGTTTATCCTGTCGTCTAACTCTTTTATTTCCGAGTACGATTACACGCACGAGCACGGCATTTAAGAGCAAAGAATCTCCTTATTCACCGATTTCATTGTGCTCAATATTGTTAAAAAAATAACTTTGATTCTCCTCCCTCGTTTGATTGGTAACGGTAGTCATTTTGGATAGCATTGCCGCTATCCTAAATAATAATTCTTTACCGGAGCTTACCTCATTTTCGCTATGTATTCCACACACTAAAAGAATATCCAGAATCGATGCGCATTCAAAAGCAGATCCTCGTGCTATCTCAAAAAATCTTCGTCGATCCGGTCCCGAACGTTTACCATTACCTTCCGCAATATTTTGAGGAATTGACTGAGATGCTCGTAACATCTGATCACGAATAAACCGTTCTGAACCCTTTAGGTTCTTACATAAAAGATAAGCCCATGATGTAAACTTCAGACTTAAACGATAAACGTCAAGTTTCTCGTGATCGAACATCATTTATCCTTTCTCTTTCATTTTTAAATTTCCGCTATAAACATTCCACCGTGCTCGTGCTCAGCGTAGCGGTGCTCGTAATCGTAATCGTAAGTTTATCCTATCGTCTAACTTTTTTATTTCCGATTACGATTACGCGCACGAGCACGAACTAGCTTTTACCTTCTCGATAATACCGTTCTTTCTCGCTATAAATACATCCGCAATATTTCTGCCGGTATAAACCCAACTCTTTAGCAATATTTTGACTCTCCCGGAAGCCGGGGCGAAAATCTTCGTCATGAAAGCTCAAATCATATTCCTTAGCAAGCTCATGCCCGATTTCACATATTAACTCTCGGTTTTGATAAGGACTTATCAACAAAGTGGTCCCAAACAATCTAAACCCAAGTTCCTTAGCTTTCGCTGCGGTCCGGGTAAGCCTAATACGGTAACATTCCTGACAGCGGTCTTGAGGATTGGCAGCCACTACCTTTAGGAAATCTTCCATTTCATAACCGGGCTCAACTATCGATGGAAGTCTCCGGTAATCGGCCAATTGCCGAAATCCCTCCAAGCGGAGTTTCTGTTCCTGATAGGGATGAATGTTTGGATTATAAAAAAAGAGAGTCGGCTGCAAACCCTCTTCAAGCAATTGTTTGGTACTGTAACAGGCGCAAGGTCCGCAGCAGGTATGGATAATAATTGACAATAAAACTCACCGTCCAATATGATGGATAAATAATATTAATCCAAATTAATTTGTATAATAGGTTAAGTGGTAATTAAATAGAGATATTATTTTACAAAATGTAAATTAACATCAATTGTTTCGTCGGCAATTACCAGTTTTTTATCAACATCCACATAACCCGCAATGAATTTGGTAGTCAAATAATAAGTTTTGCCTTTTTCTCCCGTCAAATGCTTATTTTTGTTGATGATAAAATAAATATTATCATCTTTAATTTCCCCACCGGAAGAAGTAACTCCGGCCTGATCATCTGATTTGTTAAGATCTAATAACTGGCGTTTAATGGTTTGCCCGTTTTTTTCCTGAGTATATACCAACTCGTTTGTATCAGGGTAGTATGTATAGTACTCATAAATATTTTTATCATACTCGAATTCGATCGCATAAAAATTATCCCACTGGTATGAATTAGAATTGTAAAGCAAAATATCGACTCGTAAGTAATCTTGATCATAGCAGGCAATAGCCGCGCGGATATCCGATTCTAAAACCTCATTGCTGATTTGGTCTCCTTCTTGTTCCTCATCGGGAGATACAATCCAATTATCAGCGGTATAAGGCTCGAAAACATCGTCAACCGGGGTTGCTTTACGTGAAGGAATTGAATCTGCAAAACAGATATTTGTTAAAGCAACCATCATAATTAAGGCAGAAAAAACTAGAATTTTTCTCATTTAGTATCCCTCCTACCCTATTTAAATTCAAGTTTCCCCAAAAAAACCCGCTATTCAGGAGCAAATAAACCATCCTGGGTTGAGCAAGTCCGGTATGGACGGTTAAAATGTTCATAAGCCAGTCGGGTGGCGGTCCTCCCTCGGGGTGTCCGGTTGATAAAACCAATCTGGAGTAAGAATGGTTCGTACACATCCTCAATTGTCTCCGGTTCTTCGCCTATCGAGGCGGCAATCGTATCCAATCCCACCGGACCACCTTCAAATTTATCGATAATTGTTAAAAGGACGGTCCGGTCAATCCGGTCCAATCCCAAAGGATCTACTTCCATCATTTGTAAAGCCTGATCGGCAACTGCGGCGGTAATATCTCCCGAAGCCTTCACCTGAGCAAAGTCGCGCACCCGTTTTAAAAGCCGGTTGGCAATCCGCGGCGTACCCCGGGAACGCCCGGCAATCTCTCTAGCCCCCGACTGTTCAATCGCGATTTTTAATATTGCCGCCGATCGGGTTACTATTTCCTGCAAATCATCTCTCTCATAAAACTCCAACCGGTTAATAATACCAAAACGGTCCCTAAGCGGGGAAGTAAGTGAACCGGCCCTGGTAGTCGCCCCAACAAGAGTAAACCGGGGTAAATCAATTCGTACGGAACGTGCGCTTGGCCCTTTCCCAATAATAATATCCAGGGCAAAATCCTCCATTGCCGGATAAAGAACCTCTTCAACACTACGATTGAGCCGATGTACTTCGTCTATAAAAAGAACGTCGTTGGATTCCAAATTGGTTAGTATCGCCGCTAAATCCCCAGGCCTCTCTATAGCAGGTCCCGAGGTAATCCGCAGATTTACTTGCAGTTCATTAGCGATAATATGTGCCAGCGAAGTTTTGCCGAGTCCGGGTGGTCCATAAAGCAAAACATGATCTAAAGATTCCCGACGGGATTTGGCTGCCTGAATATATATTTCAAGATTCTCCTTCACCCTGGACTGCCCAATATATTCGGCAAAATTTCGCGGCCTAAGATTAAACTCGTTTTCAATATCAATATTCTGTTTTAAAGCGCTTATTATCCGTTCTTCTTCCACTTTAGTTCCCTTCTATTATTACTTCCGGCCCAGATTCCGCAATGCCAGGCGAACCATTTCCGGAGTAGTCATGTCTTTATCCTGTTTGTAAACGGAATCAACCGCCACAGCTGCTTCTTTCTGCGGATAACCCAAAGCGACTAAAGCATCAACCGCGTCTCCGATTGAACTAACATATCGCGGGGCTGCTTTTATGTCTCCGGTTACGCTCCGTGTAATGCGCCCCAACTTTCCTTTTAATTCCAGAACAAGACGTTGGGCTGTCTTTAGCCCTACTCCGGATATAGCAGTTAAAACCCGGTGATCCTCATTTTCAATCGCTTCCCGAAAACTATCCCCGGACAAACTACTCAAAATAGCCAGGGCGGTTTTAGGGCCGATTCCGGATACACCGATAATCTTTTCAAAAATCACTTTGTCTTCAAGGGACAAAAAACCGAATAGACTGGCGCCATCTTCACGCAAGTGAAAATGGGTATGTACTTTTACCGGTTCAGTTGTCCGGCTCAAGGTTTCCAATGCAGGCAACGGCATTAACACCCGGTATCCGACTCCGTTAACATCAATGATACAACTTTCCCCTCCTACATCGGCAACTTTTCCGGTTAAGGTAGCAATCATTCTATTTATCTCCATTTATCTATTTATTTCATGGCCAAAAGGGTTCGTACTTCCCTTTAAACTCAACCAATAAGCTGTCCAGCTCTGTATTTTTGTTTTAGATAAACACTCAAAACTTAATACCATACTATAACTGTCAACTGAAAACTGTCAACTCTCAACTATTAAAAACCTAGTGAGCTAACCTTATAGGAGTGGGCATGACAAATTGCAATTGCCAATGCGTCCGCCGCATCATCAGGCTTGGGGATTTCACTAAGGCAGAGTAACATTCGTACCATCTCCTGAATTTGCGCCTTCTCAGCTCTACCATATCCGACTACCGCCGTTTTAACCTGTAAAGGAGTATACTCAATAATTTCCAAACCAGCCTCGGCCCCAGTCAAAAGAATTACCCCCCGGGCCTGACCAACCGCCAGTGCTGTCCGGACATTTTTGTTGAAAAACAGCTGTTCTACAGCCATTACATCAGGACGATAATGTTCAATAATTACCCTCAGTTCCTGATGAATTTGTTTTAACCTTAGGGCCATCCCAATTTCCGGATTA
This sequence comes from Bacillota bacterium, assembly GCA_023435565.1. Taxonomy (GTDB): domain Bacteria; phylum Bacillota; class UBA4882; order UBA8346; family UBA8346; genus JAAYHS01. The sequence continues at coordinate 80,002 of JAEYRN010000042.1, forward strand.
GTTCGAATGACTCCGAAAGCAATTCGTTTCAAATGATTACCTTGTTTGGCAATCAGACCAAATCCGGTAATTGCCGTTCCGGGGTCAATTCCAAGTATAATCACTTTACTAACCTCCGGTTTATTTATTCGCTTTCTTACTGCCAAATCCTGCGAGTGATGCTATCGAAGCCGTTTTGTAATTTTTCTTAATAATTTGAAAGTCCATACATCTTGTAAACTAATTGCTCCAAACGGGCAAAATTCCTGGCAACAACAGCACTTAATACAATGGGCTTCTTTGATCTTTACCTTTTTCCCGATACTAATGGCCCCAGCCGGACAATGTTCTTGACATTTACGGCATTTGACACAAATATGATAATCGATGGTTAATCTTTGCCGGATCAACCATTTATATAGCTTACTGATAATTTCATTTTTAAATTCGTTTATTTGACGTCGGGCTGGGATTTCAAAGTCAGCAACCAAAAGATCGGCAACATTTTCACCGATAACCTCTATCTGTTCCAAATCTACTCCGGTAACTCCCAATTCTCGGGCAGCCGTAAAGATCGGAAACTGATCCGGACTTTTCCGGATAATCTCTACTACCAAACGATCCAATGCTATTGGATTAGCGCTTGCCAATAATAAACCTAATTCTCTGGCTCGACCGCTAGTTGGCCCATTTCCTTCCATACCGATAATCCCATCCAGAATATGCAAATCTGCGTTCACAGTCAGGGCTATCTCTACTATAATCCTAGCAAAAATATTAAGGTCACTACCGGCGACAAAATGCCAGCGGCCTTTCCCATGCCCAACAACACAACCAAAAAGGTTTTTAGTGGCCAAAGTAATTCCCATTTGTCCATGGGACTTCAACTTAGGAAGATTTATCACTTTGTCATATTCGGTTAATTCCCCGGTCAATTCCAAATTATTAAACCTACGTTTTAAATCCTGGGTTCTTACAAACTCTTTCCAAGAGACGCTCTTCTCAAATTCAACAATTTTTACCCCGCAACGAGTTAATTCTTCAAAAATCCCCATTTTCCTAATCACACTTTCGGCACTGCCCATCCCGGGACTGTCGCCGATCCCCACTTGACAACCTTGATCAAGCAGCATTCGTACTAACGCCATAATCATCGCCGGATGTGTAAGTGCTGCGCTCTCTACTGTTTTGGGCATAACCAAGTTCGGTTTCAGTAAGACCCGTTCGCCACGTTTACAAAATGACCCCAATCCGCCAAATGGTACCAATAGTCTTTCGATTTTTTCAGCCAAATTGTCTTGATAAGATGATACTTTTAATATGGATACTCTTTCCACGATTTTCACCTTAAATAATAAAATTTCAGCATTTAATTATATGAGAATTGCATAATCACCTTAGTTGACCCATCAGCCACAATATATAGTGGCAATCCCAGATGTATCTATTAATATATTGTGAACTGAAGCTTACATTATAAATTATACAATTCTCTCATTATAACAAAAATCAGCCGATATTGAAATAAATCCTTAGCTAAATGGGTATATCAACTTTTTATCTTGGAGGATTTCTAATTTGTTTGCTATCTAACTCAACTTTCCCACTTCAAAATGCTTTCTCAGTTAAGTCATATCAATCAATATCAATTTTTGAAAATATCGAAAGCTTTAACGATTTTTCAAAAATTGATGTTCCGAAGCGTTGACTTAACTGT